>JAFGQS010000169.1 GCA_016935565.1 Deltaproteobacteria bacterium
CATCATGGCCGGGACCTGCCGTGGAGGAAGACCGACAGGCCCTATGAGATCGTTGTGTCTGAAATTATGCTCCAGCAGACACAGGTTGCCCGGGTCATTATAAAATACCGGGAGTTCATACACGCATTTCCCAATGTGGAAACACTTGCCCGGGCGTCACTTCGTGATGTGTTGAGTGTCTGGCAGGGCTTGGGATATAACCGCCGGGCTCGATCCCTGAAAAAACTTGCCGAAATGGTAATAACCGAATTTCAGGGTGAAATCCCGTCTGACGTGCGTTCACTCAGGAAGCTGCCGGGTATCGGAAACGCTACCGCTCATGCAATCTGTGCCTTTGCGTTTAATCAGCCTGTTGTATTTGTCGAGACCAACATACGGACTGTTTTCATTCATCATTTTTTCAGTGACGGGACTGAGGTCCGAGACGGAGAAATCCTGCCGTTCGTTGAACAAACCCTCGATAGGGAAAACTCAAGACGATGGTACAATGCACTGATGGATTATGGCGTTGTCCTGAAAAAGCAATTTCAAAATCCGGGCAAAAAGAGCGCTCACTATCAGAAACAGGATCCCTTTGAAGGTTCAAACAGGCAGATACGGGGTGCGATATTGAGAATGCTGATGACACGGTCGCGTTTCACGATTACAGAATTAGTGGCAATGGTTCCCTTTGATGCCGTTTCGGTAAGAAGGAATGTAAAGCAACTGGAAGAGGAAGGCCTGCTGATAACAGAGGGAACGTACGTTTCGATTGCGTGACAATTTAACTGGCCTTTGTTATTCTTATATTCTAATGAATCAAGGAGGGCGGTATGTCTGAGCACAAGACAACGGAAAGTCGATCGGAAAGGGCCTAGCAGTAAAAAGCCGACACGACAGTAACATTAACCGTGACCGGCGAACCTGCCGGGGAAAATTACATTATAAGGGAGGACTAAAGATGGTTGGTACATTACCCGAGAAGGTTTTAGATGCAGTTCTTGAAACAATTCCCGTCGAATTTTCTGTTGTTGATGCCGATGATAAGGTGCTGGCATGGAACAACCATGCAACGAGAATCTTCAAGAGACCGACTGCCGTGGTGGGAAGGGATGTCCGGAACTGCCACCCCGGAAAGAGCCTCGATAAGGTGGAAACGATACTGAAAGAGATGAAAGAGGGAACGCGGAACAAGGCCAGGTTCTGGATTGATCTGCCCATCGGTCCCGGTGGGGAGAAACAGAAGGTGCTCATCGAGTATTATGCTCTGCGGGATTCAGAGGGCACATACCTGGGATGCCTGGAGGCAAGCCGCAACATTCAGGATTTACTGTCGATAACAGGAGAGAAACGGTTGATTGATTAGACGGCATGACATATAGCAGGTCATAGGACTGCCGAGAATAATCAGCGATTAATGAAGTTCGTGGTAAAAGAAGGCGGAGTAGACCGGTCCGGATAGCCGAATATAACCTTCATGGAATAGAACATGAAAGGGGTCAAATTATGCATTTGAAAAAAATAAAGCATCGTCATGATCGTTCAAAATTATTTGCTCAATTGCATATAATACTTATGAGTGTCTTCGTTATGGCAAGTACCGTTCTCGGTTCAGAAAATAGCTTATGGTTGAAAGAAGAGCGAATAAAAGATGCTATTGTTAAGATCGATACCGTTTTCAGCAAACCGGACTATTTCAGACCATGGAATACATACACTAACCAGCGGGTTGGATCCGGCTGTATTATCAAAGGTAAGAGAATTCTTACAAATGCCCATGTGGTAGCGGACAAGACGTTCGTGGAGGTTCGGCGGTACGGGCAGGCACGGCGGTATCGAGCAGAAGTATTGAATATTTCTCACGATGCAGATCTCGCTTTGCTGACAGTGAAGGATACGGCCTTCTTTTCAGGAGTTACACCCCTGGAATTTACTGAACTGCCGCGAATGCAGCAGGAAGTCCTCGTTTTCGGTTTTCCTATAGGCGGCGATAATCTGAGTGTCACGAAGGGTGTCATTTCGCGTATTGAGCACAGATACTATGCTCATAGCAGCGAATATTTGCTTGCGGCGCAGATTGATGCGGCAATCAATCCGGGTAATAGCGGAGGGCCGGTACTGGCAGACAACAGAATTGTTGGTGTTGTTATGCAGATGTACAAAGGGGGAGACAACATCGGATATACGGTTCCCGTGCCTGTAATAAAACATTTCTTCAGCGATATCGTCGATGGGCGATATGACGGGTTCCCGTCATTAGGACTTGTCCTCAAGGATATGGAGAGTCCCGATTTAAAACGAGAATACGGTGTGTCTGAGAATCAAACGGGAGTTTTTGTCAGGCATATTTTCCCCGGCTCACCTGCGAAAGGTCATATTTTAAAAAAGGATGTTATAATGGCCGTCGATGGTCATGCCATAGCTGATGACGGAACGGTTGAATTTCGACAGAAAGAACGCACTGCTTTTACATACTACGTCGATATGCACCAGGTGGGAGAGAAAATACACGTCGACGTGTTGCGTAATTCTGAAAGAAAAAAAGTCACATTTGTGTTGACCAAAAAGAAGGGTGATTTTCGGCTTGTACCAACAGAACAGTATGATCAATTGCCGAGGTATTTTATCTATGGAGGTGTCGTGTTCACGCAACTCACAAAGGATCTGCTGAAATCATGGGGAAAGTACTGGCAAACAAAGGCACCGCAAAACCTGCTCACTGAGATGTCCAACTGGCCTACGGAAACAAAAAAGGAAATCGTCGTTGTTCTGAGGGTTCTCGCATCGGATGTGAACAAAGGATATCATAATCTTTCCAACTGGATCATCGAAGAAGTAAATGGGGGGGAATATATAGACTTTAATGATTTTTATCATCGTGTTACGAGTTCAAAGGAACCTTTTGTTGTCTTAAAAGATAAAAAGGAATTTCAAATTGTTCTCGACCGGAAAAAGGCTGAGGAAAGTCACGCCGGCATTCTCAAGACGTATCGTATCAAATCAGACCGCTCACGTGATTTGAAAGAAGCGGCACGGAAATAAAAACAGTGATCGGTACGTTTACGGAATGAGATAAAATGCAAGGTCTTTATACCGTTCATCCACGGGAGTAGTAAATTCAGCACCAATGCTGTTGTTGCTTATTCGTCTAACAATAACCTGCTTGGTAATTTTTGTCCTTTTTTTATTATCAAGTGTTATTTTAACTTCAAGAATATCTTCCAGTTGGATGTAGATAGGAGACTTGAGTGTGAATCCCATTCCCGTTCGTGAAATGTTTTCCACAGTTATTTTGGAGATCCTCATATAATCAATAGTGTTGCGAGGACCGGTGCGACTTATAGGGTAACAAATTCCGGAAAGATTGGTTGCCTTACGATACGTTTTCCTGAAATTTATAAAAATTTTAAAATTGTGGCCACATTTATTGCAGGTAATCTTAATGGTAAGCGGCTCATCAATTAACTTATAAAAGTCAGTATCTATCGTTTTAAAATTACCGCACTGGTTACATAGAATTGTGATTTGATTTT
Organism: Deltaproteobacteria bacterium; assembly: GCA_016935565.1. GTDB lineage: Bacteria > Desulfobacterota > Syntrophia > Syntrophales > UBA6807 > JAFGQS01. The sequence goes on from JAFGQS010000169.1 coordinate 3,513, forward strand.
GTTCGTTAACGTGAACTGTTTCATGACTGTTGACCTTCATTGCTTCATCCTCATTTGCCTTTTGTATAAATTTATAATCATCACTCATTTATGAAGGGGATATTGTAGATGTTTTGTCTTCCAGACGAACCACCTCATATGCTTCTTGATATTCAAGCAGTGAAATAGAACGATACTATCTACGTATATCGTTGTTCTATAAAGCATGATTCATGCCATTTTGAGAGAGAAAAAACGTTTAGTCGAGACAGAGCAGACATCTCTTTTGATAATGGTGGGTTACATGCGTTGAATATGGTGAATACTCTATGTTTGTGACAAAACATAGAGGTATAATTTTACATTTTTTGTTGCTGACAGCAACCTTGTAACATTTTTTGATGCGTCTAAGATCAGCCAATTTCTCTTTGTTGTACAAATTTGCATAAAGACAACATGGTGTGATAGGCAAATAGAATAAAACGATTTTGTATGTTATAACGTATTGAGAAATTCGAAGACCTCACGAGTGATTTTAGGAGATAACCGAAAGACATATTCGAGGCATAGAAAATTCATATGGTAGACGAAATCAAAGATTTTTTCTTAGACTACTACAACCAGCTGGTCATGTGGTATGAGGGATTAGATCAGGTATCACAGTACGGACTTGCTTTTATTACCCTTGTCGCTGCATTCGCGGTTATCGTCTTTTTCATGCTGATAAGAATAACAAAGTAGAGACGAGAGATGTCCTCTTCTGATACTTTTTAACAAAGCATTATCATATGCCAGGAGGCTGTCCGAAAATACCCTTCTGCTGCAGGCGGCTGCAAATTCCACGTACTGCGTTAGCAAGGCCAAAACCTCCTCACCTTAGGAACAGCTATGCTTCCGGTGCTTTTGGCCTCGCCGCCTTGCCCGAGAAATTTTAGCTTGCCCTCGCGACGAAATTATTCTCGGATAGCCTCCTGGACGGGTGTGGTGGCAATTTATGAACCTCAGTTTTTGTCCTTCTTGCGGAACTTCCCTGCGCATAAAAAAAGATGACGGAAGAGAACGCATGTATTGCGATCAATGCCGCCTGTTTCATTATCAAAATCCAACAGTCGGTGTTGCCGTTCTTGTTGTTGAAAAGAATGAGATTCTTCTGGTGAAACGAATCGGTTCATATGACGGAATGTGGTGCATTCCCTGCGGACATGTAGAATGGGATGAAGATGTTCGCGTTGCAGCAAAACGCGAATGTGAAGAAGAAACGGGTCTGGAAGTAGCCGTTGGGCCTGTATTTGCAGTTCATTCAAATTTTCATGATTTGAACAGGCAGACAGTGGGAATCTGGTTTTGGGGCACACGCATGGGGGGAGAGATGAAAGCAGGCACCGATGCGAGCGATGTATGTTTTTTCCCCATCAATGCCATTCCGGAATCCATGGCATTTCCAACGGATCTTATGGTTTGTGAGCAACTCAGAGATTGTCTTGAAACCAATATCATTCCTACATGGTTGAAGTCTTCTTTTGCAGAAGAATGGTCAGGTGGTTAGCTGTCACAATCCGCTTTGAACAATTTAGTCTCAGCATTTTTCAACGGCTTTTTTATAATCGGCCACGTTATCGTTTCCGAAAGAGATTGTCATGCCTCGATATTACAGGATTCCCCTTGGGATATGCAATTCATATCTCATTACAAATAATCGGCAGTGCATTCTGGTCGATGCCGGCACCGTCGGTAGGGAGAAACAATGTATTGACGCCCTTAACAGGCTGGGTTTCGATTGTTCGGCAATCGGTCTTATTGTCATAACCCATGTTCATTACGATCATGTGGGAAGCCTGAGAGCATTGAAAGAGGCCTGTCAATGCCCTGTAGCCGTTCATCAAAAAGAGGCTCATCTACTGAAAAGCGGTGAAGTGGTTCTACCGGCAGGTACAAATATGACCGGCAAGAGTCTTATGATGGTGGGAAATATGATGTTGAGAATCCATCCTCAATTCTTCAGCTTTTCACCGGTTGAAGCGGAAATAACTGTCACGGGAGAAATGTCCCTTGAACCATTTGGAATTTCCGGCAGCATCATTCCAACCCCAGGCCATACGGAGGGATCTCTCTCGATTGTGTTATCAACAGGAGAAGCATTTGTTGGTGACCTGGCAATCAATTATTTACCCTTTAGTCTCGGCCCCATTTTTCCACCCTTTGCCGATAATGCCGACAATCTCCTTGAAAGCTGGAAGAACCTCCTTGATCGGGGCGTAATAAAAATATTTCCGGCACACGGTGGATCTTTTCCGGCGCAAAAACTCAGAGAAAAGATGATAAAACGTTCATTATGACGACGGTACGACAACAGGTGTGGTGTTGATTCGCGGTTTGCGCTTCATTACAACTTTACCTGTTGTTTATATGCTTTGATCATAAAAAATCTTTCTATAATATACTTATTCGTGTGATTTGTGATAGTATACCTTATATCTTCAATTATAAACGATGCTATCTCGATCAGTTATACATTACCGGTATGGTTTTGTATCATCGATTCTATCTATTGATGTTTGTATGAATCTCAGCATGGGCCTTGGAACGGGTTCATTCATAACTGAATTTTGAGCTTCTCGATGATACGGCATATAGTGACGGCCGTTCATCCGGGTATGGATTTGACAGAGAATTTTTCAGGTTTATATTAGATATAATACGGTATAAATTTGCATGTGCGGGATGGTAAGACCACCCAAACAGAGATAAACGGACAGTTCCTGTTTGAAAATATGGTGGTATGTTTTGGAATTACTATGAAAATTGAGAAAGGAGATTACAATGGGCAGTCTGTTTGAAGCAAGTGACATTTTTGAAATTGCCATGAGAATCGAGGAAAATGGGAGTAACTTTTATCGTTATGCCGTTCAGCTGGCAAAGGATGAAGAGGCAAAAAAGATGTTTTCACATCTTGCAGAAGAAGAAGACAAACATAAAGCAATCTTCAAGGGCATGCTGTCAAAAATTGAGACCCATTACCCACCGGAGAATTATCCTGATGAATATGGGGCGTACCTCCGTGATTATGCGGATAATAATTTAATTTTCAAGAAAGAAGCGCTGGACAAGGAATTGATCAGGGTTACGGATACACTGGCGGCTATTGATTTTGCAATCCGTCGAGAGCTGGATTCAATTCTCTACTATCACGAAATTAAAGGGTTTCTCCCAGCTGGCGAGCATGGTTCAATTGAAGAAATCATCAATGAAGAACGAAGGCATTTCAATTTACTCTCACAAATCAGGCAAAAATATGCATAGGAGGAAGAACAGTGACCGAAAGGCTTCAGATTTATAAGTGTGAAGTATGCGGAAACATTGTTGAGATTCTTCACGAAGGAAAAGGAGAGCTTGTCTGCTGCAACAAGCCGATGAGGCTGTTTAAAGAAAATACCGTCGATGCCGCTCAGGAGAAACATGTGCCGGTAGCCGAGACGTCTGCCGGTGTTATAAAGGCAAAGGTGGGAGGTGTTTCCCATCCCATGGAGGAAAAGCATTACATCGAGTGGATCGAAGTCATGACCGAAGGAAAGGCCTATCGGCAATTTCTCAAACCGGGTGACGCACCTGAGGCGGAATTTCATATCGAAGGAGGCAAAATCACGATCCGTGAATACTGCAATATACATGGATTGTGGAAGAGTTGACACTATTATCAATACAGAATTAAACGATTTTTGTAATGGATAATTCATAGACGGCAGATCATTCTGCCGTCCGTGAATTGCTGGATGCCTTCAACAGTTAATAGAAAGACGACTTATCAGCACCCTGTGGGATAGTTTCTATAGTCGTAAACACCTGAGAGGATGTTTGAGGATTGGAAAATGCTTTGTTAGTGGTGTCACCACTACCAGTTTTTACCGCCATGTCGTTTATGAGGAGGATACAGATATGAAGCTCGACCTGTGGAAAATATTCTGGGGTATTTTGTTGATCATACTCTCCGTAATTTTTTATACCATCCATTTTATCCTTTTCAGAGATCCCCACCACCTTTTCATATTTCTGGTAGGCGATATAGCCTTCGTATTCATCGAAGTATGGCTTGTCACCATGATCATTCATGAGCTGTTAGACTATAGAGACAAAAAAGATAAACTGAATAAACTCAATATGATTATCGGGGCTTTCTTCAGCGAGGTGGGCAACAGCCTCTTAAGATTCTTTTCCGATTTTGATTGTAATGCCGAAAAAATGAGGGAAGACCTTATTGCCTGCCATAAGTGGACCGAAGAAAAATTTATCAATGCAAGCAGGAAATGTAAAGAATATGATTATGATATTGACAGTCAGAAAGGCGACTTAGAAAAGCTCAGGGACTTTCTTGTCGGAAAGAGGCCTTTTCTGTTGAATCTGCTGCAAAATTCCAGTTTATTGGAACACGATACGTTTTCAGATCTTCTCTGGTCTGTCTTTCACCTGACTGAGGAGCTTGAGAGCAGAACCGATATTAAAGAACTATCTGAAAGCGACTTAAAACATCTTGCAAACGATATCCGAAGGGCATATATTCACCTCACTTCGGAGTGGCTGGATTATATGAATCATTTACGAATAAAGTATCCATACCTCTTTTCGCTTGCCATGAGAACGAATCCGTTTAACCCGTCTGCCACGGCGGAAATAGAGGATGAGTAACAACCGCTCCGATTCTGTTTTTCGATAACCCAGTGCTATATCATCAATGCGTTCGTTGTGTGGGCGGTATCAAGATCAATCAGGGCACCGTTCCCCGTTCGGCCCATGCTGCAATTTACGACAAGCGTTTCTCTGATGAACGCAAGCCCTGGTCTTTCATGGATATGGCCGCAGATTACCAACCGCGGTTGGCGTCGCATCACCGTTTTCAGTAGTCTCCGACATCCGGCGTGGAACCTGCCGAACGCTTCATCCAGCAAACCCCACGGTGGTGGATGAACAACCAGCACCGATTGCCTGTTAATAAGAAGCTCAAGTTGTTCATGAAAGCGTCTTTCTCTGAAGCGCAATCTCGAACTGAACGGGATAGGAACCGTTCCACTCGCTCCGATAAAGGGAATACCATCCATGATGATTTCATTAAGATGGAGAGCAGTAATATTCGAACATCGTTTTAACATGTCTTCGACCTTTGGCCGATCGGTGTTGCCGCGGATTGCCATGACAGGGATGGGAAGCTCATTTATCTGTGAAATAATGGGACCGGGATTTGAGTAGTTGGTGATGTCTCCGGCTATGACAACAATATCGGGATTGAGTTCTGATACTTTATTTTTGATGAGGTTTATCCGATCCGTTCGTCCGTGAAGATCAGCAACAGCGTAAATGCGCATGGTACCTCTCCATTGATGGTAATTCCCTTCAATAGAAGGGTGACTTTCAAAAGAATCAGCGTAGTTTACTTTCGTGTATGTCATTATGGCAAAAAGCGGCGGAATGATAAAGAGGGAAAAAATAATGTCTTGTCACTGTGCCGGGTATATTCGTCTTTCCTTTTTCATGACCGCTGGAATAAAAAAATAGATATTTTGTAGCCACGAAGCACTCAATGTCGGAGAAAGTTTTGCATTCTATTGCCGGGCAAGGAAAACTCATTTCTCAGAAATATCTGTTTACCCATCTATTAAAGGGCGAAAAGCCTCGCGTATCATGAAATGATTTAAAAATGTGCTCTTGCAGTGGGTACGGTAAACGTGTATTGTAAATTTTGGCAGCGTACATTTGACAACATGCCGGTTATCTTACATCGGTGAACGGCCGTTACGCCATACAATTCCGATTCGTTACTGGCTTTGGAACGCGAAAGATTTATTACTCAGCGATTATTTCATATTTACTTTATTACAACGAGTGTTGTACATCACAAAAAGCCGACACTCGGGATGATGAAACATGGGTACTGCTTTGACAGTTGCATTAATTATTCTCGGTTTGTTCCTCGCCCTGTTGGGGATTATCGGTTGTCTCTTTCCGGTTATTCCGGGACCTCCCATAAGTTTTGTCGCCCTCTTAGTTCTTTCCTATGCTAAGAACTGGGAAGCATTCAGTGTCACCTTTTTAATCGTTATGGGAGTTTTGACTGTTGTGGTGGTCGTTCTGGACTATGTCGTGCCGGCAGGCGGAGCGAAAAAATACGGTGCTTCAAAGACGGGCGTGGCAGGGTCACTAATCGGAATGCTGGCAGGTGTTTTCTTCTTCCCGCCGTGGGGTTTATTCGTCGGTGCATTTGTCGGAGCATCGGTCGGCGAACTCATTGCCCGTAAAGGAGGCAAAGAAGCGTTGAGAGCCGGGTGGGGCGTCTTTGTCGGAATAATGGTAGGTACAGGTCTCAAACTTGCTTTTACCGGCGTGATTCTTTTCTTTTATATTAAAGAATTGATTTATGGCTGATCTATGTAAAAAATCGGTCATAAATAAAAAAAGGCGGGAGAATTGCGTTTACTTTTCTTAGGTGATTTATTTGCCGGGTGGCAGTTTATATCGGGCAGATAATAGTTTTATATCAAAGCAAGATACGGAGGGCATTGGTAATGAATAGAAAGCATTTAGTAAGAAAGAAACGTTTCATTATAATCCTCGTGATAGCAGTTATTGTTGCCGGCTGGGCGACCTGCGGATACGGTGCCAAGATTACAAGCTTTTCTGCTGAGCAAGTGAGTATCGATCCAAACGGAAAGGTCCAGGGTGCCGGCAAGATTTATATGACACCCCAGAAGATCAGGATGGACTTCCTCTCTCCTCAGGGTGAGGGGACGATGGTCAATATTTTCCGCAGAGACAGTAATATACACTGGATGCTGAATCCGGAGGCAAAAAAATATTTGGAAAGGCCTCTTGATGAAGCGGAGATGCAGAAGGCACTGAAGCAGTACATGGAACAAGATCAGAAGATTCTGGGAACGGAAACGGTCAATGGTTTCAAGTGTACTAAAAAGAGCGTGGTAACAACTGTCAAATTTTTTGGTATTTCGAGAAAAAGTGAGTCTATCATATGGGTGTCAAACAGACTGGACCTGCCGATACGAACACAAAGCACAGACGGACATATCACTGAATTGCGCAACATAAAAACGGGAGGACAACCGGCAAAGCTCTTCACGGTGCCTCCCGGATACAAGAAAGTTGCAAATATGATCGAGCTCTTTGGTGATAAGCCTCCGTCCGGTGAAAAGACAACAGGTTCGGATGAAGGTGAGAAAAAGGGATCTTTCTTTGATAACTTCCCCAAAAATTTTAAGGATAAATTACCCGAGGGGGTGAAGTGGCCTTTCGGAGGTGACAAAGGAGCTGACAAAGGAACTGACAAACAATGATGTCTAATCCGGAATGTGATTCAGGTAGCTACTGCAAATGCTGTGTTCAAATACTATTGACTTGAATTACATTGCCCGATTGCATGAAGTTTATCCTTGATTAAAGAAACTGAATACGAGAGAATTGCAAGAATATCGAAGAGATCGGAAAATAATGTAATTCCGGATTGTGGGGGTGACGGCAATGTTTGAGAAAATTTTATATCCCACGGACTTTTCAGATGAGACCATGAAAGCTTTGGAATTTGTTAAAAAGTTAAAAGGTGCCGGTGCGAAAGAAGTGGTTCTGCTCCATGTTATTGACAGAAGAGGTCTCAATGATCTGGCACGGTTTTCTAAAAAAGATCTTCCCCATATTATGATAGATATGGAGAAGAAAGCAAAAACCGAGATGAACCCTATTATGAAAGAACTGAAAGACGTTGATCTCAAGGTTACGTTACGGGTTGAAAAAGGGGGACCGTACAACGAAATAATTCGGGTGGCTGATGAAGAAAATGTTTCTGTCATTGTCGTTGGGTCTCATGGCAAAAGTAATATTGACAAAATGTTACTGGGCTCTGTTTCGTATAAACTTGTGAAGAGTGTTAATAAACCGATTCTTGTTGTAAAGAGCTGATAAAAGGTAAAGATCCAAGGCAAAAGGAACAAGGCACGAGGAATCAAGTTCCAGGTTCACGATTTCATAAATACGATATTCGATACCTCCTTGAGCCCCTAGCCTTTCGCCGTTATCATTTATCTGACCCCAACATCTGCATAAGAAAAGCAGTCGTCATTTAATTGTTTATATCGTCCACAATCATGAAAGATATCCATTTTATCTGCACATATTGCCATAAGATATATTCGTCCGATCATGTCCATCCACGGTGTGATGAATGTCATGAACCCCTGGAAGTAGAAACGGTAGAACGGGGAACGATTTCTGGAGGGAATAGCCTCAATCAAACGATTCTGGAACGATATGCCGATTTTTCGCCGTTTGTACACATCGATAAACAACTATCGCTTGGCGAGGGATTTACTCCTTTAGTAGCGTCACCAAAGCTTTCGTCAGGACTGGGCATAAAGAAGATATTCTTTAAAAATGAGAGTCAAAATCCGACATGGTCCTTTAAGGACAGGGGAACAGTTTTCGGAATCCAGCACGCGATTCGTTGCGGATACGAAAGGATCGGGACGGTTTCATCGGGGAATATGGCGGCTTCTGTAGCCGCATATGGAAGTAAAGCGGGGTTACGGACGGTTATTCTCGTGAGTGCCACCATTCCAATGGAAAAACTGAATCCCATTTCTATGTATGGTCCCATGGTAATAACAGTCGATGGTGATTATGGAGACATCTATTTTCGGAGTCTTGATATCGGGAAACAAAACGGCATTTACTTCATTAATTCAGATGTTCCGTTTCGTGTCGAAGGTTCCAAGACCATTGCATACGAAATTTGTGAGCAGATGAATTTTGAAACTCCTGACTATGTCGTCGTACCCACCAGTTCGGGCGGGAATATACGGGGAATCTTGAAGGGATTCGAAGAATTTAAGCTGAGCGGATTCATCGACAGAGTGCCGAGAATGATTTGTGCCCAGGCGAGCGGGTGTTCGCCAATATATAATGCCTATGCAGCAAAAAAAGAAACAATATCAAGAGTTGACAATCCGGAAACCATTGCCCATGCTATTGAAAATCCGTTTCCACCAAGTGGAAATGAAGTCTTAAGAAAACTCCGTATTCAGAATGGAATTTTTGTTGCCGTCAGTGATGACGAAATTCTTCACGCGCAAAAAAAACTTGCAGAAGATGGAATTTTCGGACAACCTGCATCTGCCGTCGGATTGGCGGCGGTTAAGCAATTGATGAATCGAAATATGGTAAAAGAGGACGAAACGGTTGTTTGTATCATAACGGGCGGGGGACTGAAGTACACTGCTGTTTATGAAAAACATAACTTGCCGATTTTTAATTGCTCGCTGGACAATGTGAATTCGTTCATTGCACATCATGCCTGATAATCAGCGCTACGGTATTGCTGTTCCTCCCCTGCGTTTTATGTGTAATCTCATAATCGTACTCAAATGCTTTCTATGGAGAGTAAACAGGTGGATTTCATATAAGAGAAAACAGTATATTGAAATTATTTGACAACAACCGACCATACTTCTATAATTCACAGTCATATAAAAAGGGACCTCTCAGTATTGCTACTGTCTATCTTAAAAGGAGACTGACCAATGAAATTACATCATAAAAAGATTTTTCCCGTGTTCATTGTTACGATCCTCTTGGCCGGTTTGACTTTTGTTGTTTCCGCTGAAGAAGTTACGTGGGTAGAGCAACCCTTACTGGCATGGGAAGAGGCAACTTTAAAAGCCTTTGATAAAAACGATTACGACAAAGTCATTGATCTGGCCAAAGAGCAGCAGAACGATCCAAACGATAATGCACCTCTTTTTTTATATTTCAGTCACGCCCAGAAATATTATCTTGAAAAAAACAGGGCGTCGGCTATTTATTATAAGCAGCAATACAATATGATGACCAACCGATTATCGGGATCAAATCTGGCAGTGTTGACACGGTTGGTGGCTATGCCTCAGACATCCTGGAATCAAAAGATTAATGATAAGTTTCTTGATGCGGCGTTCACGAAGGATGGTAATGAGCAATATTTGGGGGCAGTCCTCTATTATCTTACAGGTCTGAATCCGGTAGTTGCTAAGGCAGCTATTAATGGACTGCGATCAATTCTGCAGCGAAAACGACAGATTGTTATGAACGGCGGAACATTAAGTCACGATGATCGTGTCTGGATGAGTGATGAACGTCTTCTGAAACTTCTCGTCAGAAAGACCGGAGAATCAGTCAATCCCATGGCAGGATTTATGTCAAAACTGCCGGCTTTTGCACGACAAAAGGCAGTGGGCGGGGCTCCTGCGTGTCTGGCGTTGATTGAAGATCCCGCTCTTCAGCTTTTGCAGGAAGCGGCAACAATGGGAAATGCCAATGCGGCAAGTACGATTCAACTCATACATGATGCCCGCGGTGCTCGACTCGCCAGATATCCGGGTAGTACATGGTACAGTGCCACAGGTCGTTAACGTTTCCGTATTTGGATATGGTTAAGATCTTGATATGCATTTGATAAGACTTTAGCAAGCTGGTAATTCCGGCAACGTATAGCCCGCAACTTTTTTATAATTAGGCAGTTGATAACATCGGACAATGAGATAAAGGAGAATAGTGCCAATGCAACGTATGAATAAGAAATTATGGTGTCTTGTCGTAATAATGGTTTTCAGTACCATATGTGCTCCCTATCTGAATGCCGACGCTAAAACAAAGATAGCTATTGTGGATCTGGATTCCCAGGGGGATAAGGCCAAAAGTCAGGAATCAGGTAAAATGGCGGCCCAGTTATTAACAGCTGCTTTTGTTCAGGAGGGTCGTTTTGATGTGGTGGAACGACAGGCCCTGCAAAAAGTGATTGAAGAACAGCAACTGGGTGTCTCGGGATTAATTGATGCCAACACAGCAGTTCAATTGGGGAGAGTAATTGGTGCAACCTTTATCGTAACCGGAGCAGTGATCAGTTATCCGCAAGGTATGGATATGGTCGTTAAGATTCTCGAAACGGAAAGTGCTACCATAAAGTTTGCCGATCGTCTCTCCGGCGGAACTTCTGCCGCTCTTTTCAAAAAGATTCCTTCTTTTGTCGCGGAAATTGTAAAGCAATTTCCTATAGAAGGATTGATCATTCAGCTAAGAGGGAAGAAAGTCACCCTTGATATAGGAGAGAAGGCCGGTGTCAGTAAGGGCATGCAGTTTAAAGTTTACGAGGAGGGTCCGTTCATTAAACACCCCGTTACAGGTGACATATTGGGGAGAGAAAAGACGCAAATTGGCTTCATTACAGTAACTGAGGTTCAGGAAAAGCTTTCTTTTGCGAAAGTCACGAAAGAGGAACCGAAACAGAAAGTTGCCCTCAGTCACCGTGTGGTTTCTCTCAAGAAGGCTCCTATGAAAACTGTCGATTATTCTGTATCGGCAGCGAGTAGCGGAATTCGCTTTGAACGAACCTGGGGTCGCAAGGGTACGGGCACCGGTGATTTTTACCTTCCCTATGGTATTGCGGCTGATGCAGCAGGAATCGTCTATGTGGCAGATACGTATAATAATCGAATACAGATGTTTGACGTGAATGGAACCTATGTGCGGAGCTGGGGTCAAAAGGGGACAGGGCAGGGTGATCTCATCGTTCCTTATGATGTGGCCGTTGATGGTCAGGGTAATGTGTATGTGGCTGACACATATAATTTCAGAGTCCAGAAATTCGATTCTACGGGAAAATTTATTCTTCAATGGGGACGCAAAGGAAAAGGTAATGGGGAATTCGCTTTCTTGAGTGGTATCGCCACTGGTCCTGAAGGAAGAGTTTACACGACTGATGCCAAAATGCACAGAATACAGGTCTTTGACAATGAGGGACAATACCTTCAAACCTGGGGTCGCCCCGGTAAAGATAATGGGAGCTTTGTTGTTCCGATGGGTATAACGGTTGATGATCAGGGGAACGTTTATGTGGCGGACAGCAAAATGAGACGGGTACAAAAATTCGATTCAAGCGGAAGATTCTTAATTGCAATCACGGATAGTAGATTTGTTTATCCTATCGATGTGGCAGTTGATAAAAACTCAGGTAATCTCTTTGTTCTTGATGGAGCCAGCCATAATTTTTGGGAAGTGAGTCCAACAGGGGGGATCTTCAGATCATTTGGCGGTGCCGGCAGCAACAACGCCCAATTCATCAAACCATACGGTCTCTGTACGGATGCTGCAGGCAATGTTTTTGTAGCAGATTCGGGGAATTCTAGAATACAAAAGTTCGGTCCTTAACATAACCGGCAACGAGAACTCGAAACCTTTGGAAAAGGGTTCACTTTAGGGGAATGCCCCTGAAACCCCGACTCAAAGGTCTCAACTCATTTTTCTTCAGCCAGGGTCAGTGTGCCCTCGGCGATTGCCCTGTCTTCGACGAATGCCGAGACATCAAATAAAAACAGGCTGCCAAATTCTTTTTTCAGATGTGATTTCAGACGGAGTGTCTCTCCCGGTTTGGCCGGTGTGAGAAATTTGATGTTAATTGCGGCAAGATAAAGGTTCATCTTTTCCTGACTCGAGAATTTCTTCTCTTTCTTCCATGTAAGTCCTAAAAGAAGTCCGCTTGTCTGTGCCAGTGCTTCTGAAACAAGAACGCCGGGCATGATGGGATTCCCGGGGAAATGACCACTGAAACAGGGGTCTTTCTGTCCGAGATCTTTTTCCGTTATGATTTTATCTCCCACGATGAAAACGGTTACTCTGTCCACAAATAAAAAAGGGCTCCTGTGGGGTAGAATATGTTCAATAATCGAAATGTCATAAAGAATAGAATCAGACATGATTATCATCCTTCACGTATTACAATGACATAAAGGGCGACAGGAATAGCACTTCGTAACAATGAGTTGCTTTCTTTTCGTTTTGTATGTCCCGAAACGTTCTTGTCTCATTGCCGCTCTCCCTGTCTTTCAATAACCTTCAGCACGTTTTCCCGCTTGGCGGTTACCATAATTTCGATGTGTCTGTCTATCCATCGTACGGTTCGAAAAAGTACAGCGCCGGGTCCGACCTCGATGAAAAGGTTGTTTTTGCCGTTATAAAGTTTCTTGATCACATCAATCCACAGAACAGGCCGGTGTAACTGTTCGGCCATGATCGCCTTCACAGCATCTTTGCTCGGCAGGAAATCGAGGGATGAGTAAGATATAAGAGGTACGTCGGGGTCTTTCAGACAAGATTCATCTATCTCTTTGAGAAAACGGGTACTGCTTCCTTTCATGAACATCGAATGATAGGCTGTTGCAGCATGTAAATGATATGCATCCAAGGCTTCTTCATGTAATGAAACATCCATTGCTTTCCTTACAAAGGATTGATCACCGGAAATTACTATTTGACGAGGTGTATTCATAATTGCAACGTCCACGTTCCCCACTCGCTGACAGATCGATTTTACTTTTTCCTGTGAAAGGCCAAAAATGACCGCCATACTTCCCGAAAATTTTGTCCCTTCATCAAGAAGGATTTCACCCGCTTTCTTTACAAGATGCAGACCATACGTGAAATCACAACAGCCTGCCGCGTAGGCAGCGGCGTAAAAACCGGAACTGTAACCTGCAACTGCTCCCGGGAGAATATTATGATTCATCAGAATATCAGTAAGTGCACAACTGACCGTATAGACGGCAAGTTGAGCAATCAGATCGTGGTTCAATTCTTCTTCTGGTCCTTCAAAACAGAGCCGGCTGAAAGGAAACCCCAAATAGTAGTCAGCCTGGTCAAAGACTCTCCGTGCTTCCCTGTAAGTTTCATATAAATCCAGGCCCATGCCAACGTGTTGAGATCCCTGGCTGGGGTATAAAAAAACAGGTTTATTGGCCACTAGAGTTCCTCTCTTTGATCTTTCGGGATGGTAATCGTAAAAATATTTTCAGGTAAGGGCTTGTTAATGGACGTGAATTGAAGGTGTATTGCAGTAGAATCCCCACCTTTTTCCTTAAAAAAAATATATTCCGGGAGCCATTGTATCGGTTTTATTTCAATCTCTATCGTATCGATTCGTTTCGCAATTGTTTCCGTCACAGGTGTTAATTTCAGCCGATAACCATTCCCCGGTGTTTTAGAAACAAGCTCTATTTTATATTGTTCTCGGAGTTCATCAATTGACATGCCGATGCCGAAATATCTCCTGATGATATTGCTTCCGAAATATCGTTCCTCCGCTCTCGAGAGATCAGGGTAATAGGTAAGTATCAAACCATTTTTTATGAGTACCAACACCGATGACGGACTGGTGACCTTAAAGAGCATCTTGCCGGTCGAATCATAATAGATCTGTCCTTTTGACTGTAGCGGCTCCCGCAGCAAACGGGTTTTTTTTGTTTGCATGAAGTTCGCCGCCAGCGATGTGAGGGTTTTTTCCCTTTCTTTCATTTGTTCCAGGAGCCATTTCAATTCCGATTCCGATTGATGATCGGTATCGGAGGACCAAACCAATTGTGGATACTGCGATGTGAAACAGAAGACGATGATGATAACAAGATTTGTAATGGATCTTTTTTTCATATCAAGCCTTTCATTACGGCATCCTTTCGGAAATGGGATCAGGACAGTACCACTGATCAGGATTGGATCTGATATATTTTTCAAAAATTCGGGCAGTTTTGTTGAGGTTTTTATCAATGGCCTCATCCCAGTCGCCGTGAGTATCCAATGGTATCGCTTCTTCCAGGATTCCCACATATCTGCCGTCCGGTCGTTTGAGGACAAATACGGGAATAAGGTCAGCCCCTGATTTCATTGCCATCATAACGGGACCGACGGGGAAGATGACTTTCCTGCCGAAAAAGGTAGTTGGCCGACCTCGTCCGGAAAAGTCTTTGTCACCCATCATGGCTACGATTCTTTTGTTACGAAGGTGATGCAGGATTTCAATGCTGGAAAACGGTGACCGAGGGTCCATTTCAATGATACTGATTCCTTTTACCTGGCGGAGATGATTTACCAGTGCGTTTGTCGTAGTGGAGTTGTGAGGCATGGCAACCATTGTAAAGGGATATTGTAAGAAATGAAGGAGGCTTCCACCGATTTCCCAATTTCCAAGGTGGGCAGATATGAGAATTACCCCTTTCCCCCGGTTGAGAGCTCTTTTCAGGATATCTTCACCTCTGATATCAGGGAAATATCTTTTCATCTTGTAAAAAGGAAGCTGAGGGATAAGGAAGAAATCCACAAGATACCGTCCATAGTTTGTAAATGTTTGACGGACTGTTTTTCTGATGAGAGAATCATTAATCGGCCTGTCCATGACAAGAGAAAGATTATAAGCCAATCCTTCACGGTCTTTGTGAGAAAATGCATAAATGAGCGACACAACGATTTTCCCTAACCAGTAGCACAGCCAGGGCGGTAGATACCTGACCGTTAAGAATATAGCATAATACGAAATTGAACTATCGAGTTTGTGACTTCTCATTTTCCTTTCTCATGGTACCGTTTTCATAGGCAGTCAGACGTTATCATGTGAGCTTTCCGTATTCAAGATCCAGATTTTTTTCTATGACCGATTTTACCGTGCTCATTAATTCAGCCTTGTTGTCTTCATTAAACTGCCCGGGGTCGATGGGGTCGCCAACGATAATTCCAATCTTGCCGGGCATGAGGGCCAGCGTTTTTTTGGGGAGAACAAATCGCCCGCCGTTAACGGTTACTGGTAATATTTGAACACCGGCCCTGAGAGCAAGGCTCGCTCCACCCAAACGGAATTTCAGGAGTTTGCCGTCGGGGCTTCTGGTGCCTTCCGGAAAAATGATGACAGATGTGCCCTCTCTTATCTTTCGAGCTGCTGCATTCAGTCCCATATATGCGTTTTCCCGGTCCTGTCGGTCGATGTAGATGTGTCCCATCCTTTCGAGTGCATAACCGAAGACAGGCATCTTCCGTATTTCTTTTTTGACAATCCATCGGATCTGGAGTGGTATTTTTCCTATCAGTGCCCAGACGTCAAACAAACTCTGATGATTTGTCATGACGATGTAACTGCGTTTTTTATCTATTTTTTCTTTTCCGATAATCTTTAACCGTGTACCGGAAATGTAGATGTTGAGAAGAGACCAGAACTTACCGATGTAGTGAACAAGGTTTCCCTTTCTGTCAAATACCGACAGCATGATGACAATCAAACCCAGGATCAACGTATCAAGTATAATGAAAATCAGATAAAAGGGACGTATCAGAGGATACAAGACCCAATAAAAAATGGTTTTCACGATTTCCGTCCTGTTCTCAGTTTACTCAACTCACCTCAAATACAAAATCATCCTCTTCCCTGTGTGCACATATCATCCGGTGGCAAAAAAATCTTTACAGTGTGTTATGATTGTTGTATCTGCAAAACTTTGTAAGGCAAGTTTCTATAAGTAGCATAAAAAAATGTCAAACTCAATTTACAAGATTGGTTTTCCGGCTCATTGTCGGAGTGATCTTGTATGATGCGGCATGCCCCTTTGAGTGGACACATGCGGAGGGATTGTTGGCGTTTTTGTATCTTCTCAATCGGCATAAAATCGATAAAGTTATGATGACGGTCGCGTGTCAACATCTGAAATCCGTTTAAGAGGTTCAATTGATCATAAAAAAGACTGTGAAAGGTTGATGAAATGCAATTAACCCGGGCCATGAAGAAGTTTCTTGTTGTTGCCATACCGTTGTTTCTGATTATTTCCCAAGGGTGTTCAACAAAATATACGATCAAGGCGCTTGATTATCAGGGGTATAGGGGAGAAATCAATCAGCACAGCCGGTTGATCAAGGCTGATACGAGCCGCATATTTCAGATTCTGACACAGGAAGAATCATATAAAAAAATCTGTCCCCCGGGAACCATCGTAGCGTATGAGCCACCATTACCGTATCAGACCGGTACGATCGTGCGAACAAACATAGAACACATATTCAAACTCGAGTGGAGATCTCAAGTTGAGGAAGTGGTTCCTGACAGTAAAATCAGGCTTCGGTTTCTGAACGGTTTTTTCTCGGGTGGAATAGAATTCTGGGAACTCGAAAATGAGGGTGACCATACGCGGGCAACTCAAACGATTATTGTTCAACCGAAGGGCGTGATCAGAAACATATTCTGGAGTTTGAAAGTCAGGCTGAAACACAACATCATGGTCGAAGCGTTTCTCGATAATCTGAAACGTATTGCTGAAGGGAACGACGATTAAGGATTCATATGTCCGAGCACAGTATCGATAACTGCATGCTCTGTCATGCTTCCGACTTTCGAACCATTCATCGGAGGGATCGCTGGTATTACAAACAATGCCTGGGGTGTGGCCTTGTATCTCTCTATCCAAAACCGACGTCCCAGGAATTAATAGAAAACTACACGGATTATTTGCCCACAAAGAATGAGGAAATCGCCGAATGGGAGTCGATGATGAAACTCATCAACAGCACATCTGCCGATCTTGTTGAATCGAAAACCGGGATTTCCAATGGGAAACTGCTTGATATCGGCTGTGGCTACGGCTTTTTTCTCAACGAAATGAAAAATCGCGGATGGCAGGTAGAGGGGGTCGAGATATCGCAGACGGGCAGACAATATATCAAAGAAACATGGCAGATTGATGTCTATTCAGAACCGCTTGAGCGCTGTAACATACGGGAAAACTCATACGATGTGGTGACGCTTTTTTACGTGATCGAACATGTTCATGATCCGCTCTCATTGTTGAAAGCGGTTCATGCTGTTCTCAAGCCCGGCGGCCGTATCATGCTGCGCTGGCCTCATACGACACCGATTGTCAGAATACTCGGGCCTCTCAGCAAACATTTGGATCTGTACCATGCCCCGTATCATCTGTATGATTTTTCACCTCGTACGATAACAAAACTCTTACACCTCAGCAACTTTTACGGTATTAAAACCATGATCGGGGGGTATACGCTCTCCTCAGGGAGACTTGCCCGCTGGTCTTCGATAAGCTTTGGGAACCTTGCGGAAACCCTCTATCGTATATCGGGCGGGAAGATTCTGTTACCCGGGGTAAGCAAGACGACACTGGCCAGAAAGGCACTGTAGTTTTATAATAATGGAGTGAATGTATGACAATGAAGTGGTGGTTGGATGATAGATGGAGACTGTGTGTGATGCAGATCATCATGGGTGCTTTTCTCTGTCTCGTGATAGTTGCAACCACAGGTTCTGCCGTCGGCGCTGAACCGAAAATAGTGATCATCGAATTCCACGGGATGAAGAAAGGCATCCTGGATGAATCACTTGAAGGATTGCCCCATTTTCAGGAATTGATCAAGGGTTCCCGCAATGATCATGCATATATCTATATACCCGATGTTCTTACCACCATTCCGGCGGCCTCCGTTCCTGCGATAGCCTCCATGTATACGGGGCGCTACCCTCAGAGAACGGGAGTCGTATCCACTATCTGGTTCAATAGAAGGACACACAAAGTACGCACGATGATCTCCTATTTCCAGCAGCGGATTAACCGTATACTGGGAAAAAGAGGCGTTGAAACCCTGTTCGATTACACGAAAAAAACGGGCAGACAGTCAATGACGAGCATGCTTATGGTCACCAAAGGAGCAGATTGGTCATTGAAATCAGGTGCTTTTTTCTGGGGTAACGCCTCAGTCCTCGGATTCATTCATAAGGGAATATGGATTCCGGACAGCAAATATGTTGATGAAAAAACAGTCAGTGCCTTCCTCACAGGACACGTGCTATCATATAACAAAAGCCTTGCCGGTGTGTTAGAAAAGCATCACCGGATTCCCGATGTGATGGTTATACAATTGTTAGGGATTGACCTCTTTTCCCACTATCCACCCCGGGATTTGAAAGAGAGAAATGCCTCGATGAACGAAATTCAGAGGTATTACACTCAAAAAGTGCTTGATCCTTTGATAGGAAGGTTGATTCAAGCCTTGAAAAAGGCCGGATGCTATAAGAATACTATTTTTTTTCTTATCTCAGAGCATGGTTTCACAAAAATTGAGAAGCACATTTCTGATAAATTGGTTGATAGAAGTCTTCGGGGGGAGTTCAAACTTCCTTATGGCGAAACGACAAACAGCCAGGCGGAGGCAGTGATAATGCCCGGCGCATGCACCAAAGAGATTTATCTCAAAAACAGACTGACCGGAAAGTGGATGGACCCTCCTCGATTGCTGGCAGATGTCAAGCCGGCAGTGGATCGTGTACTCGACAACCCCGGTATACGGGAGCCCTTGAATGCTCTGGTAATTCGCCAGTACCCCGGTGAACGGAATGAAGGAACAGCAGAACACGGTCTGTGGTGGTTGTTTGATTGGGGCATCTATATGAACAGTGAAAGAGACAATGATGATTTTCTTCGTGCACTGCGTCCGCTGAATGAACTGCCGGATCAATTTGTGCTGAAAGAACATGTAATCCGGGGTCTTGAATATCAATATACGAGTGAGACAGCGCCCGATATTAAGCTCATCAACAAAAAGGGATGCTACTATGAGTGTGATCTAGATAAATATGCACACCATGGCAGTTACTATCCTGACGACAGCATCGTTTCATTCTGGGTGGCCGGTCCCGGTCTGTTATCCATTATCTCCGGTCGCCATGTTGTGACTGAAACTGCATCGACGCTGGATCTTGTTCCAATGGTAACCTTTCTGTTGGGAATGCCGGTTCCTGAAGGGCTCGACGGAACAAATCCATTGCAGGATATTCAGCATAGGAATGCGAAATTCTAACAAGGCAGTCATCAGTGCCGTGGATTTTACCGGGAAGCTTCCTAGAACACTATCGGAACCCTGTCGTATGCCGAATTGCTCGTTGACACATACGAGGCAATCACCTATACTTCGCTCACAAAAAGAACGTTTTTAATAAAGTGGCTGTCCACGGACGAGCCTGAACTGAGAACAGGATTGTGTAAATGTCGCTGAAAATATTGTTGATCTCTCCCATTGGTTTAAAAAAAATCTTGGGTGCCGATTTCTTCTTTAAACTGCCCTTTTTGGGGCTGCCCACCATGGCTGCGTACACCCCCCCGGATTGTGAAGTCACAATGGTGGACGAGCGAATTCACCCGGTGGATTTCAACGAAGATGCCGATCTGATCGGGATTAGCGTGATGACGCCACTCGCTACCAGAGCCTATGAGATTGCCGATGAATTCAAGCGACGAGGGAAGACGGTTGTCATGGGCGGCATGCACGTGTCTGCCCTTCCGGAAGAAGCCCTGGAACATTGCGACGCCGTTGCCATAGGGGAAGGGGAGCGGGTCTGGCCACAGATGGTAGCCGACTTCAAGGAAGGAAAACTGAAGCAGAAATACAGGGCCGAGCAACTCTTTAATTTGTCCGAGGCGATACCGCCCCGGTGGGATATTATTGACAAGAATCTCTATAGCCCGGTGGACTTTATCGAGACCACCCGGGGGTGCCCGATAAAC
>JAFGQS010000026.1 GCA_016935565.1 Deltaproteobacteria bacterium
ATGTGGATTACCGGCTGCATTAAAATATAGAGAATACTTCTGCCGATTCGAACGATGAAATCTATGTGCGGATCGGTATCGTTTTTTAACAGATTCCATAATGAAATGAAGGAGGAATTGCAATGCGACGATTAATTTATGGTAGTATGATATACGTTTTCATATGTATATTTTTTGTGACAGCTGTTTATGCTCATTTCGGCATGGTTATTCCCGCCAAACAAATGATAGAGCCCGCTGATGATCCGAAAGTGGAGATGAAGCTCATGTTCGCCCATCCATTTGAAAATGCGGGCATGAATCTCGAGAAGCCTGCCAAATTCCGTGTAGTGACTAGTGGAAAAACAATGGATCTGTTAAAGACACTCAAACCGGTCACCATTATGGGCGGCAAATCGTGGGAAACCACATATCGCATCGAACGACCCGGTATCTATACCTTCTATATGGAACCGAAACCCTACTGGGAACCCGCAGAGGATTGTTACATAATCCATTATACCAAAGTTGTTCTCAGCGCTTTCGGTCTCGAAACAGGCTGGGAGGAGGAAATAGGGCTGAAAACGGAAATCGTACCCCTGACACGACCTTACGGGGCGTATGCCGGTAATGTTTTTCAAGGAATCGTAAAAGTAAACGGCAAGCCCGTTCCCTTCACCGAAGTGGAGGTTGAACATTATAATGGCAGCGGAGGGAAGACGTATAAAGCCCTGAACGATTACATGGTGACGCAGGTCATCAAGGCCGATGCAAACGGTGTTTTCACCTACGCGGTACCAAAACCGGGTTGGTGGGGGTTTGCCGCACTCAATACGGATGACACGAAAATTAACGGCAAAGATGTGGAAATCGGTGCCGTTATATGGATCAAATTCTATGAGATGAAATAGGGGAATCATGCACATATCTGAGGGAGTTCTGAATATGCCCGTACTGGTGACCGGATTTGTCTGTGCTGCCGCGGGTGTCGCCATCGGTGTAAAAAAGATCAATGCGGACAATATGCCGAAAATTGCCGTCCTGTCTGCTGCATTTTTTGTCGCGTCTCTCATTCATGTTCCCGTGGGGTTGGCCAGTGTCCATCTGGTACTGAACGGGTTGATTGGAATATTGCTGGGATGGGCGGCTTTTCCCGCAATCATGGTCTCCCTTGCCCTGCAAGCCATGTTGTTCCAGTTCGGAGGTATAACAACGCTCGGAGTTAATACCTTCAACATGGCTTTCCCCGCCGTGGTGAGCTTTTTTCTTTTCAGGAACATGATCATGACGGGGAATAAAATAAAAACGATCATTGCCGGATGCATGGGTGGAATTCTTGCAATCGCCTTGAGTGCCGTTCTCGTAGCACTATCGCTTGCATATACCGACCGGGCATTTTTCACGCCTGCAATGGTCATTCTCGCAGCCCATATTCCCGTAATGGTTGTTGAAGGAATCATAACGTCATTTTGTGTGGTCTTCCTGAAAACCGTAAAACCCGAGCTAATGGAGGGGTAAACACATGGTGAGAAGAAAAAAGTTTGTATTGTTCATGAGTTCGTTTATTGCCGTGACTCTCCTTATCCTGTTCCCTATGACCCGTGCCAATGCACATAAGGTACTTCTGTATGCCTATGTGGAGGGAAATAAAATCTATGCTGAGGGTTACTTTGGGGATGGGAAAAAGGTGGTAAATTCTCTCGTAGAGGTCATGGATAAAAAGGGAAATAAACTTCTGGAAGGGACAACAGACACCAACGGGCAATTTATCTTTGAGGCACCGAAGAAAGGTGATTTGACACTGGTGCTCACCGCGTCCATGGGCCATCGTGCCACATTCAAAATTGCCGCAAACAAAATTACCCTTCCAGGAGTACCGGCGGGAGCGGTCACCGAAACGGTTAAAGCGGAAAAGGCCCTCAACTCGAAATCGCCACCGAAAAACATAGTGCCGGTTGAAAACATGGTAACAAGGGAAGATATTCGGGCTATTGTGAGTGAGAGCCTTGACAAGAAACTGAAACCTGTCGTCGATGCCATTCTCGAATCGAGGCGAGGAGGGCCGTCAATGACGGAAATCCTCGGCGGAATCGGCTATATCTTCGGTATATTCGGTTTGATCCTGTATTTCAAATCGAGGAGGAGCGGTTCACCGTGAATCTGAACGACACTATTTCCGAAAGTGGCTCATCAATACTGTATCGGCTTGATCCGAGGGTAAAACTCATCTGTGTCGCTGCCTTTTCCATTGTGGTGGCTCTATCACATCAGATGTCGGCCCTGATCTTTGCTGTGTTTCTGACGTCTGTGGTCGTGATCCTCTCGGGAGTTCCTGCAGGGAAACTCCTTCATCGGATGATTGTGGCAAATGTGTTTATCGCTGTGCTCTGGTTATTTCTGCCCTTTACCATGACAGGAAGCCCTCTCTTTTCAGTTGGTCCTATCGAAGCATCGAAGGAGGGTGCGCGATATGCCGCCATGCTAACACTGCGTTCGAATGCTATTATACTGGTAATGATTGTGCTTATGGCCACCACATCGGTAACGTCGATTGTTCATGCCCTGACGAGGCTGAGGATTCCCGATTCAGTGGTGTATCTCTTTTTTTTCACCTATCGGTATGCACACGAAATCGTCAGGGAGTACACGCGGATTCACAACGCGATGAAGATCCGATGCTTCACGCCGGGGACGAATATTCATACTTATAAGAGCTATGCGTACCTGGTAGGTATGCTCCTCGTGAACAGTTATGAGCGGGGACTGCGGATACGGGCGGCTATGATATGTCGAGGATTTACGGGAAAGTTTCCCTCCTTTGACTCGCCTCGCATCAGACATTATGATATAGTGGCTATGGTGGTCACGGCCCTGACTCTGGCAGGAATGGTGATGTTCAATGTCGGGTAACTTAATAAAATTACATAACATTTCTTTTTCATATCCCGGAGAGACAATGGTTCTTGACGGGCTGGATTTTACGCTCGCTGAGCGCGAAAGAATCGGCCTCGTGGGACCCAACGGCTGCGGGAAGACAACGCTCTTCTATCTCATTATGGGACTTGTGAAGCCCGCCTCGGGGACACTTGAGATGTTCGGTAAGCAGATTTCCGGGGAAAAAGACTTCAGGCAGATCAGAGAAAAGGTCGGGTTTTTATTTCAGAACTCGGACGATCAGCTTTTCAGCCCAACCGTCATGGAGGATGTGGCATTCGGTCCCCTGAATCTCGGTAAAAGTCGGGAGGAAGTACAAACCATTGTTAATGAAACCCTTGCTATGCTTGGTATCGGTGGATTCGAAAACCGTATCAGTCACAAACTGTCTTACGGGGAAAAGAAGCTGGTTGCTCTTGCCACGGTGTTGGCCATGCAGCCGGAGGTGCTGATCCTGGATGAACCGACGGCGGGTCTGGATGAAGCCATGATGGAGCGGCTGGTGGACATTTTGAACGGGCTGAACCTCCCTTCTGTCGTTACCTCTCACGATATGGACTTTCTTGCCGGGGTTACCGACAAAATCCACGGGATGTCAGAGGGACGTATCTTGCCGGAAGATCAAGCCTCGGTTCATTCACATATTCACGTACACAAAGGCGGCATATATCCCCATACCCATTCGGATCTCGGTTAAAGACGGGAGAATAAAGGTTTTTACATTGGTGTGCGTTCTTGAATATGTTTTGTTGTTACAGATATGTGAGGGTTGTCTTTAACGGACCGTGGTCGGAGACGCTGCTTGCGACACTGGGAACAATCGTCTGCGTCAACGGGCATGAAGTCTATCTTGAAGTCGAACCCCGTGAGGCGACAGCCGTTGCCTCACGGCTGTTTTCCCATTTCCCTGTCCAGGACATCGGCATCACCGATCTGCCGCTGGAAAAAATCATAGAATCCATGTACGGCAGATAAATTCTGAGTAATAACAAAAAAACACTATTTACAACCCAAAATACCAAAATCGCATTGACTTACCGTTTTAATCCTGATAATTCTATGACAGTTGTAAAAGAGTCCGAGCCTGCATTCTTGGCGCCAAATGCAAGGTTGTGGGCCGACAGGGTTTATCTGGAAACGGATGAGCCTCCCATTTTGGAAAGGAGGACCGATGGAGTTCAGAAATCAAAGTCCCATCACCATCCAGTAGCAGCGCACGGTTTTAGGTTCAGCTCCAAAAACTCATAAGATCGTTTTTGTCTTAACGCATAGTGTTCCGATAATGGTCGTGAAATTGTCATTCCCGAATTGATTCAAAACTTGCGACTACTCATGCTGATTCCTGTGAGTAATCTTCATGTGTGACCATTCTGAGCAATCGTCTCCCTGTCGTTGTATAGTAACCTGCTCTTCGAAACATCAGCCGTTCGGAACCACAAGAACCGAAGACTGAAATAAAAGCTCGGGCTCAAAGCGAATGCATCCTGCCATGACCACGAGCGGGATGGTACGCTCCTCTGCATCCACACTCGGAAAAGGAGGATGCAACAATCCTATCGGTTCCACTGTAGTAATATATCTCCTGGATTTTGTAATATCGGACTAGTGTTCACTAATGGCAAATAATTAGTAATTGTTACACCATAGACCCCGGGCTTTGCTCGGGTCAAAAGAGAAAGGAGGTCTTCCATGAAGTTTAATCAAAGAATCAGAAGAAAAAGTTTTAACAAAAAAGCTCCTGGCTTGTTACTGATTGCTTTTTTGCTGTTTGGTCTTTTCTTTTCAGCAACGGCAATTGCAGAGCCTCAGTTCAGACAGATTGTTATTGCCACAGGCAGTCCCTTTGAATTGGGTCTTGTAACGGAACTTGGCAAGGCCTTTGAGAAAGAGAACGATTGTACGGTAAGATATGTCAAAACCCCTACTGGTCCCGGACTGGATTTAGGGCGGCATGGACTTACTCATATCACCATGGGTCATAGTCGCAAAGCTACTGCAGCATTTGTGAAAGAAGGTCACGCCGCCAAGAGAGTAGATTTAATGCACAATTATACCGTTATTATCGGACCACCGAACGATTCGGCCAAAATTGCAGGGTTGACGGATCTCAAAGAAGCGCACAAAAGAATCGGCACTTCTAAATCCGAGTATCTGTCAAGAGGTGATGGCGGCGAAATGCATATTCTGGAACTGAAATTATGGAAAGATTTAGGCATGAACCCCGCAGACCAGGAATGGTATGAGGTCAGCAAAGCGTTTATGCTCAAATCTATGCTGAATTCAGATCAGAACGGACAGTATCATATGCTGGATTCGAGCACCTGGGCTATTCACAAATCGAAATGCAAGAATTCCATACTCTTAGCCAAAGGGCCACCCAATGAATACGAAATGTGTTTAGTAAGTCCGGAAAAGCACCCGAAGCTGAAATATAATCAAGACCTTGCTGAAAAATTCTTCGATTTTGCCATAAGCGAGAAGGGACAGAGGCTGATTAAAAACTTCGGTATCGATAAATACGGGGAGTCGGTGTATTATCCTGATGCAATCAAGGATATAAAGTAAAAGAAGCCGGAATATTCCCCAGACAAAGTGATCATCTGGCGCCGAATCGGAGAATCCGGACACGAGTAAAGGCAGTCGTTGTACAGAGACTGCATTTATCATGAATCCATGTTTTCCGTCCGGCCCGACAGCAAAATCCTCCGGATGGCAGAGTAACACTTTTACAAGAATTTGCTGATGATCAAACGTTTTACAGGTCATCGTCACGGAGGGGAACAAATCAGTTGGTATGGTTTGTTCCATTGTTCCTGGTTGCCGGCTGTATGATGGTCCTGCAGTCGACATGATTATGAAGCAAGCAGAAAGGAAGCAAAAATGAAAATAAGTGCACGCAATGTTTTAAAAGGCACCATTAAAGCAATTGAGATTGGTGTCGTAAATGCAGAAGTAGTAATAGAGGTTGCTCCAGGTCTGGAAATGACGTCGATCATTACAAAGACATCATGTAAAAATCTTGGACTTGCCCTTGGAAATGAAGTCTACGCGATCGTCAAAGCGACAAATGTAATGATTGGAATTGATTAGGAGCACCGGCGAAAAAAAATGGCTGACACCGGTTGCAGCGGACGGTGCTGTGGCACCGCCGCTGAACCGGAATTACTTCATTACGGTAGCAGGATAAGTCCTGACATCATCGAGCTTCCCTAGATTTCAAATTTTTGCCATCATTAAGATTTTACGTATACCTTGCCCTGTATAATTTTATGTGCAGGTTTACCACGTATCATTCCCTCCCTCGCAAAGGCTGTCCCACATGCAGGACACCTTAAATCTCCACGGGTATAATCTTCTTTAATCCTGTCTTTATAACACTTAACCAACAGCCCGCTTCCCACTTTATGATATTCATATAAGCGACCATTACATCCTGAACAGTATATTTTTATTGTTTTAAAATTTGACATAGAGAATCCTGGTTTTTTGTTTGGTTTTGGTCAATTATGTTTGTCTTTGCTACATCACAACCTCATATATCATAACTGCGTCATAAATTTTCAAGGTACTTTTAATGGATGCTACCTCTGTTTAATCTGTAACAATTGATGATAGTATGACATTGTCATGAGAATCCAGAAGTTCAGCAAATATTTC
>JAFGQS010000170.1 GCA_016935565.1 Deltaproteobacteria bacterium
ATGCCTGAGGCGGATGACAACGTAACGCTGTTTGATGTTACTCCCGATGGCGACGATAAGATTATCGCATCATTGATCCATTCATCATCCGACCTTCCAATGATGAAGTGCCGTACCATTGTATCTCAGATGAACAGAGCGGACAAGGAAGACATCGTCAGGTCTGCCTGCAAGTATATGAGATCGTATGATTCCCCTTTACGGGAATTCGAGAACGCAGACCTGTGTTTTGAAGTAACCATAAGTGCAAGTTGTTTTGCTCAGTTGAAACGGCACCGAATGGCGACAATAATCTGTCAGGATTACGATCCGAACCTTGGCGTCACGATTCCGCCGACAATACATGAAATCGGCATGGAAAACCGTTTCATGGACATAATATCCCGATCTGAAGACACGTATGGCAGAATAAAGGATATTTCGCCCCTGGCAGCCAACTACATTCTGACAAACGCTCACCGGAAAAGGGTTTCAATAAAGGTAAATGCCAGAGAACTCTATCACATATCACGACTCCGTGAGGATGTTCATGCCCAGTGGGATATACGAGACACGGCACAGAAAATGGTGCGATTGGGAAAACAGATAATGCCGTTAACCCTAATGCTCGCTGCCGGCAAAGATAATTTTGATGCTCTTTACGACCGCTGCTACACAGATAAAGCATGATTAATTGCATTGATTATGCTTGACCCGGATTCGATCGGGTAGAGAAGCAGTGTTACCGCAGACAATAATATAAAAGGGTTTGAAGAGGGTTCACCGCATGGTTCAGTTTAATGTTCTGCTCGTCTTCTTTCTTGTTTTTTTCCTTATCAGCTCAATGTTTCGATGGTACCTGACACGTCTCAATATTAACCATCTGCATAAGTTCGGTCACACTGTGCCTGACGTCTTTGAAGGAGAAATTGACGGCGAAACCCTTACACGAATAACCGATTATACAATAGACTCTTCCCATTTCAGATCGTTTGCCAGTTTCACAGATGATCTGGTTTTGCTTTTCATTCTTTTGAGCGGCTTCCTTCCGTGGTATGTCAATATCATCCTTTCTCACAAACTCAATTTTATCGTATCGGGACTCATTTTCTTTGCCGTACCCGCGTTCATAGGTTTTCTCGTCGAAATTCCGTTCAGCCTTTACAGTACATTTGTTATTGAAAAACGGTATGGCTTCAGCACCATAACCCTGAAACTCTGGGTCACCGATCTTTTGAAAAGTCTTGTTATTTCGGCCATTCTTGGCGGAATTCTCCTTGGCTCCTTTCTTGCTCTCATGCATTATGCAGAGACGACATGGTGGTTCTGGGGTTGGCTCCTCTTTGCCTTCTTTCAACTCCTCATCCTGTGGCTCTATCCGATTTTTATCGCACCTCTTTTCAACAAATATGAACCGATTCAAGATCAGGAACTCAAAGAGCGAATCATTTCCATACTGGAAAAAGTTGGGCTGAAGATAAAGGGCATATACCAGATTGATGCGGGCACACGAAGCAAACATACAAACGCATTCTTCACCGGCGTGGGGAAAACAAAGCGTATTGTCTTGTATGACACCCTCCTCGCCACTCATTCAGGTGACGAAATAGTGTCCGTTCTGGCCCACGAAATCGGTCACTGGAAGAAACATCATATTCTCAAACAGCTATTACTGATCGAAACCTTCTCCTTTTTGCTCTTTTATTGTGCCTATCGTCTTATTGATTGGGGTTTTATGTATCAGACATTCGGATTTGATCAGAATATCCAGTATGTGGGATTATTTCTCTTGTCGGCACTGTTCAAACCCCTTTCGTTTTTCTTTACACCCCTCATGTCGAAGATATCTCGAAAGTTTGAAGAAGAAGCTGATTACTATGCAAACTGGCTCATCGGTTCGGCAAAATCCCTCGGCAACGCGTTAAAACGTCTTGCCAAAGATAATCTGGCAAATCTCCACCCTCATCCTTTCTATGCGTGGTTCTATTACTCTCACCCACCGCTTATCGATCGAATCACACGTCTGCAAAAAATGGATAAGGAAACAAAAGAAGCCTATTGATTTTGTCAGGAAATTGAGTATGATACATAATATATCTAACAGAAGGTACTAACAACCATGCCAATTTATGAATTCTACTGCAAAAAATGCAACACCATATATAATTTTTTTTCAAAATCCGTGAACACGGAAAAAATTCCTCACTGCCCCCGCTGTAAATCCGTTAAATTAAAACGGCAGATGTCTGTTTTTGCAACGATTTCAGTTGATAAGAACGAACCGGGGGAGGACATGCCGCCTCTTGATGAGGCAAAAATGGAGAAGGCAATGGCGATGCTGGCGAAAGAGGCGAACAAGATAAACGAAGATGACCCACGCCAGGCAGCAACGTTAATGAGAAAACTCACAGAAGCTACCGGTCTCAACCTGAGTTCGGGAATGGAAGAGGCTCTGAGTCGTTTGGAAAAGGGAGAAGATCCCGACAAAATCGAAGAAGAAATGGGGCATTTGCTGGAAGACGAAGATCCTTTTATCCTGACAAATAAAGGGAGAAGGGGAGCCAAACGACGCAAACCCAGGATTGATGAGAAACTCTACGAATTATAAACGCACGTATCAGCTCAATACAATCCGAGTTCAGGGCGGCATCTTCTATCAGCCCATCCGCATATTTCATGAAGCACCCACCTCGACAATATCCTAATGCGGCAAAGCCGCAAATCCGAAATTCGAATATCGAAATACCCTGGCCCAGACCAATCACCATAACGGTAAGCCGGGGTCAACTTTCCGGGGGTTGTTTCAACGTGAGTGCAGTCCCATGATACGCCGGAGACTGTAAGTCTTCCGGGCATTAACATGCATCACAAAGGGCATGGCGTTTTCTTTTCGCTTGTTATATGCAGGATCAGAAAAAAGAACGGTAATCTCCACCGTCATGATCGGGAAAACCAGGCCGCGAGACGAGTACATCGGCTTCGGGTATTGTTGTGTCAGAAATCCATGGATCAACATATCGTTGTAACGGGTTAATTCTGCCCATTATTGGAATGGAGAAAGATATATCTGCAATTTGGTTACAATGCCCGGAAAGGAAGGGTATTAGCATAGAACGATGTTATGGGACGGGAAAGAATGTCGCACCTTTTTAAACGCCTGGTGACGTGACGTGAGAAAAGGAAACAAACAGGACAGTGGTAATTTTCTTAACCCTTGATCATTGACGGGACTGAAAATGTCTCATGTTGAATGCACACAACGGAAAATACGGACAATAATATCACATTCCGCCGTTCCGGAAGATCCCATCCATGCGGAAAATACGCTCGACTGGCTATTACGGCTCGAACCGGGAGCCGATATGGCTCTTCAGATTGCGGCCCTTGGACATGATGTGGAAAGAGCCTTAGAAGACCGCAGGATACAAAAAAGATTCTATACTGACTTTGATGCCTTCAAGGCAGCCCATGCACGCAACAGTGCCGACATTATGAATGAGATCATGACTGCCTGTGAGGTGCCACAAACTATAGTCGATGACGTTTACCAGCTCATTTGCCGTCACGAGACTGGTGGTGACGCCCGCTCCGATCTTCTTAGGGACGTGGACAGCATTTCATTCTTTGACGTCAATTTACCTCTTTATTACAAGCGCAACGGTCGAGAAGAAACCTTCCGGCGGAGCATCTGGGGTTACCGGAGAATTTCTCAAAGAAGGAAGAATGTGCTATCAAGCATTGTCTATGAGCATTCAGAACTTAACGTTCTTCTCAAAGACGTTATAGATATTGCTCAATCAGATCGCACCGGCACATGAAAGGAACAACTTCCTGACCCGGCCGCTTCTTTTCAGGCTAACCGGCCGATTCAATCAGTTGCGTGAGACCGACGATTTGAACTTCATGTTCCGCTGTCACATCATCCACATGAACGGCGTACTTTAATGACAAAGGATTGACCTGCATCCTGAGTAATATGCCCTCAGTAATATCGAATATCACACTCCCTGTAATTGTACCGGTGGCACTGATCTTTCCGGAAACTGTTGTTTGTGGTGCCATGAAAACCTTTTTTCTCACATTATTCCGAAGAATGACAGCCTGAACAGCTTGATCGGACGGTGATAAGGCCACTGCATAAAACAAATCGGACCACGAACTGACGGACATACCGCCAAAGCTCTTGATAATATCACCGGATAACAAACCTGCCTTGTCAGCAGGTGATCCGGTAATAACTTCATGAACCGTTGATCCTTTTCTGTCGTCAGTCATCACACCAATAATTTTTCTCATTGCAAACGTCTCATTTGACAATGCGATGTTTCCCTGAAAAGAAATCTTAGCCCACCTGTGCCCACGGACATCTGCGAAACCTTGCAGTTCGTAATGACAGATACCGGTTGCAATCGCTCCGGGCAAGTTCGGTACAATGGCTATGCCCATCTCACCGTTCCATCGAGCACCGACACGCACCGGCTTTTCAGGAAATGTTGGGAGGGACCTGGTACCGATGAGGCCTTTCACGTCTGTCATCTTACCGGAAGGTAACATCGAAAAACGACCGAGTTGTGGTGATGATCGCAGCAGAAATTGTAACATTTCCGTACCCATGCCCTGTGTTTTCAAGTTTTCACCGATCATAACGACATGGGCTATACCTTTTTCCGCATTATCTTTGATGGCATACCCTACGATAAGTGAGTGTTCCCGTTCTTCAGTGTGTCCTCTGCTGTACACTGTTGCCTTCTGTGTTTCCCGATACTGGATCTTGTGTCCCGATGCAAATTTCCATTGTATGTCTTCTTCCCAGGTCTTTGTCTGGTTCCATTGAGGTTCCAGCCATATGGAGTTCCCTTCACCGGCAGTATCCTGTTCCCGTGATATGCAGGAAATACACACTACTGAAATCACAAAACACAGTAACAAAATCCTTGACAGGGTGTCACATCGCGATTTTATCATGTTATTTCTCCTTTTTACCATAAAGGTTATGTCTTGGATTTCCGTTCTGTCTTCTTTATAAGTTGTTCAAGCTCTTTCCCGTGGTCCATTTCCCTCAAATTTCAGTGCCACCCGCTGATCATTCTTCAAGAGTGCACCCATCAGTGCTCTCCCCGTCAAAGCACGCCCGAGGGCGGCACTGGCAGTCATATATGTCCCATGGAGACGGTATGCTTCATTGACGATCCCGGCAGTCACACCAGCGAGACCGAGAATATCACCCCGTTGACTGACGCAACACACCAGATAATTTTTCATAGCGCTGCTCCTCTGTCATACATGACATCCCAATCGTTAAACAAAACTGCCCCGGATATGATGAATTGTGATGCTTCATAAGGATCTTCTCATATGCTCGATCGATTTCAGAAGCTTTTCACTATAATTACAATGCTCATGAAATTAGGGTATTTCGAACGGGCAAATCAGGGTTTCCCCGATAGCAACTCAAGGCCCTGTGGTTTAATAGCATTATATATTGATAGAATCAAACGAAACGACTCAGTGATAACGATCACTTGCTCACTCTACCCTATTATCACATCCGAAGGAAACGAGTTTTACATGAAAGAAATGCAACAGTACTTGACAATGACCGGACACTGCACCGTAAACGGCTGTCACAAGCTTATCGTTATTCAATGGCCCTATGTCATATGCGAATACTGTAATAAGGAATTTGTGCTCTTTGCCCGCGATTCGGTGGATCATTTTTTTGAGGTTAAAATATTCGAAGAAAGATTGAACAGTTAGCATGTCCGAAGAAGACTGAAATGCTTGATGTCATTACAATAACGAGTAATTGTCACTTGCATCAAAGATTTCTGTATTCCAGCTTAACAGATTCATCCATATAGATAATGACCAACAGGTTGAAGTTCTTTTGAGGTAATTCCCTTATCGATGAGGAGAAACCGACGGATTTCATAACAGAGAGCACATTTCGAGGCATATGTCGTTCTTAATGCCCTGAATCCATGTTTCTTCTCAGCATGAGAAACAAATCCACCGATACCCTGAGAATAGAGCCGAGAAATGATCGGGTATTCATGCTGACCCAGCACGGTGCCCAAATCCTCCCTTTTGACTGACAACCCGGAACACAATCCCGGCACGTAGTTTCCATAAAGATCAATGTGGAAATGATTGACATCAGCCAGTTCCATACATCCGTCGCTTTCACCTCGCAGTTTTGAAAGAGATTTTTCCTGAAACGATTTCGCAAATGTCTCCAGAGCACGTCCACCCGGTGATATCCAGTACCGGCGGGAAAGATTTTCAAGATAATGTTTCCCGAAATACTCTTGATATTCTTCCAGTGCGTGTGTCGTGGTTTCATCAAATACGCCTATGTCGGGTATAAAAGCTGCGATCCAGGGAAAAACGGATACACCAGTCACGTAACATGCCTCGATCACTCCCCTTACCTTGTAAAAGGGAATATGTTCATTGTGAAAGGGACTCATGGAAACAAGAAGCGTTGACAATCCTCTGTCTGCCAGTAACGCCAGAATGGCACAGGCATCGTCATGGGTTCGGTACCATGATGAATTTGTTTCCACATACTCAACAGAAACCCTTTCCTCTCCGGCTATTTCAAGCACGGAGGCAACACATGAAGGATTCAGTAAGGGTTCTCCACCTCCGACATGAATGGAATGACACCCTAACGCTCTCACAGTTCTGAGATTCTCTTGTGTAGTTTCAGGCGAGACATATTCCTTCGGCCATCTCGGACTGCATCGATAGAGGCAATGCCTGCAGGCAGAACTGCAGTGATAATTGGTAATCAGCCCACCCGATCGCAGGCTGGTAATCGAAAGGGTTTTTTCTGACATGCTGTCGGCCTCATTTTTCATATGTATAGGCTCAATGCACAGGCAGTTTCTATGGGTTGAGCAGTTTAAATCCCGTTTCAGGCTCAAGGACACGAATTCCTGTCGTATCAACCAGCTCAAAAAGTATAACTTCCATGACATGCCATACCTTGACACCGTTTCTGATACATCCTGTTATTGTCATTGTTTTCCTGCCACAGGCCATGTGTATATGAAGAATCGGATTGCCCTCGCCGTCCGGGAAAAGAGTCCCCGTGCCGGCGACCTCATGAACATCATCAAGGATATGCTCCATTGGTGAGATAGGCTTACTTCTTCCTCTTTCCGGTCCCACAACCAGGCTGCTTCCTGTGTCGGCGCCACCAAGGATGATCAGTGCGGCGGCAGTTATGGACTGTTTGCGGGCAAACCGCTCGATTTCCTCATGGACGATATCTCCGTCTTCAAGACGTATAATAAAGGTTCGTCCCTGCTGTGCTTGTGAATATTTCATCAGTCTCTTTTCATACCTCCTCGCGGTCCGTTATATTCCTTCACTCTCCGGGCTGATCCACGGTAACGGTCGATGTCATCTTCTTCAGATTACGTAAAATTTCAAATGCCAGGCGGCCACCCGGTTTTATCCGGTTCTCCTCCATTGGTTTATTTCCGTAACAATTACAAAGGTTTTTTCGCATCGTGTAATCCCTCTCTACTACGTACCTTCACTCATTACTATGGCAATTATTGTACTCATCCCATCATCGAAAAGTCGAACTAATTCATTGTATTGAATCATAGATTCCAACATCTTACTCAATGTTTCGGGTTTTTCAGTTTATTTCTTTAACGTTCTCCCGAAAGGGCAGGCTTTGATACAGATGCCTCAGATAGGAGCGCTGATTTCAGGCGGATTAGCAAATTCCCCGTGAGTTTTTTTACACATCGGGAAAAATAAAGGGGTTCATTTCTGTCTTTATAATAGTCTTCCGCCCATACTTTAGAAATCGAAACAGGCCTCCTCTCTGTCTCGCACTGTCCACTAATGGAAATTTTCACATTATGAAATAACGCCACAAGACATTGTCAATGTTCCAGGACATATTGCCTGATCAGAAATCAATTTACGCACGAGCCCGTTAAGAATTAACATGGCCTTGTCATAGATAATATGATACTGGAAGACATAACATATGCAGGTCGCAACATATGTGAAGATTTTCAGCACGTATCCTTTTTTATCCTTATCACTATTCGATAGTTATGCATAATCAAGGCAATGACAAAAGAGCCATTTTCAGTTGGGCCATGTATGACTGGGCTAATTCGGCATTTGCTACCACGGTGATGGCAGGATTTTTCCCCGTCTTCTTCAAACAGTTTTGCTGCCCCGGCACAGATGCCGTTACAAGCACGGCTCGACTGGGATTTGCTAATTCTTTTTCAGGTATCATCATAGCTGTTTGCGCACCTCTTCTCGGGGCCATTGCCGACAGGGGCAGTGCAAAAAAGAAATTCCTCACTTTCTTTCTCTTGATGGGTGTCGTTATGACATCGGCCCTGTCTCTCGTTTCCCTCGGTCAATGGCAACTCGGTATCGTAATCTATATCATGGCGACTCTTGGGTTTTCCGGCGGTAATATATTTTACGATTCGCTTTTACCTCTCGTGGCTTCTGAAAAAAACACGGACTTCGTCTCAGCCCTGGGCTTTTCTCTGGGATACCTGGGAGGAGGTATTCTCTTCAGCGTAAACGTCCTGATGATACTCAAACCCCATGTCTTCGGATTCACAGATGCATCCCATGCCGTACGGTGGTCTTTCCTCTCCGTCGGGATCTGGTGGTTTATCTTTTCAATCCCCGTTCTTCTGTTTGTAAAAGAACCCAGGCTTGAGATAAAAAAAACCGCTGCAAACATTGTACGGGAAGGATTTGGACAACTGCGAAGCACATTCAGTGAAATTCGCCACCTCAAGGTAATTTTTCTATTCCTCATAGCTTACTGGCTTTACATGGATGGCGTGGACACTATCATCCGAATGGCTGTCGACTACGGAATGTCAATCGGTTTCAAACCGAAAGATCTTCTCCTCGCCCTTCTCATAACCCAGTTTGTGGGATTTCCCGCAGCTATAGGATTCGGTTACCTGGGAGGAAAAATCGGAACAAAAAAGGCCATCTTTATCGCAATCTTTGTGTATCTCTTCATTTCTGTCTGGGGAGCTTTCATGAAGAATACGAGAGAATTTTACATTCTTGCCATCATAATCGGTCTCGTTCAGGGGGGTATTCAGGCCTTGAGCCGATCATTCTACACAAGGATTATCCCCGTGGACAGGGCCGCAGAATATTTCGGTTTCTACAACATGATCGGTAAGTTTTCCATCGTCCTGGGTCCCGTTCTCATCGGTTCTGTCGCCCTCATATCACAAGCTATGGGACTTGAAAGTCATATCGCCTCTCGAATCAGTATATCGGCTGTGTCTCTTTTATTCATACTGGGCGGTCTTCTGTTTTCCTTCGTCGATGAAGAAAAGGGGAAAAGAGAGGTTCAATGTCTTATCGAAATACAATGACATTGGACATTCAAATCGAATTCCTGTAAGATAATCATCACACTTCCCGGGTTACTACGATGTGACTATCTCTGCATCTCAATATCAACGCTATCGGTGTTAACATTTTCAATCACAGTGTTCTTGAAATACATACAAATAAATAAGAGTTTGACAAGGAGGGGTATGCCATGGAGAAGCAAGAATTGATTACAATACTTAACCGGGATTTTGCAGATGAACATGCAGCAACGCTTCGATACCTGATCCATGCGTATCAGGAGGGTGAAGATACGCCCATGGGAGCGAGCCTTCTGTCGCGTTCGAGGGAAGAAATGTGGCACATGCACTGGCTGGGCATGATTATCTGTCAACTCGGCGGAGAACCGAACTTTAAGCCCGGTCCCTATCCCTTCGATCCCACCAGCAGGGCGACAATACTCAAATCCTATATCGAGTATGAGGAAAAGCTCATCCCCCACTACAATGAAGAAGCGGAAAGGATCAAAAATCCACACATTAGACGGGTTCTCCAGAGGGAAGCATGGGAATCGGCAATCCATGCACGGCGGTTCCAGAGACTGCTGGATAAAGTAAGCCGGAAAGATGCAAGGGGACTTCCGGCCGGAGATCATGAACTCCCGGAAGCATTCATGAAACGGCTCCAG
Source organism: Deltaproteobacteria bacterium (assembly GCA_016935565.1). Lineage (GTDB taxonomy): Bacteria > Desulfobacterota > Syntrophia > Syntrophales > UBA6807 > JAFGQS01. The sequence goes on from JAFGQS010000170.1 coordinate 10,025, forward strand.
AGCGAGGTTGCCAGGAAGTATAACGAAATGCTGCAACATCTTCGTCTGTCCTGGACCTTCCAGAAAAAGGGTATGAGAGGCTGGAATCTCATGGATCAGGCCATGGAAAAGATGAAACAGCTTGCCCTCTTTGCCGAGGCTATCGCCGAAGATGGGGCTGTCCCCGATTTCAGACTCAGCAAGATCGACAGGAGCCAGGCAATTGGCAGTGCCCTTCAGAAGGCCCTGGAGGATGTTCAGAATTCCCACAAACGTCACGTGAACTTAGCGGGTAATAAAGAAACGAAGAAACACTCAGGAGTGGTTTTGAAACTTGATCTTGCCGTCCAGCAGGAAGCATATCAGGCAGAAGAAATTTCAGAGTGGCTTAAAAGAAAATAATATACTGCCTCTTTGCCACCCTGCTTCGATGCATATGTCGACATAAATAATATGATGTTAAAAATGTCACTGCAGAGGACACAGAGAGCACAGAGAAAAGGCAGAAAATCAGCTCATTATTGAACGTAAGGTAATTGAAGAGATCAAAGGCATTCATAAGGCGCAATTGCTGACGTACATGAAATTGTCAGGGTTTGATACCGACCTGTTGATCAATTTCAATGTTGAAAGACTCAAGGACGGAATTCAAAGGTTTACAATATAAATGCTCTGTGTCCTCTGTGCTCTCTGTGGTTCGTCTGTAACCGAACCAATACTATGTCACCGGATTTATGATAGAAAGCATTAAGTTACCAAAGTTGAATCCCAAGTGAATCACCCCGCCTCAAGGCAGGGCATCTAATGAATATTCATCAATATGTTATACCTGCCTCCGGCAGGTAAGTGTTTCATTCCTGTTTACAAAACGTGGTATTCACGTTTTTGATTTCATAAAAATTGATGTACCAACCCCCGAAACCTTGAGGGTTGCATGTTTTTAATTATAGAATAAAAAAGTAACCACAATTAACGTAAGAAAGGAGCACAGTATGCCGGAACATGTCTATGAACTTATCGAAATTGTTGGGTCATCCAAAACAAGCATTGAGGACGCCGTGCAAAATGCGCTGACCAGGGCAGCAAAGACTCTCGAAACGATACGATGGTTTCAGGTCGTCGAGACGAGAGGGTATGTTGAAAACGGGAAGGTCTCTTACTGGCAGGTAAATCTAAAGATCGGTTCTACACTCAAAGACTGACGATCACCAGAGAATAAAGAAAATTGAACGTGTCTCAACACATGACACTCTTCTTACAGTATGCCTGACAAATTATACCGCGGTGTGGTATTCGGGTTCAGCCGTTCGTTTCAGGCATCGACTGGAACCCAAAGAAATAAGGAAAAGAGGAGTTCATGAAAAACTGTCTTGTAAAAATCGTGTTCGTTGTAATTCTTCTGAGTATTGTCAGCTGCTCGACGGCATATCGAAACACGGTAACACAGATATCGACGATAGATGCGATTCTGGCAGGCGCCTATGACGGCGCAATGACATTGTGCGAACTTGCCACCTATGGAAACTTCGGAATCGGCACATTCGATAAACTTGACGGGGAAATGATCCTGCTTGACGGAACGTTTTTTCAGATCAAGGGAAACGGAATCGTCTTTATACCCGAAACGACGTTAAAAACCCCCTTCGCCTCAGTAGTTCAATTTGAAAAAGACAGGACAATAAAACTACCGGCAGGCATTAACTATATGGCTTTTAAAAATATTGTAGATGAAAAAGTTCCCACTATGAATGTGTTCTGTGCCGTAAAGGTTACGGGTACATTTCGCACCATGAAAACGCGAAGCGTGCCGGCGCAGAAAAAACCTTACCCACCTCTGACCGAAGTGACGAAGCATCAAGCCGTTTTTGACCTGGAGAATGTTTCCGGAACCATAGTCGGATTTCGATCTCCCGCATATGTGCAGGGAATCAATGTTCCAGGTTATCATATGCATTTTATATCGGATGATTTCAGTTCAGGGGGACATATTCTGGCTTTTGAACTTGAAGCGGGAACGGCAGATATTGACATATGTAACCGTTTTTTGATGATCCTGCCGGAAGGAACACACGCTTTTAATCGAATCAATCTTGGCATTGACAGATCGAAAGATCTGGACAAAGCGGAACGACAGGTACACTAACGATGCCTGGTAAAAACGTCATAGATCTTTGATTTCAATATATAACAACAAGGATGAGGGGTGGTGGGTTCTCCATCGACTCCTCGTTCCTCTTTTAACAATTGCTGCATGATGTTCCGCAGGCAGCACCTGCGGGCAAATTTGAGGATACGTAATATCCGGCTCCTCTCCCTGTCTCGATAAACTCTACTTTGACGGGTTTAACTCGTTCCAACAAGTCTTTATCGATAATGAAGGTAAGTCCGTCTTCCTCAAAAGTTTGATCGTTTTCCTGAGGCTCGTCCAGAGCCATACCCAGCTTGGGTCCCGATCAGCCTCCACCGTAAAACGCTATTCTGATGGGTTGAGGTGTTTCCTTTTCTTTGAAAAATTCTTTGAGCATTTCCGATGCTCTTTCCGATACTTGAAACATGTAATCCTCCCTGACGAATTTCTCCGTTTAGTCGATATATAACTTATACATTGTATCGGTATTGTCAACTCTACTTTTATACCTTTCAAAGTTAGTACCTTTCCCCACGTACATATATGAACGTAATTTCGATCAGTTGCAGCATTAGAATCGCAGGAAAAAAGCTTTTAGTTTCTTGACAATATCGTTTTTTTTTGCGCATATAGAGTCCTACTATCAATAATTGAAGTGGACAGGCGATGAAAAGAAAAATCGACCCAAGAATGCACTCGGCAGAGCATCTCCTGAATCAGACAATGGTCAGAATGTTTAAATGTGATCGCTGCTTCAGTGCCCATATCGAAAAGAAAAAATCAAAATGTGATTACCACTTTGAACGCCCGTTGACTGAAAAGGAAATAAGGGAAATCGAAACCCGTGTTAACGATGTTATCAAAAACGACTTTCTCGTAATGCAGGAGTACATACCAAAAGAGGAAGCAAAGAAATTTTTTAAGCTCGAGCGCCTACCTGGCAATTCAAGTGATGAACTGAGGGTCATCAGAATCGGGGACTACGATGCCTGCCCGTGCATTGGACCCCATGTAACCTCGACAAGAGAAATCGGTGAATTTCGAATCATATCATCAAGCTTTGAGGATGGCGTGCTGAGAATACGCTATAAACTTTCTCAACCCTGAAAATAATAACATACCGACAATGGTGTTATGATGTGTCTCTCGGCTACTATTCGGCGATACTATTAATCAACCATCAAAGAGAGTGTAAAAAACCCAGGCAAGAACCATGTGATCGGAATCTCTCACGGAAACCATTAATCAATCATGGCCGTCCCGGGCGAGGTGAAACATACAGGAATATTATACTGATCTGGAGTTACCATGTAATGTAACAGTAATATCGGCAGAAGTTCCGTGGGACTTTAATATGATTGTCTCATCCTCTTTCAAAACGTACACTATGAACGATTGAGAAACAAAAAGTAGACCTCTGCAGAATAAAATAAAATTATATATTGGTCGAGTAATTGAGCCGGAAGCGCAATCGTTTGGTAAGGAAATGAGTATTGTTTCAATTTTTTACTATAATTTATTCACTCATGTACACGTCAATGTCCAGGAGTTCCCGGGGAGAATCGATCAGTAAATCAGGCTTGGTTTTTTCAAGTCTCTCTTTTGTATGCCAGCCCCAGGTCACAGCAACGGTTTTGACCCCCGCCTCTTTTGCCTCTTTTATATCTCCCGCCGTATCTCCGACAAAGAACGTTCTGTCATAAGATATGTTCCACTTTTCCACAGCATAGATTATCTTGTCCACCTTGCTCAATCTGAAATCGGCACCAAGGATTTCATCAAAGCAGCCATTAAATTTGATGAGTGAAAGAATTGCCATGATGGCGTGGACATTATTGGATGAAATAATGATAAGAACATTTTTTTTCTTAAGTTCCCCGAGGACGGGCATCAAACCTTCGAAAGCGGTAACCCCGCTATAGTCGATGGTAGGAACAATCATTTTCACTGCATTATTAAATTCCTCTATACTCACACCTCTTTGCTTGATTGCCTCATAAAAGTTCTCGTCGAAGAGATCAAGAAAATCTTCGTGATTCTTCGTAATTGGTTTGCCGATTGTCTCAAAACAGCGCCTCGTTGTTTCTTCATATAACTCCATCGAATCGGCGATGACACCATCGAAATCGAAAAGAAAGAGTTTTTGAGAGGCATTCAATCTTTCTAAAGTTCTTTCGCTCATTTCCAGTTCCGTGTTTACAATGCCAAATGCAACAACCCAGATAACAAGTCAATGTTCAATGTCAAATGCCACTTCCTATTTTGTCATTGAAATAGTTGGTTTCATTTGAAATTTGTTCTTTGTCATTAGTCATTACCTGCTTATAGCCGGTCAATACGTCTCTCCCTGGTTCTCATTCTTAAACTTATCTTTAAAAAACAGATTGATACTCTCCTCATAGGGCGGCCGTGCGATTCCCGCCTCGGTGATAATTGCCGTTATGTAGCAATGCGGTGTCACGTCGAAGGCTGGGTTGTATGCAGCCACACCCTCGGGTGCAATCCTCACACCGTGGAACTGTAAAACCTCGGCATTATCCCTCTCCTCTATTGGAATCTCATCACCACTCTGCAGTGCCATGTCAATGGTAGATAGCGGAGCGGCAATGTAAAACGGTACGCCATGTTCCTTTGCGAGAATGGCAAGTGAGTAGGTTCCTATCTTATTTGCTGCATCGCCGTTTGCAGCAATGCGATCGGCACCGACAATGACGAGATTAATCTTATGCTGTTTCATAAGGAATCCGGCCATGTTGTCCGTTATCAATGTCGCCGGAATACTTTCTTTTTTCATTTCCCAGGCAGTCAGCCTCGCTCCCTGAAGAATCGGTCTCGTTTCATCCACAAAAACGTGAATATCCTTACCTTCCTCATGGGCAGCCCTGACAATTCCCAGGGCCGTACCGTAGCCGCCTGTCGCGAGAGCACCTGCATTGCAGTGGGTAAGAATATTATCTCCGCTATTAACCAGGGTTTTCCCGTTTATACCCATCTGTCTGTTAATCGCGATATCTTCATCAACAATACGAATTGCCTCTTCAACCAGGGCCCGTTTTGCATTATTGACATCTGATGTGACAACATTCTCAAAACATCTTTTCATCCGTTCGATAGCCCAGAAGAGATTCACCGCGGTGGGACGGGCTTGTGCGAATTCATCGCACATTCGGTAAAAATAATTGTCGAATTCTTCTCGAGAGACAGCAGACTGATGCAGCATCCCCAGGGCAATACCCATGGCCGCCGCAATACCGATGGCCGGAGCACCCCTGATAGTCAGATCCTTAATTGCTGTGATAACTTCTCCATAGTTCCGGCAGGTCATATATATCTCTTCGAGAGGAAGAGCCTTCTGATCGATCATAACAACGGAATCATTTTCCCAATAGATTGTTCGTATCATAGAGTATTCTCACATAAAGGTTATCTGAACGGAACCGTATAAAGAGACGACGGTGTTCGCTATTCACTTTATTGATCAAAGAGAAAAAGGGAAACGTAATGCTTCGCAAAGTCCGCATCATGACGCGGAAAGTTTCTTTTTTAGAAGCTCGTTCACAAGCTTTGGATTGGCTTTTCCCCTGGTTATCTTCATGACCTGACCGACAAAGAAACCGAACAGCTTTTCCTTACCCTGTTTGTATTCTTCCACCTGAGCGGGATTTGTCTTCAAGACGTTGTCAATAGCATTCTCAAGAGAACCGGTGTCTGTTATCTGGATCAGTCCCCTTTCTTCGACAATTTTCTTCGGCTCCTTACCGGTCTTCCACATCTCTTCAAAGACTTCTTTGGCAATTTTACCGCTTATGGTACCATCCTCGATGAGATTGATCATTTTCGCGAGGGAAACAGCCGAAACGGGACTCCCTTCGATATCTTTTTTGTCTTCTTTTAAATGTCCCAGAACATCGCCCATGACCCAGTTGCTGGCAATCTTGGGTTTTCTGCAATTTTTCACCGTTTCCTCATAAAAATCGGCAAGTTCACGACTTGTAGTCAACACAACGGCATCATACGGGGGTATGTCATAGGTATTTACGAAACGCTCTCTTTTCTCCAGCGGCAGTTCGGGAATTGTTTTCTTAATCTCTTCTATCCATTCATCAGACACGACAATGGACACAAGATCAGGGTCGGGAAAGTAACGGTAATCGTGAGCTTCTTCTTTCCCTCTCATGGGGTGGGTGACACCTTGTGAATCATCCCACAGGCGGGTTTCCTGTATGACTTCTCCGCCACTTTCCAGAATGTACTGTTGACGCTTAATTTCATATTCGAGGGCCCGTTGAACATGCCTGAAGGAGTTCATGTTCTTCAGCTCGGCTCTTATTCCGAATTTTTCTTCTCCCTTCGGCCGCAGAGATATATTGGCATCACAGCGAAAACTCCCCTCTTCCATGTTCCCGTCACAAATGCCGAGATAAACGAGAATTTCATGGAGTCGCCGTAAATAACCGACTCCTTCTTCGGCACTTCGTATATCCGGTTCACTGACAATCTCTATCAGAGGTACCCCTGCCCGGTTCAGATCCACATAGCTCGCCGGTTGATGTTCATCATGAATTGATTTTCCGGCATCCTCCTCCATGTGAATCCTCGTGATACCGATACGCTTTTTCCCGCCGTTCATCTCAACATCCACATATCCATGTTCCGCAATGGGTTCGGCGAATTGAGTTATCTGATAACCTTTCGGAAGATCGGGATAAAAATAGTTTTTTCTCGCCCAGGTATTTTCCCTGTTGATATTACAGTGTGTCGCCAGGGCCATCTTTATAGTATAATCCACCACTTTCTTGTTCAATACGGGAAGTATGCCAGGCATACCGATACATATGGGACAGGTATGGCTATTGGGTGCCGCACCAAACTGGGTGGAACAGCCGCAAAATATTTTGGTTTTTGTAAGGAGCTGGGCGTGAACTTCAAGCCCTATAACCGGTTCATATTCCATTATATAGTAGCTCTCCTTCTTTCTAAAGTTGCATTCTTTTCGTATGCTGATGCGATTTGAATCAACTTTCCTTCTTCAAAGTGACCCGTCAGGAACTGGACACCGATGGGAAGCCCGGCTTCCGTGTATCCGCAGGGAACGGAAATCCCCGGAATACCCGCCAGGTTGCACGATATCGTGAAGACATCACACAGGTACATTTGAAGCGGATCATCCATCTTTTCACCGATGTTAAACGCAGGTGTCGGAGTAGAGGGCGTTAAGATTGCATCACACGTCCTGAATGCTTCGTCAAAATCCTTCCTGAGCAGAGTCCGCACCTGGGAAGCTTTTTTGTAATATGCATCGTAATATCCAGATGAAAGGGCATGGGTTCCGATCATAATTCTTCTTTTAACTTCGTCTCCGAACCCGGCAGATCGAGACATTTTATACATGTCCATAAGGTCTCTTCCGGCATCTGACCTGAATCCGTACCGTACACCGTCATAGCGGGCAAGATTTGAGCTGGCTTCCGAGGGTGCGATAACATAATAGATAGCAACACAATATTCCGAATGGGGGAGAGAGATTTCCTTGCACTGCGCCCCCATATGTTCGACTTCTTTAATCGCCGCCTCAACAGCGGACAACACCTCAGGATCAATTCCTTCGATAAAATATTCCTTGGGAATACCCACGGTCCACCCTTCGATACTCTTTGAAACATACTCGGTATAATCGGGAATATCAGCATGAACAGATGTCGAATCATTGGGATCATAGCCGGCAATGGCATTCAACATGATGGCACAATCTTCCACATCCTTCGTAAAGGGACCGATCTGATCCAGTGAGGATGCAAAGGCCACCAGCCCGAAACGGGAAACCCTGCCATAGGTCGGCTTCATCCCGACGATGCCGCACAGGGCGGCGGGCTGTCGAATAGACCCACCCGTATCAGATCCGAGGGAGGCAATACACTGATCTGCAGCCACTGCCGCTGCCGATCCACCGCTGGAACCTCCGGGAATCTTCTCAAGATCCCAGGGGTTCTTTGTTACTCCGAAGTACGAGGTTTCCGTGGATGAACCCATGGCAAACTCATCCATATTAGTCTTTCCGATAAAAACGGCTCCCGCATCCCGCAATCTCTTCACTACTGTTGAGTCATAGGGAGGAATGAAATTTTCAAGAATATGAGATCCACACGTTGTCCGGGTGCCTTTTGTACACATGATATCCTTCAAGGCAATGGGAATCCCGGTTAAGGGTCCCCCGTTTCCCCTTTGTATCTCTTTGTCCGCCTCACGGGCCTCCTCAAAGGCCTCGTCCTTCATAAGCGTTACAAAAGAATGTATCTTGTCATCAACAGCCTCTATCCTCTTAAACACGGCCTCCGTGATTTCAACGGAGGTTGTTTCACTATTCTTGAGCTTTTTTTGTAATTCGTGAATTGTTAATTGATTCAGTTCCATATTTACCTCTGCATTAGCACTCGGCCGACAACTATCAGCTATCGGCCTTTCCAGTATTTTGATCCGTTATCATCTTTATCTCCGGCAAGGAAGTTGTTTCGAACAATGACCAGTCTCCAGAGGGCTTTGGTACTTCCGCTGAAGACTGGCAGATTATTACTGAAAAGTTATTCTATAATTTTGGGAACTCTGAAGCAGTCACCCATTTCATCGGGAGCATTGCCCAATGCGAGATCACGACCAATAGATTCCTTGGTCACATCTTCTCGGAATGCATTGTGAAGGGTAATCGCATGGGTCATTGGCTCAACGCCTGTCGTATCTACCTTATTAAGAATTTCCATATACAGTAATATGTCATTAAGCTGGGATGTGAATTTTTCTTTTTCATCCTCTCGCAAGTTAAGGCGAGCAAGATGTGCCACATGCTCAACTTCTTCTTTTGTTATTTTCAAGACTGTATCCTCCTCTATATATAAGCATTCGGCAATCATTAGTCAGCTCTCAGCAAAAAAGACTCTTCGTCTCAGACTGACCGATGATCGCTGAAGACCAACAGCTTCTCTCAGAACACCTTCCAGATCGGTTCGATCTGGTTAATTACTGTTGTAATAATCTTGTCGATTGATGTGTCTGCCTCCGCTTCTATTCTGTTCAGATCTTCATCGGATTGGAAGGTTTCACCCCTCATTTCATTCAATACCGCTTTTGTCGATTGTGTCTGGCCCTCTATATCATACCCACCTTCAAGGGTTATAAGAAACTTCCCGCCGGAACAATCATCGGCAATATTCAAAAGAACCCTTACCAGACTTGCAAAACCCACCGGGGTAACTTTCATCCCCCCCAGAGGATCTCGGTAATATATGTCAAATCCTGCAGAGAGCATAACCAAATCGGGGTTATACGCTCGAGCAACAGGTTCCAGAATTTTCCTGAAGATCTTTACGTATTCGGCATTACCGGGCCCGCGCCGTAAGGGGACATTGATTGTGTAACCCAATCCATCTTTCCTGCCTATTTCATTGATACTCCCCGTTCCGGGATAAAATGGATATTGATGGGTTGAAAAATACAGCACCCGTGAATCCTCATAAAACGAATGCTGCGTTCCGTTACCGTGATGGAGATCCCAATCAACAATGAGGATTCTACTCATGTTATGCTTTTTGATTGCATGGAGAGCACCGATGGCAACATTATTAAAGATACAGAACCCTGCGGCCCTGCTCTTTTCAGCGTGATGCCCCGGAGGTCTGATAAGGGCAAATGCATTATCTACGTTCCTTGCGACAACACTGTCAACACCATTGAGCAAACCTCCAACCGCCAATTTCGCCACGTCATATGATTCGGGGGATGTCTCCGTATCGGGATCGAGGGATGTGCGTTTCTTGCCGCCGGTTTGGGCTACCATTTCTATATACGATTGACTGTGTATCATCCCGATCTCATCATGGGTTGCGTATCGGGGCTCAATACGCACATATTTTCCCTTCATATCCGGAGACGTAAGCATGGTATAGATCGCTTCCAGCCGTGTTGGTGATTCCGGATGAAAATGGCTCGTTTCATGCCTGAGATACCTCTCATCCATTACAATACCGGTTTTCTTTAACATTTTAACCTCCACTTATGGTTAAGAAATTAACGGGAAAACCTACCTGACCGGAAAAGATGAAAATTTTTATCATACAATCATCGGAAATGCAAACCATGAAAATACATTGACAATCGTTCAATACTTCTTATATATTTTCTTTTTATTTTTACAAGTAGAGGTTATTATGTTTGGTATCGGAATGCCCGAGCTTATCGTTATTCTTATTGTTGCCTTGATCATTATCGGCCCCAAGCGGCTTCCTGACCTTGCAAAATCATTGGGACGGGGTCTTGCCGAATTTCGAAAGGCAACGGATGATGTCAAAGATTCATTAAACATTGATGAGGTCAGAGACGACGTCAGTAATATCAAGGACTCTATTTTGTATGGTTCGGAAGCCCATAAGACAGACACGGAAAACTTCGGTGATACCGACAAAAAGAATAAGGACAAAGAATAAGTGACTCGCTATTCACTCCCTGTTTTATTTTCAATACATCATCGTTACTAACGAATCGTTTTATTAATGAATAATCCTACAAACGAAAAAATGCCCTTTACGTCGCATCTGGAGGAATTGAGAGGCAGGCTGATTCGCATCTTCATAGCAATCGGAATCCTCTTTGTTGTCTGCTACTTCTTTAAGGAAAAACTATTTGAAGTTCTCACCATACCCCTCGTTGTCTCCATGCCGGACAACAGTACGATGATATTTACCAGTCTTCCCGAGGCATTTTTTACCTACCTCAAGGTATCTTTTTTCGCAGCCATTTTTCTCGCCAGCCCTTACATCTTATATCAAATTTGGAAGTTCATATCTCCCGGGCTCTATGAATCGGAAAAAAAATATGTGTTCCCATTTGTGTTTTTTTCTACCATATTCTTCGTGGGAGGGTCTCTGTTTGCATATTTCGTTGTTTTTCCGTTCGGATTTAAGTTCTTTCTCGCTTTCGGAACGGAATTGATCAGACCGATGCTGTCAATTAAAGAGTTCCTGTCATTTTCTTTTAAACTTCTGCTGGCATTCGGAATTATTTTCGAGCTTCCGATTTTAATGTTTTTTCTGTCACGAGTCGGGCTGATAAACTCCAAAACTTTGATAACCAACAGAAAATACGCTATATTAGTTGTATTTATTGTTGCCGCCCTCTTTACTCCCCCGGATGTCGTCACGCAGGTGTTGATGGCGCTGCCCCTCATGTTTCTTTACGAAGCGAGTGTCTGGGTTGTGAGACTGGGAGAAAAGAAGGCAGCATGTGAAGAGGAGGTGCCACAAGACTGAGCACGATGGGTAATAAGAACAAGTCTATAAAAAGCATCAGCAAAAGAAGATCCGGGAAAGGGGGTGGTATTAAGAAATTCTTTCTTGGACTTTTCATCCTCTTCATTATTTCGACTGCATCTGGAGCGGTTTTCCTCTACTATATTACGAAAGGACTACCAAGCATTGCCTCTCTCAAGGACTACCGCCCAAGCATCATCACAAGAGTATATGCCGACAATAACGAATTAATCGACGAATTCTACCTTGAAGATAGAAAAGTAATTCAAATCACGCGAGTACCAAAGTACGTGACCCAGGCGTTTGTTGCCGCTGAAGACGCACGATTTTTCCATCACAGCGGTGTAGACCTTCAGGGTATCGCCAGGGCCTTTCTGAAAAATCTGAGAGCCGGAACAATCGTCCAGGGTGGAAGTACAATAACGCAACAGGTGGCAAAATCCCTGTTTCTGACTCCGGAAAAAAGTTACATCAGAAAATTGAAAGAAGCAATCCTGGCCTACAAGATAGATAAATACCTCAAGAAATACGAAATCCTTAACCTGTACCTCAATCACATATATCTCGGGCATGGAACGTACGGATTAGAGGCAGCATCGCAGCGATATTTCGGGAAAAGTGCACAGGATTTGACTTTGGCTGAAACGGCACTCCTGGCAGGCCTGCCCAAAGCACCGAACAGATACTCTCCCTATTTCCACCCACAGCGAGCCCACATGAGGCTGTCCTATGTATTGAACAGAATGGCCGAAGACGGATACATAACGGAAGAAGAAAAAAATGAGGCACTGGCAGCACCTATCGAGTTACAAACATCAAAATATAAAGAAAAAATAGCCCCCTATTTTACTGAAAATGTTCGCCGGTATATCCAATCGAGTTATGGAAGTGACGTGCTCTACAAAGAAGGACTGGAAGTTTACACCACCCTGAACGTGGCCATGCAAAAGGCAGCTACTGAGGCATTAAAAAGAGGGCTGAGAGAATTAGACAAGCGCCAGGGATACCGGGGACCGTTACAAAAAATATCGAGAGAAGAATTCGACTCATTCCTAGAGAAAATGTATGGCGAGATGAAGGATAAACCTCTTGAAAAGGACCAGGTTGTAAAGGCTCTTGTCACGGAGATTGACAGCACAGAGAAAACTGTTCACCTTCAAGTCGGCAACTATACGGGTATCATGATATTGAAAGACATGTCGTGGGCACGGAGGCCTGATCCAAACGTTGCCTACAACACTGCCTTGGTAAAAGATCCTGCTGACGTCCTCAATGTCGGTGATGTCATACAGGCAAGAATCCTCGATATTGAAAACACAGAAGCGGAACAGGTTCTTAAACTCGCATTGGAACAAGAACCGGTTGCCCAGGGATCGTTGCTCTGTATGGATGCAAAAACAGGTGAGATAAAAGCCATGGTAGGCGGTCGAGATTACAAAAAGAGTGAATTCAATCGAGCAACACAATCGAGGAGACAGCCGGGATCAGCGTTCAAGCCGTTTCTTTATGCTGCCGCCTTTGACAAAGGATTGACACCCGCTACGATCATAATGGACACTCCCGTCATCTTCAGGGACACCTTGAAAGACAGTACATGGAAACCGCGCAACTATGAGGAAGAATTTTATGGTCCAACAACCATGAGAACTGCCCTCGTCAAGTCGAGAAACCTTGTCACTATCAAGGTTCTCAAGGATATCGGAATCAATTATGCAGCGGACTATGCAGCAAATATGGGAATTACATCTCCTGTGGCTCGAGATCTCTCTATGGCGTTGGGGTCATCGGGTGTGACACTCGAAGAAATGGTGAGGGCATACGGTGTTTTTGCAAACAATGGTAAGAAAGTCAAACCGTACTTTATTACAAAGATTATCGACAGGACGAACCATGTATTCGAAGATCATGAACCGGAAGTGGAACAGGTTATCGATCCACAAATCGCATACATTACTTCGTACCTCCTTCAGGAAGTTGTTCAAAGCGGCACAGGCTGGCGGGTAAGAGATCTTGGAAGACCGGTTGCCGGAAAAACAGGAACCACAAATGATCTTAACGACGCGTGGTTCATTGGTTTCACCCCATCACTTGTCACCGGTGTCTGGGTAGGTTTCGACGATTTGCAACCCCTTGGGAAATATGAGACCGGTTCTCGATCTGCAAGTCCTATCTTTCTCTATTTTATGGAAAAGGTCCTGGAAGGTAAATCTGTCGAGTTCTTCTCTCCGCCGGACGGTGTTGTGTTCGCAAAGATAGATCCAAAAACGGGGCTGCTGGCAAAGGCCGGTTCCAAAAAATCTCTTTTCGAGTGTTTCCTCGAGGGAACGGCGCCAACGGAATACGCACCCGATGAAAGTGATGAACGGGAAAAGGAATTTTTTAAGTATGATCTGGACATGCAGGATGAACAGGATGTCCCGCAATGAGAGATAAAAAGATAATTCGTCAATCTGAAAAATAAGCTTGACAAATAAAAATTTTTATATAATCTTTGACGTCAAACCAAATCAGGAAATTATGAATGAATTATAGCAGTGCACAGAACAGTTTACTGGCCGTAATAGTTAGCGTTGTAAACGTAGTTGTAGTAGTAGCTGCGGGGACCGCTGCTCGGCCATCCTGACGGATAAAGAAAAAACGAGCCGCGGGCCCCTATAAAGCCCGTGGCTTTTTTATTGAAATAAAGCCGCGCCTCTTATGAGTCTGCGGCTTTTTTATTGAGAATCAATCAAGAGAAGGAAGTGAGGAACAAAAATGGAAAAAAATGGTGCCGAAATACTTTTACAGACAATTCAAGAAGAAGGTGTAGACGCCATCTTCGGATACCCGGGGGCAAATACACTGCCAATTCATGATGGTTTAATCAAGGGATCGATACGTCATTTTCTTATGAGACACGAGCAAGCGGCTGCTCACGCTGCTGATGGTTACGCCAGAGCTACCGGCAAGGTTGGTGTTTGCCTGTCCACGTCCGGTCCCGGTGCCACGAACCTGGTAACCGGCATAGCGACTGCTTACATGGATTCGACACCGATTATTGCATTGACCGGCCAGGTGCCCACAGAATTTCTGGGAAGTGACGCCTTTCAGGAGACGGATATAATCGGTATTACGATGCCAATAACAAAACACAGTTTCCTTATCAATGACGTGAACGATATGAAGTCTACTCTGAAGGAGGCATTTAAGCTCACAACATCCGGAAGACCGGGACCCGTTTTGATCGACCTTCCCCGAAATGTTCTCGCCGCAAAGTGCACCAACGATGGAGAAAGAGAGTTTCAGGCACTGAGGAAGGTAAACAACGGCAACGGGGAAAATCAAGATCAGCTGGAGAAAATCGCACGAGCATTAAACCAGGCTGAGAGACCTATTATCATTATCGGGGGAGGTATAAAATTGAGTAACGCCTGCACCGAGATGACGGAACTGATTGAAAAAGGCCAGATCCCCTTTGTCAATACGATGATGGGCATCGGGTCCGTTCATGCCTCAAATGGTTTTAACCTCGGTTTTATCGGAACCCATGGGTTCGAACTATCCAATCGTATGGTACACCAGTCGGACTTTATTCTCGCGGTGGGTACACGCTTCAGTGATCGCAGCACATCAAAGGTGGATGAATTCGCACCCTTGGCCACGATCGCACAGATCGACATCGACCCCACGTCGGTTGGCAAGAATATCAAGGCAGACCTGTCACTTATCAGTGATATACGGAAAGCTCTGATCAAGCTCACACCGTTGATTGAAAGAAAAGATAGATCTGAATGGCTGGAACGAATCATGAAAGAAAAAGAGCAAACGGAAAAAAGAAATTCGTACTTCGGATGCGGTCAGCCGGGGCGTTTTATCAGTCTGGTTCAGGAGGCAATGCCCGAAGCAACAACGGCAGTAACCGATGTGGGATTAAATCAGATCTGGACGGTACGCAGCTGGCAGACCAAAACGCCCCGCGGTCTCATCACGAGCGGAGGGATGGGGACTATGGGATTCAGCGTTCCCGCAGCCATCGGTGCCAAAATCGGCACACCGGACCGGGAAGTCATTGCATTTTCGGGAGACGGTGGATTCTTTATGAATATCCAAGAACTCGCAACGTTGAGTTATTATAATATCCCAATCAAAGTTATCGTATTTAACAACGGTCATCTGGGAATGATACGTCAGATTCAGGATCTCTTCTACGATAATCGCTTCAGCGCCTGTGAACTTGGAAATAAAGTTGATATTGTGAGTGTGGCTCGGGGATTCGGACTCGAGGCGGATCGTGTTACCGTTGATAATCCCGAATCGGGAATCGAAAAGATGGCCAAAAGTGACGGACCGTTTCTGTTAGAGGTTCTTGTCGATCCGGGAAACTACGTGTTTCCCATTATACCGCCAGGCGGATCAAATATGGAAATGATCTTTGGCAGATCGGATTAAGAAAAAAAAGAAGACAGGAAACAGGAAATAGAAGTCAGAAAATAAATTTGAGAAATCCAATTGATGAATTTCTTGCACCAGGTTGAAGACATCAAAGATGAGAAAGGTGTGAAAATATGGAAGCTGAA
>JAFGQS010000027.1 GCA_016935565.1 Deltaproteobacteria bacterium
GCCCGTGTCCTCTCTACGAGGACACGGGCGTCCCCGTTACAGTCTCCTGGACATAGTGCAAGGTTCGAAAGGTAAGTCAAGAATGTGAGGCAGAGAAATCTCGTGTACGTGACTTGTCATAAAGAAGAACATCAATATGGTCTTCAGTTCAGATAATTGTGTTATCTGGATTGACGCACGGTTCAGAGATAATCACCCCTGTTGAA
Source organism: Deltaproteobacteria bacterium (assembly GCA_016935565.1). Lineage (GTDB taxonomy): Bacteria > Desulfobacterota > Syntrophia > Syntrophales > UBA6807 > JAFGQS01. Next base: position 207 of record JAFGQS010000027.1, read on the forward strand.
TTTGATTGCTTCAACGGTAGCAGTGATGACTGCCCTGTTAAGGACATCTTTCAGCTCATCTTCATCAGAAAGCGAATCTAAAAATGGCAGGATTTTATCCGTTTCACTCTCCATAGTGGTAACAAGCGGATAAATATCTTTGAGAGTAGAGGTCGGATCTCCCAATTTTTTATTGTAAACGTCAAGAACATTCAGAAAATGTTCAACCTGTTCTACGTTCTGTGTTTTATTAATGTTCGGAATGGAATTAAATTGGATATTCGATATATTTTGTACCGGTGGTGATGTCATGGTACGTTCCTCAGGATTCGTTGATTTAATGATAGTCTCTTGAAGAATTTCACGAAACATATCTCCGGTCGTCTGCTTGTTCGTTCCTGTTTTCTGGTGTTCCGTATTTTTTAAAATTTCGTATGGTATTATTTTCATGGCTATAGATCCTTTCTTGCAATACGGGTGATCGTGTGTTCGGTTTGAATCCCTTCTATCAAGTGGGAAAAACTTTACCTGTATATCGGCAAAAATTGCATCTTTTTTGAATGTCAATTATACAATATTTTATGATCTTTCCTGCATTATCTACAACCGATCAATGGTCTCGGTTGATGAAACTCTTAACAGTTGTCCTTTCTATCTGTTTGATATTTTAGAAGTATTATGTGCTCACATCTCTTTGTTTCCTGTCGCTCACTGATGTGGGTTGTGCACATCATGCCGCAGTCATGATGCTTTATCACAAAAAAGAACAGACAGTTTGATTTTATGAAAAGCATAGATTGTGCCAGTTTTATGAAATCAGAAACATGAATACCCCGTTTTTAAACGGGGATGAAACGTTTACCTGCAGAAGGCAGGTATAAATATGATAAACATTCCTTGGGATGCCCCGCCTTCAGGCGGGGAGTTTCACTTATTATGTTGTTTGTGTCATCGAAAATGCCACGTGGCTGGCACACTATTTGATAGTTTGTAAACATGAATATTCCCCTCGGGGAGGTTATTATGAAAATTTCTTATGACATCAATTCTCGGCTGATAGGACGCAGTGTGTTCATCACGAATGAACAAGCTCCGGGAAAAGATGGGCCACGCAGTGTGAGTTCCAATCAATTTTATATGATCCTTGATAACACTCTCAATACATTACAGAAGGAAGGGGCTATACATCTGGAAAGGGATACACTGGAAACCCTGATCCGTATTATTGAAAAGCAAATGAACGATCATTGTATACGTTCTGTGCTGACAAACTCACGAGAGTGGCGTTTTCCGGGATCATGGTTGGGAGGATTTCGATATTTCCATGATGTGTCAGCGTCAATAAACCAACACCGACAGGAACAAAAAAACGACGGAACTGAACCATCGGATGTAATAAATCGTATAATTGATTGTGCTTCAGAAAGGTATGGAGTTGATGCCGATCTCATAAAGGCAGTCATAAAAACCGAAAGTGATTTTGATGAAAAGGCTACGTCAGACCGAGGAGCGATGGGGCTTATGCAGCTTATGCCGGAAACAGCGCAGGATCTTGGCGTCAAAAATGCCTATAATCCCGTTGAAAACATTATGGGGGGAACACGATACCTGAAGATGCTCATGGATCGGTATGATGGTGATACGAATGCGGCCCTCGCCGCCTATAACTGGGGGATGGGAAATGTCGAAAGAAATCCCGACAGGTTGCCTGAGGAAACAAAAACATACATCGCCCGAGTTACGAAATACCGAAGTCCGGCAACGACATGATTAACAGTATACCTTAAAGGCGAAGGGCCAAGGGCTGACGGCTAAAGGTCGGGAGTGAAGACTCAAAAAATAATGTTATTTTCTTTATCCCCCTACTGAAAAGAGGGACCACAGTGAGATTTTGTTCCTTCGCAATGTATATTGTATTTTTTCTTTGACAGGTGTTTATATCGTACATATACTACCGTGAAAAATTTGGGATGACAGTGTGAAATCGATAGTATCATTTCCAGCAGAAAGCGAATTAGCAATTCGAAAAACAAAACCCGATTTCCGAATTACAAATAACGAATGATGAAAACCGGCCTGTCCGGGTAAGAGGTATTGTGAATTACAAGGAAAAAAAATCGAGAAAATTGAAATATGGCATTGCTGCCGTTGTATTGACGGGTATAAAGATCATTGATTCATTGTCGTTGGTATCTTCTAAATCGGATATCAGGAAGAGCGGATCAAAAATTTCAACCCCTTCAACCCACATTATCAGGGAGAAAGAAGCGGAAAACGGCAAGCGGACTTTCCTGAAAGTGATGACTTTGAATGTTGCTCATGGGAGGAAAGACGGAAGGCACCAGTTGTTTCGAAAAAAGGATACGATTAAAGCGAACTTAAATGATATTTCCGCCGTTTTACGGCGGATGAGTCCCGACCTGGTTGCCCTTCAGGAGGCGGACGGGCCATCTGTCTGGAGCGGAAATTTTGATCATGTGCGATACATTGCCCGGAATGCCGGTTACGCCTATTCGGTGCGAGGCGATCACGTAAAAGGAAAAACAAATTCTTATGGGACGGCACTGATGTCCCATCTGTGTATGAATGGCTCACTTTCGATACAATTTGCTCCGTCACCACCTACCTTTTCAAAGGGAGTCGTCATCAGCACAGTCAAGGTACCGGGTGACCCGGATATTGAAGTCGATGTAGTTTCCGTACACCTGGACTTTTCTCGAAAGTCAGTGCGCGGGAAACAGGTTCAGGAAATAATCAATGCATTAAGTCATCGAAAAAGACCATTGATTATGATGGGTGATTTCAACTGCGAGTGGGCAGCGAAGGAACCGACGTTGCGAATCCTTGCAGAAGAGTTTAATTTAAAGGCTTACCGGCCGGAAGCTTTCGATATGAAGACATATCCGAAATCGAAAAAGCGACTGGACTGGATTTTAATTTCTCCTGAATTTGAATTTATCACATATAATGTTGTACAGGATACAATATCGGATCACTGCGGCGTCATTGCTGATCTCAAAATTGTTAATCACCGATCAGATTTTCGTGCGTCACTATCGGTATAAAGTCAATGCCAGTATCTTAAGGAATTCTTCATTGAAGGCCGTTGTGTGCAAAGTTTCAAACGAACAATAACCGGGGATCAGGTAAGATATGTACAATACCGACGTCATGTTCATAGCCGGAAATGAAAGTTTCAAGAGGGGCCCGGTCCCATGAATGATGCCATACTCTTCATCGGCGGTGTACTGTTCGGAGTGGCTGTGGCGTATATCGTTCATACATTACGTAAAAAGGAGGCGAAAGAAATTGCCCGGGAGTTAGTATCGGAAACCGAATTCCGGAAAGTTCAGGACCTGGAAGTTCTCCTCAATAAAATCAAGGATTCGTTCGGATCGTTATCTCTTGACGCCCTGTCAAAAAATACTGAGGAATTTCTAAAACTTGCAAATGAAACGCTTTCAAAACAGACGCAAACAGGTGAAAAAGAACTCGAAGGAAAAAAGAAGTTGATTGATCAAACCCTCGAAGCAATGAAAGAGGATTTACAGAGCGTTCAACATCTTGTTACCAGACTGGAAAAAGACAGAGAGCAGAAATTCGGTGAACTTGCGAGTCAATTAAAAATGACAATGGAACAGACCAGGAAGCTTCAGGAAACTGCCGGTCATCTGAAAACCGCACTGGCAAGCACGAAGGTTCGCGGACAATGGGGTGAGCGGATGGCCGAAGATGTGTTACGACTGGCAGGTTTCGTTGAGGGTATCAATTACATCAAGCAAAAGGCCATCGAAACAGGCAGCACACGTCCGGATTATACATTTCTTTTGCCGCAGGATCTGAAAGTAAATATGGATGTAAAATTTCCCCTCGATAATTATCTTCGACACCTTGAAACAAACGCAGAATCGGATAAGGAAACATACAAAAATCAATTTTTAAAAGACGTTAAAAACAGAATTAAGGAAGTAACATCAAGAGATTATATAAATCCTGAGGAGAACACGGTCGACTATGTCATCGTCTTTATTCCTAATGAACAGGTGTATGCATTTATTAATGAGAATGACAGCTCTCTCATGGATAACGCCTTAAGGAATAAAGTCATTCTGTGTTCACCAATCACCCTGTATGCAATTCTGGCAGTCATTCGACAGGCAGTTGATAACTTTAACCTGGAAAATACAGCTGCCCAGATCATGTCGCTCCTCGGTTCTTTTAACAAGCAGTGGAACAGTTTTGTCAATTCCATGGAGAGAATGGGGAAACGGATTGAGGATGCACAGAAAGAATATTATACCCTCACATCAACACGTCGCAATCAGCTTGAACGTTCACTCAGAAAAATTGAGGATTTAAGGAACCGGACGGGAATTCCAGCAACTCTCGTCGGTGAAGAAGACATACTCATAGAGAGTGATTCAGACGAAGAATAGTATGGCCTCCCGGATTCACGAATGCGAGGGCATCAACAGGTATGACTTTCCGTATAACGTGCTCGATTGAAAACAGGAAACGGTGATCGTTGACCTCGGGTGACAAGGAATATTTACATATGGTAAAGCTCCGGGCCGATAATTCGCATCCAGTTTTCATTCAAGACCCGCAAGGCTTCTTTGACGGCGGCGACACCTACAATCAAAACGGTAATATCCCCCGTTCCGATACAGGGGTAGATATAATCGACATTAATATTTACATCTTTTAAGAGTCTCAAAACAACATTGAGGCCGCCCGGATGATGGGGTACCTCACAGGCGATTACATCTTTCTCTTCCATCTGGTAACCTGCCGCTTTTAAAACATTGATTGCCTTTTCCGGATCATTAGCGACAAAATGAAGTTTTCCTTCGTTTCCCTGTGTGGTTACGTAAAAAGCGATAATATTAACCCTGTTTTCACCGAGCAGATCGCTCACGACCGAGAGTGTTCCCGGTTCATTCTTCAACCATATATCGATTTGTTTGACCGTTTTCATACCTGTGCTCCTTTTAAAACATACTCAGCGCCCGTATCCAGACCCTTTCGATTGAGCTTCATAAGACCGGACTTCTTTCCCTTGGCAATCTCTGACAGTGCATTCATGATCGAGTCCAGGGATGTGAGTTGTGTCTGTGCCACAAAGGCTCCCAGCATGATCATGTTGGTGATGCGCTCTTCTTTCAGCTTTTTGGCGATGTCACTGGCCGGTATTCTGATAACAGAGATATCATCCCTGCCTATTGTTTTTGTTACAAGGCTCGAATTTGTGAAAATGGTCCCGCCGGAACGCACCATGCTTTCGTATTTAATGAGAGAAGGATTGTTCATGATCACGGCATAGTCGGGTGAAGAGGCGACAGGCGAAAAAATTTCCTCATCAGATATGGCAACCGTGCAATTTGCAGTTCCGCCGCGCATCTCGGCACCATAAGCGGGGAGATAAGTGATTTCCTTTCCGTCATCCATGGCAGCCAATGCCAATGTGTAACCCATCATGAGGACACCCTGTCCGCCAAATCCTGCAAAGACTGTTTTTTTCATGATAAAGTGAATCCTTTTTGCATGGTTATAAAAACTCCATACGTTTGATTATTCTGTTTTAATCGAGTTTTCCCACCTCGTCTTTAATAACTTTGAGTGGGAATGTTTGCGTCATCGTATCGTCTATCCACTTTGCTGCATCGACGGGTGACATCTTCCAGTTAACGGGACAGGGAGAGAGAACTTCAATCAGTGAAAAACCCAGCCCTGCCATCTGCGTTTTAAATGCTTTCGTAAGGGCCCGTTTTGTCCTTCTGATATTCTTCGGTGAGCTTATTGCCGTTCGCTCGATATAGACACTGCCTCTGGCGATTGCCAGCATTTCACTCAGATCAATAGGAGCTGCATCACGTTTGACATCCCTTCCACCCGGAGTGGTTGTCGAATTTTGACCGATCAGCGTTGTCGGTGCCATCTGCCCTCCCGTCATACCGTAACAGCCATTGTTAACGAATATGACGGTAATATTCTCACCCCGGTTGGCGGCATGGATCGTTTCTGCCGTGCCGATGGCTGCAATATCTCCGTCTCCCTGATAACTAAAGACGATTCGATCCGGGAGAGTCCGTTTTACGCCGGTTGCAACGGCGGCACCCCGTCCGTGAGGAGCTTCACCCATGTCGACATCGAAATAGTTATAGGCCAGAACGGCACAGCCTGCCGGTGGAATACCGATCGTTCTTTCTCCGATATCGAGTTCTTCAAGGACCTCTGCAACCAATCGATGCAGGATGCTGTGTCCGCACCCCGGGCAATAGTGAAAAACTGCCTTTTTCAGATATTTTGGCCTTTGAAATATCTTTTTTGCCATTATTTAATCCTCTTCCAGATGTTGTCGGTGATAAATGCTGTTGATTGTTTTGGCAATTTCATCGGGAGTTGAAATAATGCCGCCCGGACGGCCGTAAAAGTGTACGTTGCCTCTGCCCTCCAGTGCCAATTTAACATCATCGATCATCTGTCCCATATTCATTTCAAAAACAAGAAATTCCCTCACGTGTCTGCTCAGTTCCTTCAGGGGGCGGTTCGGAAAAGGCCAGAGTGTAATAGGCCTGAGGAGGCCGACTTTAAGTCCCAGTTCACGAACCCGTTTGACCGCCCCTTTGGCAATTCGCGCCGCGGTGCCGTACGCAATAACAATCATGTTGGCATCGGAAGTCATATATGATTCGCTCATGGGAATTTCCCTGGTAATTATTTCGTATTTTCGTGCAAGCCTCCAGTTGAGATCTTCCTGCTCAGGAGGATTTAAAAGAAGTGAGAGGATTATCCGGCTGGGTCGTCCCTTCGCACCATCAAGAATCCATGATTTCGGTGAAAAGGTGCGGACATCGATTGGCTCAGGAAATACGATGGGTTCCATCATCTGTCCCATCATACCGTCACCAAGAATGAGAACAGGTGATCGATATTTATCGGCATATTCAAAGGCTGTTCGTGTCAAATCGGCCAGTTCCTGCCCCGAGGCCGGTGCCAGAACAATAGTACGATAATCGCCATGGCCTCCTCCCCTGGTGGCCTGAAAATAATCACTCTGTGAGGGTGCGATATTTCCTAAACCGGGTCCGCCCCTCATGGTGTTAACAATGACTGCGGGAAGTTCCTGTGCCGCAAGAAAAGAGATTCCTTCCTGCTTCAGGCTGATACCCGGGCTCGAAGAGCTGGTCATGGCTCGAGCCCCCGCCATCGATGCACCGATGACCATATTGATGGCAGCCAACTCACTTTCGGCCTGGATAAACGTTCCATCATTCAGACCGTCCATGGCCTCTGCCATGTATTCCGTCAATTCGTTCTGCGGGGTTATGGGATAGCCCGCATAAAATCGGCATCCCGCCCGGACGGCAGCCTCTCCGATTGCCTGACTCCCTCTCATCAGTACTTTCTTACTCACGATAAACCTCAATTGCTAAGTCAGGGCAGACGAGTGCACAGGTTGCACAGCCGTTACAGACACGGTCACCCGTTCTACTGTCCGCCTCAGTATATTCGGCGGGATAATATCCCATTTGATTCAATTCGTCTGAAATAATAATCAACTTGTTCGGGCAGGCAGCAATGCAAAGATAACAGCCCTTGCACAGTTCCCTGTCGATCACTATCAAACCCTCTTTCTTGGCCATGGTTTAACCACCTGCATTCGATTGATGAGACCTGAGCCTCGCATGTGTAAGTTTCAGGGGTGCTATATGAGAATTATTTCGCTTAATTTCTCCCCAAAATTCACACGACACTATGCTCCCGTAGGAATTTTGTCAAGTTTTTTAAGACATCCGAAATAAAAAAGTACTGTCCCACTTCATCCACGGGACTGCGGGAAGAGAAGGGTCAATTTCCTTCTTCTGATCCTGAGCTTTTGATCTTTCCGAGAATGGTCCAAATCTTATCTTTGTAAAATTGAGTGACGGTACCGTCGACGAACGTGATGACGCCGTCGTTGTCAAGTTCTTTGAGTATTTCTTGAATGCCGGCACTGTCCTCACCGGCATGGA
>JAFGQS010000028.1 GCA_016935565.1 Deltaproteobacteria bacterium
ACCACATGGAAAGGCATTATACTTGCCGGCGGCTCAGGAACCCGTCTCTATCCGATCACACGGGTCGTGAGCAAACAACTTTTACCGGTCTATGACAAGCCCATGATCTACTATCCCCTTTCGGTCCTCATGCTGGCCGGAATTCGAGAGATCCTCATCATTTCGACACCTGAAGATCTGCCACGGTTTCAAGAACTATTAGGGGATGGATTGCAGTGGGGTCTTTCCTTTTCCTACGCTGAACAACCTCGACCGGATGGGCTGGCGCAGGCCTTTATCATCGGCCGAGATTTTGTGGGTAATGATAATGTCTGCCTCATCCTTGGCGATAATATCTTCTACGGACATGGCCTGCCGGAAAAACTGTCATATGCCGCCTCGAGGAAAGAGGGCGCAACTGTTTTCGGCTACTGGGTAAATGACCCGGAACGTTATGGCGTCGTGAGTTTTGATGAAAACGGTCAAGCAATGGAAATTAAGGAAAAGCCTCCCGAGCCGAAGTCAAACTGGGCAGTAACGGGACTGTATTTCTACGACAACAGAGTCCTTGACATATCTGCGGACCTGAAACCGTCCGCCAGGGGCGAGCTTGAAATCACCGATGTAAATCGTGCCTATCTTGATTCAGGAACACTCCATGTTGAAAAACTCGGCCGGGGGTTTGCGTGGCTTGATACGGGAACCCATGAATCTCTCCTCGATGCAAGCAGGTTCATCGAGACTATTGAAAAACGTCAAGGGTTGAAAATATCCTGTGTTGAGGAAATCTCCTATCGCATGGGTTATATTGATGCAGAGCAGATGTTCAAGCTTGCCGAACCGATGAACAAAAACGAATACGGTCAGTATATTATGAGAGTCTCCGGATCTTCGAGGAAATTACCATGAAGGTTTTAGAAACATCATTACCCGGTGTTTTGATTATAGAACCAAAGGTCTTTGATGACGAACGCGGATTTTTTATGGAAACATATCACGAGAAACGATATCGTGAGTCCGGCATCGATTGCTGTTTTGTCCAGGACAACTTTTCATATTCCGTTTACGGAACCCTGAGAGGATTACACTATCAATATCCCAACGGGCAGGCAAAACTCGTCCAGGTTTTAATGGGGGAAGTCTTTGATGTGGCGGTCGATATCCGGCGTGGCTCGCCTACCTTCGGCAAATGGTGTGGCGAATATCTTTCTGACAAAAACCGGCGGCAACTGCTCATCCCTGAGGGGTATGCTCACGGTTTCTGTGTACTCAGTGAAACGGCACTGTTCATCTACAAATGTTCCGACTTTTACACACCTGAAAGTGAACGGGGAATCCTCTGGTCAGATCCTGGCCTGAAAATTGAGTGGCCTGTCGACAATCCGTTGCTATCGGAAAAGGACAGTAACTATCAATGTCTTGCGGATGTACCCGTCAACTCCCTTCCGGTCTATGCATGAAGAAGCAGATCCGCATATGCGGAAGATGCCGTCCCGATAATTTGATCTTCCTCCCTCTTGATCTTAAAATCCCCCTGTATCCCCCTTTACAAAAGGGGGAATAAAATGAATACCGCTAACCTTAGCCCCCTGTATCCCCCTTTAGTAAGTTAGATATTGCTTTCTGATAGAAAGCATGTTCGTGAACGCATTTATCCCCTTTAGCGGGATTTATCCCCTTCAGCGGGATTTATCCCCTTCAGCGGGACTTATCCCCTTTAGTGGGGTTACAAAAAGGGGGATTTAAAGTAGCTCCCTTCTCATTAAAAGGAACTACTTCGCTACGATTATGATTTCGTTTCATAATATATAATTTGCAATTATAAAAGTAACTTTCATTTTCAAAGCAAGTATGATAATTTTTCTTTTCTATTTAGTACCTTTATTCTCAACGACTGCGTTTTTGTGCAAATGATGGTGCCGGATAAATGATAACGGTGAAAGGCTACGGGCCACGGGCTCAAGGCGGTATCGACTATCGGATTTGGGAAATCGGGAACCCGGTACCTGGAACCTGATTCCTGTTGCCTTTGTGGCTCTGCCGCATTAGAACCATCATTGCAGAACTTTCGGGGGCATACGAAGAACCACATTTTTTAACTCCATCCAATCAATAAGGAGGCTTGTACATGGCACGGAAGCGATTCATAAATTATTTTTTGATCATTCTGGCAGTAATAATTGTCGCCTGTGGCAGCACTGAAACAAAAAAAATGAAATTCTTTGAAAAGGGCAAAGAATTGTATGCACAAGGAGAATACGCAAAGGCGAGTAGAAACTTCAGTAATGCCATTAAGATAGATCCCAACTTTGCAGAAGCATATTCCATGCTTGGCATGTCGTTTCTCAAACAAGGAAATTTCAAAGCGGCTTACGCTACTTTAAACAAAGCCGTTGAAAAAAACCCTGAACTTCTGGATGCTCAGGCTGCATTAGGACAGATTCTCCTTCTTGGGCAAAAAAAGGATGAAGCCCGGGAGAAAGCGGATCTCGTCCTTGCCAAAAATCCAAATCATGAAGAAGCTCTTCTCGTAAAGGCTCAATGTCTCATTAGAGACAAAACATATCCCGAAGCCGAACAAATCCTGAATTCGATAATCAAGAATAATCCCAAAAGGGACACCGGCTATCTTATTCTTGCTGACATCAAACTGAGACAAAAGGATACGGAAGGTGCGCAAAAAGTATTGAATGATCTCCTCACCAACGATGTGGCAAATAAACGGGGGCGACTGCTTTTGATCCGTATTCTTGAGAGAGAAAAGCGCTTTGCTGAAGCAGAAAAAGAATACGAAATCCTGGTCGATCAGAATCCGAAAGTTATTGAACCGAAACTACTTATGGCGCAGTTTTACAACCGGATAAATAAAAAGGATGAAGCAAAAACAATACTCGTAGATTTAATGAGCGAAAATCCTGAAAAAGTAGAACCACGTCTTTATCTGGCCCGCTTTTACGCAGTCAACAAGCAGTATGATGCCATGGAAGATACTTTACGGAAAACCATCAGCGACTTGCCCACGCACTATGCTCCGTATGCAATACTGACCCGGTATGAACTTGGGAAAAAGAATAAAGAGGGTGCCATAAGTCTGTTAAAGCAGTTTATGGAAACGGTTAAAACAGGCCCCGATAACCTGAAGGCGAAGCTCTTCCTTGCGGGAATCAGCTACCAGGAAAGGAAAATCGACGAAGCTATAAAACTCGTCGAGGAAGTTCTCAAAGAAAACCCCAAAGATGTTGCCGGACATGCACTGAAAGGGGATATACTCTTTGCGAAAAAAGATTATGTGGGGGCCATTGCAGAATATCGTGTAGTTCTCAACGAAGAACCCGAAAATATCGCCGTATCTCTCGGTCTTGCGAAAACTCATATCTTTAACAAGGAACCGGCAATTGCGAAAGATATTTACAGGGAAGTACTGAATAAGAATCCCAATGTACTCGAAGCACTGCTTGCCCTTGGAAATATGGCCCTTGAGGAAAAAGATCTCGCTGAAGCGGACAGATATTATTCCCGCCTTATGAAGCTCGCGCCCGAATCTCCTGTACCATACTATAAAAAAGGTGTTGTGAAACGTTTAGAAAAAAAAGGAGAAGAAGCTGAATCACTCTTTGAAAAGGCTCTTGAAGCCAATGTTGACTATACCCCTGCCCTCATTCAGAGCCTCGATCCCCTTATGAAGGATAAGAAAGTGGATGAAGCTATCGAGAAGGTTCAACAACAGATTCAAAAGAGCCCGAAAAACAGCGATTACTACATAGTGCTGGGAAAACTCTATTCCATCAAGAAGGACTTCCCAAATGCCAGAAAGAATTTTGAAAAGGCCTACGAGATCAATCCCAACAGCCAGCAGGCATTATTCAACCTCGCGCAACTTGAACAATCTCAGGGCTCCATTGATAAGGCCTTGGAAAATTACGAAAAAATGAGAGCATTGAATCCAAACAACTTCCGCATTGCCCTGCTTACAGCTATGATCCTGGAGAAGAAGGGTGAATATAAAAAGGCAAAGGTTATTTACGAAGAAGTGTTGGCCGCAAATCCCGATATCCCGATAGCTGCCAATAATCTGGCTTTTTCCCTGATACAGCATGAACCGACAAAGGAAAACTTTACAAAAGCAGAAAAATTGATCTCGCCACTGTTAGAAAAATATAAAAACTCCCCCTCTTTAGTTGATACCGGGGCATGGGTATATTTTCACAAGGGCGAATACGCGAAAGCACGTGATCTGCTCCTGAGCATTGATGAAAAAGCACGGAATGTTCCGGCAATACAGTATCATCTCGGGATGATTTATCTGAAGCTGAACGATAAAGAAAAAGCAAAAAATTATTTACAATTATCCCTGGAAGATGAAGAGGACTTTCCCGGACGTCAGGAAGCGGAGCAGGAAATGAAAAAACTGTCCCAATAGACTTTCACACAATAGCATAAAAGTATAAAAATCCCCTCTAACTCCCCTTTACAAAAGGGGAGGACAACCCATCCTCTTTCCGAGGATGAACGCGGGGACTACAGTAAGAAGTATTCCTTCTCATCCCCCTTTTCTAAAGGGGAACGAGGAGGCTACGGTTAATGACATTCCTTCTCATCCCCCTCTTGTAAAGGGGGATACCGGGAGGCTACAATAAACAGTTTTCCTTTTGATCTCCCCCTTTTGTAAAGGGGGATTAAGGGGGATTTTAAAAAAATGTGAGACTACGGCAAAGTTAACTACATTACCCTGAGACAATCACACATAACTTACGTTTTCACAGTGAAAGAAATTGACATAGAAATGGAGGCACACGCACAATGAAAGATAAACTTGTATCTTTTATCCTGCTCTTTCTTCTTGTCATACCGGCGATTGATACCACCATAGTAACAGCAGGAGAAAATACTTATAAAATAGGGCCCAGTGACAGCATCGAAATTTCTGTCTGGAAGGATGAATACCTGACTCGCCAGATCATTGTTCCCCCCGATGGTGTTATTGCCTTTCCCCTCATCGGGGATATTGACGTAGCCGATATGACAGTCCCTGAATTGAGAGATATTGTTTCAAAAAAAGTAAAGGAATTCGTAACCGATGCAACAACGACCGTCATGATCCTGAGCGCCAACAGCATGACAGCCTATGTGGTCGGCAAGGTCAACACGCCGGGGAAATTTCCGATTACCATGAAAACAAATGTCATGCAGATTCTCGCTATGGCCGGTGATTTGAATGCATTCGCCTCACCAGGCAGCATCATAATCCTTCGCGAGGAAAAAGGGAAACAAATAAAAATACCATTCGATTATGACGATGTAAAAAAAGGGAAAAGACTCGAACAAAATATTACTCTAAAAAGAGGAGATGTTGTTGTGGTGCCTTAGCGATCATGTTTGATCGCTAAAACTCGAAATTCGAAAAACGAAACACCCTGGCCCAGACCGTTCACCGTAACGATAAGCAAGGAAAGACGGAAGAACCTAGCATTAAGTCATTATAGCAATAACTATTTCAGTCGCACCAGGGCGGGCGAAACAATATCAAATGACCAAAAATTCAAATTCAAGGCAATACGATCTTGAAGATCGAACTTTCAATTTTGCAAAGGACTTCAGGAGGTTTGTTCAGAATCTAAAGAAAACAATATCTAACATTGAAGACGGGAAACAACTCATTAGATCATCAGGCTCGGTTGGAGCGAACTACATCGAGGCAAACGAAGCTTTAAGCAAAAAAGATTTCTTAATGAGAATAAAGATTTGCCGCAAAGAATCGAAGGAAAGCAGATACTGGTTAAGATTGGTTGAAACAAATGGCTTACCGGCTTTGGAAGCTGATAGAGACAAATTAACAAAAGAATCACAAGAACTAATGAATATTTTCGGAGCAATATTGCAAAAAAGCAAATAAAATCTCAACAGCTTACTATTTGAACTTGTATTGAATTCAGCATTTCGACATCAGATTTTCATATTTATCTTGAATTTTGGGTTTGTTTAGAATTTTTGACATTCAATATTCGAATTTGTTTCAAATTTCGTACTTCGGATTTCGAATTTTTAAATTATGTGTTTCGAATTTAAGAAATAAGGGGGTTAGCTATGCACATCAGATACTTTCAATGTTTATTAATTTTGTTCTTATTCATTACATTCGCCGGAAATGCATTTGCTGCCGATGTTACCCTCACCCCTTCTCTCGGCATACGTGGCGAATACAACGACAACATCGATTTTTCCAGGGTAAACAAATTGGATGATTACATTGGCACGGTAAGCCCTGCACTCTCACTGAATGTTGCCACCCCTCGTTTTACCTTCGGTGCCACTGCCGGGGTTGATGTCATCCGCTATAACGAAAACACGGATCGTGATTACGAGCGTCAGAACTACGGCCTGACTATGGGGTATAAGCTCTTTGAACGTATGTCGGTCAATGTCCGAGGTTCCTACATCGCAGACACAACCCTTGACACGGAACTGCAGGAGACCGGTATTGTCGAACGGCGCGTAGAACGTGATTATTATAGTGCCGGCGGCGGAGTGTCGTTTCAGCTGACAGAAGTCTCCGACCTTGCATTAGATTATTCATTTGCAAAAACAGAATATGATCTTGAAGATTTTGAAGAGTCTGACAGCCATTCTGCTTCTCTGGCATACAGCCACGCTTTTAATAACAGGCGGGACGTTATTACGTTCAGACCTTATTATACAAATACCGATGCTGACGAGGAAGACCTGGATACATATGGTTTTACCCTCGGTCTTGACCATACATTTTCAGAGACATTAAGGGGTAACATCAGCGGCGGCCCTCGCTACACTGAAACGGAACATATTTCAGGTCGAACTGATGATGACTGGGGATGGACGGCAGCAGTAAGTCTTACAAAAACCTGGCAGACGGCTTCTGCACAGCTTGGCTATTCACGTGATCTTTCCTCTACCGCTGAGGGCGAAACGGTTGAAGTTGACCGTTTTACACTCACAGTGAGCAAGATGCTGACGAGCAGGCTCAGTGCTCAACTTGCGGGGTCTCTTTACTTTACAAAATCTACGGGTGATGAAACGGAAGACACTGATACACGCTACTATACAGTGACACCTTCCCT
>JAFGQS010000171.1 GCA_016935565.1 Deltaproteobacteria bacterium
GTGTCGAAGAAGATGTCTATTGATGGTTGCTTTTGATATATGTTTTTCTGATTGGACTAACTTTTATATGTCCTGTACATAGCCTTTCAGCCGGTGAAACTCTTTTTCAAGTGTTGTGAGAACGTCGCCACCACGTTCCAGCAAACCCGACTCACCGATTGTTTCAAGTTCATATGCAATTCCGAACACTTTGTCCGCCATCAGGGCAGCCGCACTACCTCTCATGGAATGTGCCTCTCCCATGACTACCTCGGAATCTCCATCAAATAGTGCCCGGCGAATAGAATCTATTTGATTTCCGGCATGTTCCAGGAACCCATCAATAATGACCATCAAAAA
The DNA here is from genome assembly GCA_016935565.1 of Deltaproteobacteria bacterium. Classification (GTDB taxonomy): domain Bacteria; phylum Desulfobacterota; class Syntrophia; order Syntrophales; family UBA6807; genus JAFGQS01. Next base: position 340 of record JAFGQS010000171.1, read on the forward strand.
CTCCTTGTCGCCCTCAAACTCATCCAAAGCTCTGTCAAAATCCATAGGAATATCATCGGTATCGATTGAGCTGTACCGCGAGGATTTGCTTGCTGATTCGTCTAATGAGGGAGCAACCCCCTGTTTGAAAACCGATCTTGACATGGCCCATTCGTCTATTGTTGCAAGGAAATCAACCTTTCTCAAAAGCTTCGTACCATAGTCATCCATACTTGCATCAAGACATCGTTCTTTAATGTCTTCTGTAGCCGTTAATGCAACCTGGTATAGCCTTAAAGGGAATACTTGAGTCTCTGTCTGCATGGGGCCAACAGATGGGACATAGTTTTATTCCGGACAATAGGTGTTGAGGTCCGGGAAGCTGTCACTTCTGCGTTCCCATAGCTTTTGAGATTTGAAATCCATTTTTGGGATAAAAAAAATCGAGCCGTTATCAACTCCTGATTCCTTGTTAAAGTGCAGCCATATTTGACCACCCTGTTTGACGGTTATACTTTTAAGCGCCTTCAGCTGATACGCTTCCGGCTTCAGAATGCCTGCCTCTGAATTGGATGATGGAAATGTTCCATGATGGAAATAAAACTGTAAAACCTTACCCTGCACATTGTTCGCCAGTTGAAGGGCATCAGTAATAGCTGCAATACGCGCGTTGTTAGCTTTTTGTTTTTGAAAATACCAAAATCCTCCTGACATGATAACTGCAAGAAAAATGATCAGTACGAAAATAGTAACAATTCTCTGTTTTCCCATCAGAACCCCTTTCATCCGCATGTTAAATATGAGAACGAATTATGATTTTCCAATCACTGTAACCAGCTGTAAACACGTTATAAATGAACCGAACTTTGTGTTGATGTCTCCTTGAGATTACCCGTATACACTTTCTCATTACATTTAACGAAACAGGAAATCGACTGTGCCACCATGAACTATAGAAAAAAGTATCTCCCATGTCAAAACTAAACTCGCATAGACTCAAGTATTTACCTGAAGGTTTACGGGTTCGTTGTTTTATTCGTTCAAATAGGACAATCTCGGGAAACTTCAGAGAAGACGGTACGTTTATGTTCATCCCGTTTCCAACTCGACCCCGTAGAGCTCAATAGCCTCTTTCTTGCCTTTTACTTTTTGGGATGGAAGTAAAACCAATTTTTTTAAACCATCTATTTCTGCGGTTCTTTCATATACTTCATCGCGAACGGTTTTACTGATAAAAATTTCATTGTTGCCGGCAAGAGTCTGGATTCGCTGGGCCACGTTCACCGCATCGCCGATGGCTGTATAGTTCAGATGATCTTCGGAGCCGATATAACCGGCCACCACCTCCCCTGTATTAATGCCGATGGAAACGGAGAGTTGCGGCCACTGTTTACAGGAGTTCTCAATATTAAACTGCGCCAGTGCGGATATCATCTCTATAGCCGAACGAACGGCTCGAAGAGGATCGTCGTCGTGAACAATGGGAGCGCCAAACAAGGCCAACATCCCGTCACCCATTAACTTGTCCAGAGTGCCTTTGTGTTTAAATATAATAGGAGTCATGACTGAAAAATAGGCATTCAATATTTCAACAACTTTTTCCTGTTCCAGTTTTTCAGACATGGCTGTAAACCCGGAAAGATCAGAGAAAAGAATTGTTACTTTTTTTCTTTCGCCACCCAGTCTTAAGTTTCCTTCGCTGCCGTAAATTTCTTCGGTAACACTTTTTGAGAAAAACCTGCTGAGCAGCGTACGTTGTTTTTCCTCTGTAAGCATTTTATGATATAACCGATAAATGACAATCGAGGTAGCTATTTCATTGACTACCATGCTCAAAAATCGCACCCGATTCTGATCAAACCATCCTTCTTTGCCATGCAGAAGGCTCAGCAACCCGATAACTTGATTATTATGCACAATCGGGACACATAACAAAGAACCGGAAAACATGAAATCATAGTGACGATTAAAAGAATATTCCTGAATATTATCGATGATCACCGGCATTTTGTCCATGATTACGTGCTTTTGTGTTTCGTCATCAACAATAGCGTCCAGCATGACGGAATGATTGTCAGTGTCTCCGGCACTGGCTTTTAACGAGAATGTTTTATTTTCCTCATCAAGGAGCAGGATGGCAATGTTGTCTATATAGGTATATTGTTTAATAACTTTAATCTGCTCCTGCCATACGGCATTCTGGTCATAGACCATTTCAGGCCTGAGGATATTACTGAGTTCTTTGAGAATAGACAGCTCGTGTATTTTATTTTCATAACTTTCCTGGATTTTTATAAACTGCCGTTTAAACATATCCCGTTCATGAGATATCTGTAACAGTTTGTCTTCATTTAGTCGGTCTTCGTTCACGGTAAACTCCTCAATTCAAAACATCAAAAGCATCCTGGTTGTTTTGTATAATAGTAATGGCATCCTGGACCATTTTCCCCATATTTTGAGGATCCAGTTCGGGGAAAAGTGGTTTAAGTATTGTTTTATGTCCGAAAGTTAGTTGATTGCAAGGATCAGAAACATCCAACGTAAATGCCTCGGATTTAAGTGCTTCATGGTACAGGTAATCTGCCAAACCGACGATTGCAGCCATAGCAGGATATTGGGAAGCCTCATTGGGTTGATGATGAAAGGCGATGGCCTCGACAAGATAGTCCGGCATATTCCAGTTTGTCGACATAAGTTTTCCGATGGCAGCATGACTCAATCCGAAGGTGTCTTCTTCGAGTTCGAAAATCGGAAGTTCGTACTTTGTCACATTCTCATGCACAGAGGTATACAAGTCCGCAAATTGTTCAACAAGAATAATCTTTCCAAAATCGTGCAATAATCCCGCTGTAAAAATACCTTTTTTTTGATATTCGGGAAACTTGTCGCACAGCTTATGGGCAATCATGGCAGTTCCTATGGAATGATGCCAGAGGGTCTTCGGGTTATACAAATCTTCCCGGACCTGGACATTAATAACTCTTGCTGCGGAAAGCCCTATCGCGAGATTTATAATGTCATCAAGCCCCAAAATAACCACTGCATGGTTTACCGTTCCAATTTTCTGTCTGAAACCGTAAAAAGCACTGTTAACGACCTTGAGCAGTTTCGATGTTAACGCTTGATCGAGCTTGATAACATCAGACAAATCCGATGCGGATGAGTTCGGGTTTGATGCGATATGGAATACCTGTGTTGCAACAGCTGGTAAGGTTGGCAGGACTTCAGTATTGCTGAGGGTTACTCGAATTTTCTTTTGAATATCATTTCTGTCTTCAAGCTCTTTTTCCATTTGCATCTGATAGTAAATGGCTTCATACGTCTGCTTTATTTCGTCAGAGATAATGGGTTCAGGCTGATGTAAAATAAGTTCTTCCAACCCGGGTATTATGGAAGAGTCCCAGGGCAATCTGGCAAGAAATTCTTTTTGTTTCGTTTGAGGTATCTGACTAAGACCGGCATAAAGTGTCTGGGAATCCATCGTGAGCAGTCTTTTGAAAAGTTTCCCCCTTCCTTTCTCAAAACAAAGCTGTATTGCATCGATCTTATCTTCATCTTTTGTCAATATATTCTTTGTTCCTTGTAATAATGATGCCTGAGGTTGAGACTCAGACAGATCCACCGGGTCGTTCAGCGTCCGTTTTAATTCAGCAATTTGCAATAAGTCTGTAAATGATTTTCCTTCCCGGGGAAACATTGCAACGCCGCTGCTTACGACAATTTCAGAACCGAGAAGTTCTCTCACCGTATTGGTTACCTTGTCTTGAAGTCGGTAGATACCTTCATTATTCGTTGAAAATCCCAGAACGATAAGTCGATTATCATCAATACCAATGACGGTATCGCTTTCTCTTATATATTCAGCCACTTTGTCCTGAAAATCCCCCATCAGTGACGGCAGCGTCCAATCAGGATCTTTCTCATCAATTTGAACCAGGACGAGTGCAAGGCAGGAACAAACACGCAAGATTTTACTGAGTTCTTTTTTGACAATCCGATAATGTTGTGTCGATATATTAAATTGTTCAGGTATGCCCGACATGATTGATTCAAGCTGCACGCGGCATCCCATGCTTTCAAGAACAGTACGCAATTCCTCGGCTTCGTTTCTTCCGGCATTATGTAAAATGGTGCGGGGCGGATTTCTCAACAGTGCTCGTATTGAATTATCATTTAAATCGAATTCCCTTTTGAGGAAAGGTACAAGTTGCTTGAGTTGAGCACCTTTAATTAAACCGGTGTAAATGAGTCTGAAGCGAGCCTCTTTCATTTTATCCCATACGAAATTCTTTAAATTGGCTTATAATGTTCTTATCGACAGTTCTTTTGAAAATATTCAGTGAAAATAATATTCTATTAAAGAAATAAAAAAGATCAAATTAAGTGATAATATCTTGTTTTATTGCAGGCGAAGTATAAGAAATCGACTGATGTGTGTCAACGGAGAAATCGCAACAAAACGTAGTGTGTCAATGATCATATTAAAGAGTGCTTTTCATCTGGTTCAGGATGTTATGTGCATTGTTCATTGAACCCTGTGTGTGACTCTTGTTGATACGTTCTCGATTGCAGTGGATATCCCTTTTATCCCGCATAGATCTTACATGAGTATATCAACATTGACAGTGATTTGATTTTCTTTTAAAGTTGTGATTAATGATAATAATTTGTTTTCAGTAAATGGCATCGATTCAAACAAGGAATAATAATTCTGATTAATGGGAATATAGAATGGATAATTCCATTACCGGTACAGAAACACCTGCTGGGGGAACTGCCATAGAATGTATTGCTTGTTGTGCGATAAAGAAACCGAAAAAAGGAATGTTGTTTACAAGGGGAAAGTGCATACTATGTATAAAATCTTACATATTATTTTGGTATGTTTCATTGTTTTCGGCTGTGCAGGTCAAGGGGTACAAAGGGATGACGCAGGTTTAATTCCCTCCGGTAAATATCAGACCTCCGGTGTTTATAGTGCAGATAGATGTCCGGCTGATGTGAAAACCGGGGGAGGTACAGCGGTCACGGCTGAAATTGCTTCAGGCGAAACCAACAATATTGCGGAAGAGGGCGATCTGGTCACGATACATTATACGGCGCGGCTGGAGAATGGCACACTTTTGTATACTACACTTTCCGACGTTGCGGATGATCCTCAAACAAGCAAGAGTGAATGGTATATACGGCATGAACATTTTGGGGCCGAACAGATAGTGGCAGGCGGGGAGAATGTTCTTCCCGGTCTGGGATGGGGTATCATCGGCACGAAAAAAGGTGAGAAGACGACCGTTGCGATACCTCCTGAATATGCCCTTGGTGCGTATGATCAACAAAGCGTTTTGCATATTGACCGTGTGAAAATTCTTCCGAGGATTATTGCCATACCGAGAAATGAATTTATTGAATCATTTTCCGTTGAACCCGTGGTGGATGAAGAGGTATACCTCGTTCCATATTTCACATCACGTATTATCAGGGTGGCAGATAACGAAGTAACCCTTGAAAGCGCGGTGATAGATGACCAGGTCTTTAATGAGGAATACGGCACGACGGAAATCCACGGAGATGGAGGACATATCATTATCACACTGATACCGAGAATTGGAGCTCCCTTTGCGGTAGAAGATACCAGGGGACGAATTACCGGAGTAGACGAGCACTCCTTCACGGTAGATTTTAACCACCCTCTGGCAGGGAAAACGATTATCGTTGATCTCGAAGTCATCTCTATTATCAAGGCATCATCGGTTCCCGAATCGATTACATGGCTGGGGGATCATGACCGGGGACTTTTTCTGGCCAAAGAAAAAGAAAAACCGGTCGTTCTGGTGCTCTATTCCGAAAGTTGCTGGTGGTGTGAAAAGATGATGGTCGAAACATTGACGGATCCTCGCATCAGGGTTCTTAATGGTCGGTTCGTATGGATCAGGATTGACTCAAGCATTCATACCGATTTATACGAATTTTACGGCCAGCTTGGCTATCCCATGACCGTTGTCTTGAATCCGAGAGGTAAGGTCGTAAGCAGAATAGATGGATACAGACCGGCTCATGAGTTCCGCCGGGAACTGGAAGGAGTGATGGGACAAACTCCTTGAAGAAACAAAACAATTGGTCATACTGTTGATCCATATTATTAGCGAAATTCATGTGAAACTGCCTTGACAAAGGGTATGTTTTGGTCTAAATTTAAATTACTTAAATACGTTACCGGTGAAACAAGGCAGGGTGCTTGTTAGAATAAGGCCATTTAATTCAAGATGTTGCGATTATGTGTTCGATTCTCTAATCTGCATATAACGTAGTACCAAAAGGGGTAGGTATATGAAAATCAATTGTGATTCAAAACCATATGGCAGCCTTGCAGCAATCGTGGCAATTTTAATCGTTATGAGTCTGATCCCATGTCTTTCCGGTTGCGGAGGCATGAGTGCCCTGGGGGGGCATCAGGAAGCCCTGAAAAATGTCATGGAAGATGAGTATGTAATTCCCAAGAAACCGATCGACAGGCATTATATCGGCTGTGCCTGGTCAAAGCAGTTCGGACCGGTAGAAGATCCGCTCGTGGCTGATATTCTTGTCAGGAAAGAAAGATCATTTAACGATATAACACAGGACTTTGCCTACAAAACAGGTTTTGGGTTGGGAGGGCAGACGATCGTGGGCCCCAAGGCCGAGGCCGGAATATCAGGTTCGGGTGATAAAAAGGCAGAACTGGGCGGTGTGGAAATTATCAAACCCGTTTCACTGGCTGATATACCTTTTGAACCGAAAGTGCCGTATATTACCGAGGCATTGCGTCTTGCAAATTTCACGATGAAAAAGGAAAAAGCATTTCAGGCTAAGATTAACGTTACTGCCGGTACGAAGCTGGGAAGCGGAACAGCCCTTGCCGAAACCGGATCGAGCGGAAAGACGAAAACAGGGGGTGAAGGCCTTGTTGTTGCCTATAAATTACATACGATCGATAGTAAAACGTATGCAAAAGAGGACTCGGGATCTCTTCCGCTGGAACTGAATAAATTGATGGAATTCCCCAAATCTCAATTATATATTAAGGCAACCCTCCAGAATATCGAGGCGGGTGGCAAGAAGTCACTGCCGAGAAACCTGATATGGTCATGTCTTCGTGCCGATGCAAAGAGTCGTGACATGATTGCTGCGTGGCTGGTGAGTTTGAAATCCACGGATCCGAGAAAAAAATCCTTAACGATAGCTTTTCCAGCATTCCCTAAAATAGAAGACTGCTACGCGTATAGCAGCACTATCTTTTCACGGATAGACCCGCTGACGGATAAGATTCACCGTCAGAAAGTAAGTATCACGATCTTTGATTCGGAAGTTTCGGACTCCTTAGAACCAGCAACATTTGAAGCACGGATTTCAGTTATTGACGAATCGTTCAACATAAAGCTTGTTAACCCAAGCGACCTTTAATAATTGTATACACTCTGATCCCCTGTTTGAGGTGTCGTGTTATATCGGAGCTGTATCTATCACGCAGCGAACGGCATTACAGCCGTAGCTATTGAAGTAAAAAGTTGTTGTGATGGAGTTCTTGTTTAATAGATCTAAACGCTTTCGGTTGTTTTGTTCAAGGGCATTCTAACACAATAATTTCCGATTTAATCGGTCTTACAATGGAAAGAGTTGAGCGATGAAACAATCATTATATGTAAAAGTTCTCCTGATAGTCGTTTTCATCTTTTGTGCCTGTTCGGTTTCTTATGCCTCATCAAAGCCTGACATTATTGAATATCACGCCACCTATCTTGATGATATGCTCAGTATTAATTTGCAGTGGCAGTCACCGAATCCTGTCGTTATGGTCAAGGTTTATGCGGGAAGGGAGCCGAAAGAAATTGAAATTGATGAATACGACAACAGAAGAAATCCAAAGGGTTATTTCGGGGAAACCACGGTTGTTGTCAACCTTGAACCGGGTGTTCAGAGACAAGCTGTTAATTATGTTATTCAGTTGGTTGATGATGTCGGCCAGAAAAGCAGACAGGTAAGCGGGAAAATAAAGCTGGCTACAGCGACTACTACAGAAGTAATTCCCACGGGAGAACCTCTGCCTCAGGAGCCGCCGATGGAACAAATCCCAACGCAACCAACCGATATTGTTGACAAACTTATACAAGTTGCTGAACGCCATGATGCTGCACCCTATATGCATACAATAAAGGTTAATATTATGGGTGATAATAATGTCAGTTTCACATCGAAAGCAACCGATGACAAAGGGTTGGGAAAGGTAATATTCAGGATTTTTGATAGAGCCGGGAAAAAGGTTGGAGAGCAGGAATTGACGGATTTGGGTAGGGTCTGGCAGGGAACGACTCAGACATTCACTATTGCTGCAGGAAGTTATCGTGTTGTTGCACAGGCGGTTGATTCAGCAGGGAGTACGTCGAAGGAACAGACTGAAAAATTCAACGTTACCGGGGCTGACACCGTACCGGAACAACCTGCTGATTCCGGTACAGGGGCGACCGGGACAGTGGAACAACCTGCTGATGAGGGAACGGGAGAACAACCGGCCGATGAGGGA
>JAFGQS010000172.1 GCA_016935565.1 Deltaproteobacteria bacterium
ACCAGCCGGGGCCGAATATCATAATCTTGGAGGACACCCCTTTTATCGGTTCAGTATGGCATAAAGGACGTAGTATGGATATCATCTACTTTGATAATGCTGCAACGTCATGGCCGAAACCAAACGAGACACTGGTAGCCATGAATTATTACAACAACATGATCGGCGGGAGTCCCGGACGTTCGGGCCATCGACGATCAATCGAAGCAGGGCGGGTTGTCCTTGAAGCCCGGGAAGCGATAGCGAAACTCTTTGGCGTTCGGGACATGCTGCGTATCGTCTTTACTAAAAATGCCACGGAGTCGCTGAGTATCGCTATCTTCGGCCTTCTCAAACCGGGCGATCATGCTATTACCTCCGGCATGGAACATAATTCGGTCATGCGTCCCCTCCGTGCAATGGAAGAACAAGGTGTTGAAGTAACGGTCATACCCTGTTCCCCGGCGGGTGAGCTTGATCCGGCTGATGTGGAACGATCCATCAAGGCCAATACGCAGGCCATCTATATTACCCATGCGTCAAATGTAACCGGAACGATCATGCCGGTTACAGAGATCGGCAGGATCGCCAGAGAAAAAGGGGTGATATTCTGTGTCGATGCCGCACAGACGGCCGGTGCAATTCCGATTGACGTTGATATTATGGCAATCGATCTTCTCGCCTTTACAGGACATAAATCACTCTTCGGCCCCCAGGGAACGGGAGGACTCTATGTTGCGAGGGGGCTGGAAAAAGAAATAACTCCGATTATGATGGGTGGTACGGGAAGCCGATCCGAATTTGAAAAACAGCCTGACTTTTTACCGGACATATATGAATCGGGAACACTTAATGCGATTGGTATTGCAGGTCTCGGTGCAGGGGTCCGCTTCATTCTTGATGAAGGAATCGATGCTATACGAGACAAAGAGGAGCGATTGACCGGTATGCTTCTTGAAGGATTGAGTGCAATTTCCGGGGTTACTATCTACGGGTGCCGAGACTCGAAAAAACAGACAACAGTTGTTTCGCTTGGCATCAAAGATAAAAGTCCTGCCGATATTGCTCTGATCCTTGATGATGAATTTCACATAATGTCGAGACCCGGTCTGCAGTGTGCACCGGCTGCTCACAGTACAATCGGCACGTTTCCCGTGGGAACGCTTCGGCTCAGCCCGGGATATTTCAGCAACGGCGATGAAGTGCGGAAAGCAATCGATGCGATAAAGGATATCGCACATCGATAAAAGGGGAGATGAAATGAAAGAAGAAATTCATGCAAGAGGTCTTGCCTGTGCGCAGCCCGTCATCATGGCAAAGAAGAAAATCAAAGAGAAGGGTCATTGTATTGTAATTGTGGACAATGAGAATCAGGGCATCGGGATACTTAGCTGTGGAACCTACCTCAATTACTTCGGACTTAAGGATAGCCTCACAGTTGGTGTCGTATCGAATATGTATGATATTGCCGAGACAATGCTCTCTGCAGGACGGGTGATCAGGATATGAGCGAAGTTGAATCGTATTACGTTGCACTTTTCGATTCTACGAGTGCAGCCCTCCTTGCTGAGAAACTACTCAAGGAGAAAGGGATTCCTTTCAAGATTATACCGGTGCCGCGTCACATCAGTTCAGACTGCGGCGTCTGTATCCGTTTTTTCAGTGTGGAAAAAGAAAAGGTAAAAAACACCCTGAAAGATAAAGTCGATGTTCAAGAGATACTGCCGCTCTGAAATGGGAAACCGGGACGTGTTGATAGAGAACCAATACGATTGTCAACATCCAGGCATTTCAAAGGGTACTCTAAGATTACATCTACAAAGAAATGGAAGATCTGTACTTCTTCTGTCTCTGCCCCACTGCCAACCCAATCAGCAAACCAAAGAGAAGAACCAGCGATCCTGCTAAAAACCATTTGATTGCGTTTGAATACTTCAACACTTTGTTTTCTTCGGTGAGTTTCAGTACATCGTGCTGGGCTTGCTTGAGAGTAGATTGAGTCTTATCGTGAATATCCCTCAGCGTTAAGTACTCTGATGCGCCCTTTCTGAGGGATGCATATTCCTTTTGTACGGTCTTCAATGTTTTCGTTGTGTCCTGCAATTGTATCGACAGATCTTTCTCTCGAGATAACGCCTCTTTTAATTTTTGTTCAACCTGAGGTAACGTCTCCCTGAGTGAATCATAGTTTCCTTTTAGTGATTTATACTGTTTTTCCCAGGGAACGCTGGTCGACAGATAACGGCTCAATACCCAGCCTTCGTTGAGGCCTTCCCGTCTTTCCGGAAGTCGAATATGGCTCCAGTCTTCATTTGATTCCAGGACATCCACCGGTTCGCCCGACGGAAGCATCGCAATAATTTTATTTTCATTGCTGGGGCCGGTACGAAGAGTGATTTTAAAGGAGTCTGATACATATGCAGTAGTGGCCCAGCTTATCTGCCCGAACATAGAAAGACTCAGAATAATAGTTCCTATAATGAATAGTTTCTTCATGAATATCATGCCTTTCTTAATGATAGTCATCTAACGTTATATGGACGTGTAACTGATGTTATTTATCAAAAAAGTGTGTTCCTCTTAACCGGGTAAATAGCTTATTCTTGATGCTTAAGCAACTGTTTTTACCATTCTTGAGCTTGAATTCTGTTTATGTGTACCTGTCTGTCGTGATGATATCAATAACCGTGTCCGTGTTCCTTTATTCCCTGAGGCAAGACACCATATGGTAAATCGTACAAAATTAATGCCATAATATAACTGTCTAATATTTTTTAATCATTATATTTATCTCGGACATATGGACGGAGGTTTTTTCCTGCATAAACATACTTTATGTCGTCTGCAAAGCAGCATGAATGTGGGAATATCCTTCCTGTATGGTAATAAATGTACAACTGCAAGGTATTGTATACAGTTAGAACTGAGTGGCATCACATGAGTGGCCTTTTCCCCTTGACCTGGACGTCAATGAGTGAAAAACTACCACTAACTAGCATTGTCCGGCCGGTTAGGAAATTGCATATAAGCCATTGTGATAGTACGGCCACAACCAAGGAACAAAATACCCTGTACCCCTCTTTAGAAAGGGGGGAAAGTGTGACGTCCTCCCCTTTTTAAAGGGGAGTCAGAGCCCGCCCTGGTGCGAGTGAAACGACTATGAAAAAGCCACTTTGAAATAACCACCGGAATGTTGACCCAGGCTTATTGTTATGGTGAACGGTCTGGGCCAGAGGGGATTTATATATAATGATAGCGAAACAAAAATATGTTACTTGCAAAAATAGTGGTGATAAAAGGGGCAGCTTCCGTTCCTTATGGGGCCAATACCGAAGCCAGCATCATAAACATTATCACGAAGGCTCCTTTTGAAAGGCCTGTTGCTTCTGGATGGAAAATGGCAACTGGTTATGATCCTTTCGAAGGGTATATGGAGGTATTTTCTCTTCCGGCCTGCCTTGCAAGAGCCCCGGTCCCATCGTTGAAAATTGATGTTGATAATGTACGGCAATTAACTTATATTTTATATGAATGATCATACGGGAACAGAAAAATACTTTATAATATTTTAGCCGTTTCTGAATTTCCCCCGGGGCAATAACACGCACTTGTAAAATTCAATTCCCTTTCCATTTCTTGTACTACCACCACTTCAACAGATCCCGCGGAACCACCGCAACTGCAGATGTTTTTGCTGGATATTTTGGTGAAAAACGGGGCATCCCGAGAAATTCGGAGGCCCTCGATGACCATTTATAAAGTGATAGAAATCGAACGTGCCGTTTCAGGTTTGAACAATGAAAAATTGGCTCTACAGACTGTTTGTCAGCGATATTAACGATCACTGCTATAGAAATTGTCTGGATTATTTCCCCGATGCTTCAGTTATTCTTGATGTAGGGATCGGCAACGGAATGATGATGAAAAATTATCACGATGTGATTAAATCGAAACGGTTAAGAATAACCGGCGTCGATATCGATCAAACATACCTGAGAAATTGTCGCGGCCTTATACAGGATTATCAGTTGGGGGATTACATAGAAATCCATCAGAATTTTATTGAGTATTTCAAGCCTGCGGAAAGGATATACTTCGATTTTATTCTTTTCAGTATGAGTTTCATGCTGTTGAATGATCAGCGTCTGGTTCTTGAAAGGATAAAGGATTGGCTGAAGCCTGACGGAGAAATTATATTTTTTCAAACCATCTATAAAGAAAAGTTTCCTGTGATGGAGATCATTAAGCCGCGGTTGAAATACGTGACGACGATAGATTTCGGTACCGTAACCTATGAAAAAGAATTCTATGCGCTGTTACATAAACATGCCCTGTCAATTTTAGAAGACAGATTGGTAAAAAAAGCATGGTTCAAAGGTGAGTATCGTATGATTGCGACGTCATTGAACCGGAAATAGCGAGAGAATAAATAACAAAGGTAATCCTTGCCGGGTAGAGTCCCTGTCCCGATTCATAATCGGGATTGCAGGGAGCTTTAATACCAAAAGATTGTGGTAAGCATCATCACTCAAGCCGGCCGAGTCGGAATAATGGGAGCGAATGCACTACAGGATGAAATAGCTCTTGAACCTGTGCAGCCCAGGTTGTGTCCTGTCAATCGGAGGAATTGTAAAATGATAAAAAAAGTGTTTGTGCTGATAAGTGTCATGGTCCTTTCGTCATGCGCACCGGTCATTTCCTCCGAGATTCTCCGGCTTGCGGATCAGCAGATCACGTTTCAGGAGTTGACCAAAGATCCGGAACAGTATCGGGGTAAGATCGTCGTTATCGGGGGCAGGATACTTACTTCTTCTGTGGAGGATGGGACAACCTGGATTCAGGTGTTGCAGCAACCGCTGGGATGGCAACATAAACCGACGGCTACGGACGTTTCATACGGACGATTTCTCATTCACTTCAACGAGTATCGGGACCCTGAAATGTTCAGGAAAGATCGGTTGATAACCGTCGCGGGCGAGATAGAAGGGAAAAAAATTCGTCTCATCGATCAATTAACATATACCTATCCGGTTGTAACTCCCCGTGAATTTCATATCTGGAAACCCGAAGATGCAGAACCCCGTTTTCGTTTTGGAATTGGAATCGGAACAATTATTCGGTAAACAACAATGAAAACAAAAAGGGTATTTATTATTTTAACGGTCTTTTTGTTCAGTGCCTGTGCACCATTTTCAGACGGAATCATGCAGCAGGTTGATACAACCGCGCCGTTCGCTGAAGTACAAAAGTCTCCGGAACAGTACATGTCACGAACCGTCCTGTGGGGTGGGGTCATTATCGAAACAAATAACAGAAAAGGTGAGACGAACATAAAAGTAATGCAGACGTCGCTGGATATGGAAAAGCGTCCCGTTAATCTCGATAAGTCGGAAGGGCGATTTATCATACGGTATACCGGATTTCTCGACCCGGTCATCTATGAAAAGGGCCGGGAAATCACCGTTGCGGGCGATATTGTCGGAAAAGAAATGCACCCGCTCGGTGACATTACATATGAATATCCGGTGGTGGGAGCAAAAGCGATTCGTCTATGGGAAAAGCGTACCGAATATCGAGATGTGTATGATCCTTTCCGGCATCATTATCCCTTGTGGTGGTATCGATCACCCTACTGGTAAGAACCAGCTTTTGGGTTTCCCGAAGCCTTACATATCTGATATTACATTTCTTGGATGAGAACAATCTAAGTTACAAAATAATCCTGTCAAGACAATATCCTATCGGTAATCTTCCCTGACGGGATAAAAGGCATCCATGATACGGCAATCAGTCAATGCTACTCCCGAGTGAATCACGTTTGCCGGAATGATACCTACGGTGTTCTCGCTCAGACGTGACGTTTTTCCGCCGACGGTCATCTCAAAATCGCCTTCGAGAATGGCGGTTATCTGCTCGTGGGGATGTGAATGTTCAGGCATGATGGAACCTGCCTTCACTGTCCAGGAAGAAAGGGTCATATGGTCGGAATGGATAAATCGTGCCCTGAATCCGGGAACCATTTCTCTTTCTTCCAGTTCGTCGAGTTTAAAAAATGACATAATGAATCTCCTTTATGGTTGCCTGAAAGAACGGTATAGAATAACCGGCTTCTCCTGCCGCTTTCCTTGGGCTGTGCAATGTATTACAATACGTATCCTGTGAGATCCCTTGAAAAGAGAATAATGAATATTAATTACAAGTCATTTCATAACATTAGGTGTGTTCATGGTCAAGGAAAATAGCTTTGAGGAATGACATTTAACCCATTGCATAACGGTTCCGATCTCGATAAAATGGTTACCGGAACATGATTGGCAGTGTGCGATATCATTGTGGATTGGCCTCTATTTGAGTTATAGTATGGTTGTGATATAAGATCGGACATATGCAATACAGTAACACCTGGAACCAGCGCCGGAAAATGAAGTGTATATAAAGCAAAAAATGACGAGGAGGGGGCATATGTTAAAAGCCAGGGATATTATGACAAGGGAGGTGATTACCGTTCATCCCGAGACGGAGATTGTTGAAGCGGCAAAATTATTGCTCGAACATCACTTCAACGGTCTACCCGTTGTCGATGGAGAGGGCCGCCTGAAGGGCATGATTTGCCAGGATGATCTGATCTCACAGCAAAGAAAGATTCCCCTGCCCTCCTACTTCATCTTGCTCGACAGTTTGATTCCCTTAACCTCCCAGAAAAATATTGAAAAGGCAGTCCGAAAAATAGCGGCAGTTACCGTGGGCGAAGCCATGACTCGTGATCCCATAACGGTTGGTCCCGAAGCCGGCCTGGAAGACATCGCCACACTGATGGTGAAGCATACCATACATACCCTGCCCGTCCTGGATCAAGGCACGCTGGTCGGTATTATAGGCAAGGAGGACATACTGCGCACCCTTATGTCAGGGGATAAACAATAATGAATGCGGATGGAATGGAATTGGACAGGGGAGAAAAAACACTCAATTGCGGTCAATAGGATGACTCAAAATATCGGTGCCATACGTTTTGGAGCTGCAATAGTGAATAAACGGGGTCGGCTGTCTTCAAAGTATCCCACGTTATCGGTATTGTCTGAGCAGTTTCTTTATCCGGTGAACGGGTATGGCGAACCCGATCCCCTGTGCACCTGATACGACGGCAAGATTGATGCCGACTAGTTCGCCGTCAAGATTCAACAGGGCACCTCCGCTGTTTCCCGGGTTGATCGGTGCATCGACCTGAATCAGTCCAGAACATGCATATTCGCATTGTTCGTTCGAAAAGGTCCTGTCTATTCCGCTCAAAACTCCCACCGTCACTGAATTTTCAAGCCCCAAAGAGTTTCCGATTGCTATGACCGTCTC
>JAFGQS010000173.1 GCA_016935565.1 Deltaproteobacteria bacterium
CCTTTCTATCGTAAGAATTTAGGAAAATACTTATGGTTCTTCTTCAATTGAGTTGGAGAAGAGGAACCAAGGATTCCAGGGTCAAGGGTTCGTTATTCAGTTCTTCAGATCCAAAACAAAAAACCCCGCTTTCTTTTCAGAGAAACGGGGTCTTGTCGCCAATCACTCCACGGCTCCTTCCTTTAATGGCTATGGGTGAAACATTATGTTTTTAAAGAGTCGCGAACTCTCCTTTAACTATTTTAAAAAAATACACTCGGAGACGAAAATGTCAAGAACTTTCCGCACGAAGTGCAGCGTGTCTCGTCGCTCGTGTATCGTGATTCAAGAACCGCAAAAGAGTCAAGAGACAGAAGGCATAGTAATCAGCCATCAGTTTTCAGCAGTCAGAACTGAGAAGAATGAAGACCGGGCACTTAACCATTAGCCTTCGACCTTTTGCCTGTGCTGCCATGCCGCATCAGGATTACCATTTACTCAACCGTGTGAGTACATGTACCCATCATCACGAACAAAGGCGAAGCGTTCTGTTCTTCTCTTATTATCGTCCCGGAGCAGGCGCGTTTTCGCACGTTACCCACTCAATGCGCGGCGCTTTAAACTTGAATTTTGCCGGATCAGCCTGTTCCAGTGCAATGGCGGCCGTATTCTTCTCATAAAATATGCCGGGTTCATAGGTCCAGCCACGGGCTAATCGTTGTTCTTCTCTTTTTATCGTGTAGTAGATATATCGTCCGATGACGGGTGCGGTGATCCTTGTCAGCCAGCCAAATGTTTTATACAGGTCATTTAGAAGGGATTCAACTTTATTGATCATCCGATCATCACCGCGATACCATTTTTTCATTGCCCAGACAGCACCGGCATAGGTAGTCCGCAACGGTCTCACTTCCCAGGCAAAACGATCACGAATCCTCTTGTTCGGGTGGTCTTTATACCGCTTCCAGCCTGCCAGAAACGTTCTGATCAATCGGGCAAGACTGGGACCGTTAACCTCGAAATCTCTACGAAAAGCGTCTAGAATATAGTGTTCTTCAAGACCGTTGTGAATGTGACGATGCCGATAATTGAAACGGTATTGACCATGGGCATCCGCCGTTGGCATTTCCTCCTCCGGAAGAAGTGTTCCCTCCCGCCGATGCTGTTCGTATAACGGTGTGCCGGGAATCGAAGTATACAGCATGAATTGATGAAAATCCGTATCATGACTGACGGCATAGTCGATGATTTCTCCTATATTGTCGGGTGTATGGTTTTCCAGTCCGATGATCGAGGAACCCAAAACGCGAATCCCGTGTGATTGCAGTCGGCATACGAGTGACCGGGTGTCGACATTTTTTAATTTTTGATAGGTGCTCTCTTCACCTTCAAGTCCCATCCATACCCAAGAGATTCCCAGCCCCACCAATTGTTCAATGGTGTATGACTGCAATACCCGGGCCGAACTGAATACAAATAATGCCCAGTTTTTCCCGTGTTGCTCCATTAATTCAAGGAGCCGGAGCGCCCGTTTCCGATGAAGGAGAAAATTCTCATCCATCGTAAAGAATGACCGTACTCTCAGCTTCTTTTCCAGTTCACACATGACGGCAAAAAGTTCATCTCCCGTTTCATAGAAATTGATATGTTTCCCCTTCCCCCCGAACAGGGCGGAGGTGGAACAGAAATTACAACCGACGGGACAGCCGACGGAAGGAATGAGCATGGCCGCAGTATTCCCCGGCCTCATTGGAAGGGAAACACCCACAATCCGGGTATCGAATCCCGAGTGGACCATGGGATGCCGGATCGGGTCAGTGTCATCCTGTCCGAGAAAACGGCGAAACCAGCGGACACCTTCACCCTTGCAAATATGGTCTGCGTCAATAATACCCCGGATGTTTTCCTTGTTCGCAATATGCCCGCCCACAACAATCATTGCTTTCGGCTGGTGTTCCCGGACGAGTTTACACATTTTCCGTACCTTGCCGATATTGGGAATGATCGAACTGATTCCCACGATATCGTACGAATGATTTGTGATCTCGGAGATAAAACGGTCGAGAGACGGAAAATCCAACAGTGTGCAGGGTGCATCGATATTGGATTGAATCATCATCAATCCGAAGGAACGATGAAACATGCGGAGGGAGAAACTTCCCTGAACCCGTGTCACCTGATTGTGATACAGTTCCATCGGATTGATCATCCGGCTGCCGTATTCATCGTCTTTCGCGTACGGTCCAAAGACGCTGGACAGTAAAATTCGTGCACGTGTTCCCAAGGGGTGGACGGGATGTTCTTCTTTCATCAGATCTTTCCTCGCTTTCAGTAATCGTGATCATTGCTCGCAAAAATCTTCTTATTACACGAGAAGGAGGAAAGATAGCCCTCCGGACAGGTTTTACAAAAGTTTTACAATCGAAGCCTCCGAAAATTACACCGTGAAGGACGGTCTCTTTTTGCATACGAAAAACAATGAAAGAGATCATGATGAACGGTTTGAAACGTTGACATAAATGATGGTGTATTGTAGTAACGTAAAGTAATGATTGATCGAACAAAATGGTTTTATCATCCTATCTTTATTTTTATCTTCTCCATGGTGGCCCTGGCGACATCACTGGTTCTTTATATCTATTGGTATGTGGAAGTCAGCACAGGCCTCGAGACGATGGTACGAAAATTCAATCTTGATACCACTCATATTTTTACACCGCAAACCTGGGTAGTGATTATGATACTCTCCATTCTCGTTGGAATTATCCTGGCGGGAATCTTTATAATCTTTGTCTATAATCAAAAATTGGTACAGCTCTATCGAATGCAGAATAACTTTATCAATAACTTTACACACGAATTGAAAACCCCCGTCACATCACTGAATCTATATCTGGAAACATTTCAAAAGCATGAGCTTCCCCGGGATGATCAACTCAAATATATCCGGTACATGATTCAGGACGTAAACCGTCTTGCAGAGAACACCAGCCGCATATTGAATCTTGCGCGTGTTGAAAGCAGGAATTACGAAGGGGAGTATGTTATATCAGATCTCGTTACGGTCGTTGAAAAATTCTGCAAGGATAACGATCATCTCTTCCAACATTGTACAATCACCATTCATAACCCCTCAGGCCGATCTTTTCCTTATCGCATCAATCCGTCGTTATTTGAAATGCTCATCATGAATCTGTTGACAAACGCAATCAAATATAACGAATCAGACATGCCAAACGTTGATATTACGTTTCTTCCGCAAAGACGATCACTGCACATCACCTTCGAAGACAATGGTATCGGAATCGATAAATCCGAATTCAAGAAGATTTTCAGGAAATTTTATCAGGTCGGTCTGTCGGATAATATGACGGCCAAGGGCAGTGGAATAGGGCTGTATCTGGTCGAGAATATTGTCAAAATTCACAAAGGTACGGTCAACGCCCGAAGTAAAGGGGTGGGACAAGGGTCGATTTTTACGGTCGTGTTACCTTTCAAACCCGAGAAGAAACAATAGCGAGAGATTGCTGTGAATAACGCACAGAAAAAACGTATTCTTATCATTGAAGACGACACACACATAGCGGAAGGCATGAAATTGAACCTCTCACTTCAGGGATACAATGTCTTCATTGCCCCCGATGGAACGTCAGGTCTTCAACAGTGGAAGGAGTTGAAACCGGACCTGATCGTACTGGATATTATGCTCCCCCATATTGACGGCATTTCGGTACTTCGAAGTATCCGACTGGAGGATGAACGAATCCCCATTCTCATCGTTTCGGCAAAGGGAGAGCCTGATGACAGGATCGAGGGTCTCTTGTATGGAGTGGATGATTATCTTGCAAAACCCTTCCACCTTGATGAGTTCTTATTACGTGTGGAGCGTCTTCTCACGAAGGTATCATGGTACCGCGATGATGATCTGTACAATACCCGTCTTGATACCCTTGCTGAGACTTACTCGTTTGGAGAAAACCAGATCAATTTCACTACCCACACAGCCCGGTGCAAATGCGGTGAGGTTATCCTGACTGAACAGGAAGTGAAACTCCTGAAACTTTTTGTCGTCAATCGGGGAAAGCCGCTGTCGCGTCGGAAGCTGCTCGAAATAGGCTGGGGATACACGAAAAACACAACAACGAGGACGGTGGACAATTTTATCGTACGATTCCGGAGATATTTTGAAGACAATCCCCATAATCCGGTTTATTTTAAGAGCATCCGGTCGATCGGCTACCTCTTCGATCATGATTAATATTCTCTATACCGAAAGTCGGCAGAAACTTTTTTGTATTCCGGAAGGTTATTCGCACAAAGCACCTGACAGATAATCCTTTTTTCTCTTTACATTATTATCTCTCGTTTCAATAATGCATCCCTCTCACCATAATACAGTCGCTTAAATGCAAATGTTTTCACTCCCTATGCCCGGACATATCGATCACAAAATATTGAAATAATTGATGAATAGCATTAATACCGTTTGCACGACACGATTGGCATGATTTTCGCTGTACAAATAAACAGGAAAAGAAAATCATGAAAATTGCCATACCCACATGGAATCACTATGTTTCAACAGTATGTGATTTTTCCGATCGCCTGCTTGTTGTGACGGTTGAGTCCGGTCATACGAAAGACCGGATAGTCCTCCCTTTTTTTGAAAGGACGATCTTAGAAAAAGCAACGAGATTACAAAAGCTTGGCATCCAGGTATTACTCTGCGGAGCAGTATCAAAACCCCTGGAAAGAATGCTGGTGGCTTCCGGAATCCGAGTCATACCGTTTTTGAGGGGTACCGCGGATGAGGCCCTTGAAGCCTATTTAAGGGGTTACCTCAGCGATCCGCGCTTTAACCTCCCCGGTTGTTCTTCAGGTAGATGGCGTCGCAGAGGAAAAGGCGTGAGACGACGAGGCAGATATGGTGGTCGGGGCAATGTAAGCGGAGGATGGAAAGAATGAAAATCGCAGTAACTTCATATGGAGAAGAACTCGGCAGTAAAGTCGATCGTAGCTTCGGAAGAGCCACATGGTTTGTTGTGATAGATCTCGACGAAGGTACCTTTCAGGCACATTCAAATAAACAAAATGTTGATGCTCCTCAGGGTGCAGGGATTCAGGCTGCCCAGAATATAGCGAATCTGGGAGCAGATGCCGTTTTAACGGGTAACGTGGGACCGAATGCGTTCAGAACGCTAAATGCCGCTTCTGTTAAGATTTTCATTTTTAACAAGAGCGTCGAAACGGTTGAGGAGGCACTGTCTGAGTGGAAGGCAGGTCGTTTACAGGAAATTACCGATGCAACAACAGAAGGACATTGGGTTTAGAGTGGTAGCATAAATGCAACTATTCTTGGTCTTAGAAGGCGCAAAATAGCTACCTCCTCCAGCCTTCGGAAGATGTTTCTTTTTGCATCTATTTGAAATGCCTGAACATTTCGTGCCGGACATACTCAGAATCGTTCTGGCACGCTTTTTGATGCATTAACAATAAAGGTTTTAATTTGCTAAAAATAATACAGGGGGTGAAGAGCATGCCATGGGGTGATGGAACCGGACCCTCAGGATATGGTCCAATGACTGGGAGAGCGGCAGGTTTCTGCGCGGGATACCAGACGCCGGGGTACGCGAATCCGATTCCCGGAAGAGGTTTACGGGGTGGGGCATATTACGGTGCTCCGATACCGGTGAATCCTCAGAGGATAAACCCATATGGGTCCGCAGGTATATATGGCGGTTTCGGAAGGCCCTTCTTCGGCCGCGGTTTCGGATTTGGTCGCGGCTTTGGCCGTGGATGGGGACGAGGATGGTACGGTAGAGGCCGTGGACGTTTTGCGTACGGGTGGTAACTGGCCACAATCACAAGCTATTCTGACAGGATATGCTTTATGCCACGGGGAGAATGAACCGGGACGGAGGGCCAGCGATCGAGAAGAGGGCGCAGTATCGATCCTTTCGGAACGGACATGGAAGGAATGAAGAAATCTAACGAAAATGCCGGATTTTTCGGCAGATTGGGGAAATTTTTTGAACTTGGCCTAGGAGGATTTGGCGGTGGCCCGGGTAGAGGCAAGGGCCGGTGGCGGAGCCGACAGGGTCGGGGTCAAAATCGTTCATAATATCATTCGCATATAAGGAGGTATGTGTCATGCCAGGTGGAGATGGAACGGGTCCTCTCGGTTGGGGATCAATAACAGGTAGAGGAATGGGCTTGTGCGCAGGGTATCCAACCCCCGGTTTTGCCAATCCTGTTCCAGGCAGAGGGTTTGGTCGTGGATTCGGCAGAGGATGGGGAATGGGCCGTGGAGGCGGCTGGGGTCGTCGAAACTGGTTCTACGCAACCGGTTTGACCGGATGGCAACGTGCCGCATACGGGTATCCGTCCTACGGTGGTTTTGCGCCGCCAGCGATGCCATATGCCGCACCCTATTATCCGCCGTACCAACAGGGGTTGTCGAAAGAAGACGAACTCAACGAGCTGAAATATGAAGCAGAGTATCTCGAAGATGCCCTTGACGGCGTGAAAAAACGCTTGGCCGAGCTGGAAGGAGAATCTGCCGAATAAAAACAAGCGGAAGGGAGCGCTGGTAAAGAAACCTTTCTTTCCAGCGCTCTTTTTATGCGAAACTTTTACAGGATCGTATTTGATATCCAGGAATGAATGATTATATTGAACTTTATAAGAACAAAAGCTTTGCAAAAAGGATGTGAATTCGTGAAATAAGTGCGGGGTCATCCTTCACGCACACCGGACAGCGTGTTTCAAGGCGTGAAACGGTGAAAGAGGAACCGTGCACGAAAGGAGAAAAAATGAAAATAGCAGTTACAGCTACCGGATCATCAATGGATTCCCCGGTCGAGGCCCGTTTCGGTCGGGCACCATACTATATCATCGTCGATACTGACACGATGACGAACGAAGCCATAGAAAATCCGAACGTCTCCGCAGGGGGCGGCGCGGGTATTCAATCAGCCCAGTTCATTGCAGAACGTGATGTCAAATTTGTGCTGACCGGAAATTGCGGCCCCAACGCCTTTAATGTTTTCGGTGCCGCCGGCGTTCAGATCATCGTCGGTGTCACGGGAACGGTGCGTCAAGCGGTCGAACAGTTCAAATCGGGAGCTTTCGCCGCGACAAACCAGCCAAATGTGGAAAGTCACTTTGGTATGGGTGGCGGTATGGGCCGTGGCATGGGTCAAGGTATGGGCGGCGGCCGTGGCATGGGCATGGGACGCGGTATGGGTCAAGGAATGGGCGGCGGCCGAGGTATGGGCATGGGTCGCGGCATGGGTCAAGGAATGGGCGGTGGCCGAGGCATGGCACCGGCAAGTGGCTTCGGATACCAGGCTCAGCAGGGTAATTTTTCAAAGGAAGAAGAGTTGGCTGCCCTCAAGGAGCAGGCTCGCGTACTTCAAGAACAGCTCAAGAACATTCAAGAGCAAATTGACAAGAGTGACAAGCAGAAATAGCTAGCAGCGACGAGAATTCGGTACCCTGAAAGGAGCAAAAACGTTGAACATAGCAATCGCGAGCGGCAAAGGAGGAACGGGAAAAACAACGATAGCAACAAACCTCGCTCTCATTCTTGCCGATATGGGAAACATGGTACAACTTCTTGATTGTGATGTCGAAGAACCCAACTGCCACATCTTCATGAAGCCGGAAATAGAATCATCAAACCCGGTTACCGTATCGAAGCCGGAAATCATCAAAGAGAAGTGCACGGGATGCGGCATCTGTGGAGAGGTCTGTGAGTACAGCGCAATAGTTGTCGTTAAAGGCTCTGTCCTGACATTTCCGGAACTCTGTCACGGTTGTGGAGCGTGTAAACTGTTCTGTCCTGAAGAAGCAATCATCGAGGTACCCCGCGAAGTCGGTATCGTCGAAACGGGAACGAGCAACGGCGTTGCCTTTATCCAGGGGCTCCTCAATATCGGAGAATTAATGTCCCCGGCAGTTATCGGCGGTGTCAAGAAAACTGCCAATGCTGCAGATGTTATAATCTACGATTCCCCTCCGGGAACGTCCTGTCCGGTCATCGAAGCGGTAAAAGATGCCGATTTCGTTCTTCTCGCGACGGAACCAACCCCTTTCGGACTCAATGATCTGGAACTCGCCGTTGGAATGGTGAGAGCGTTGAAGATCCCCTTTGCGGTGGCTATCAACCGTTGTGATATCGGAAATGATGATGTTAAAAACTATTGCGACCGAGAGAATATCTCTGTCGTCCTGGAAATCCCCGATGATAGAAAAATTGCCGAAGCTTACTCACGGGGAGAAATGATCGTCCATGTATTGCCCGAATACCGGACGTTATTTGAATCCTGCTGGATGCGAATAACGAACCTCTACGAAAATGAATCGAAAAAATGACCTGAAACGAGAAAGCAACCATGAAAGAAATCGTTGTCATAAGCGGAAAGGGAGGCACCGGGAAAACCAGTATCGTAGCAGCATTCGCGGCACTGGCGGATAAAAAAGTCCTGGCGGATTGCGATGTCGATGCGGCGGATTTGCACCTTGTCCTAAATCCCCACATTCAGCATCACGAAGATTTCAGCGGCGGCAAGAAAGCCAGAATCCTCGACGATGAGTGTATCGCCTGTGATCGATGTATTGAAGAATGCCGTTTCGATGCCATACACTATCCTGTTTCAACCAACGGCGAGGAGGCGGAAACGCCATACATAAATTCCATCTTCTGCGAGGGCTGTGGTGTCTGCGTTCGCATTTGTCCCGCCGAGGCAATCGCATTTGAAGACGCGGTAAATGGCGAATGGTACACATCGACAACACATTACGGCCCAATGGTACATGCTCGCCTCGGCTTTGCCGAAGGTAATTCGGGAAAGCTTGTCACCCTTGTTCGACAGGAGGCAAAGAAAATTGCAGAGCGAGATTGTCTCGACTACATAATCGTTGACGGCTCACCGGGTATTGGCTGTCCTGTCATTGCATCGGTTACCGGTTCTGATCTTGTTTTGATCGTAACCGAACCGACACTTTCAGGGAAACATGATCTCCTGCGGGTGACAAAACTGACGTCTCATTTTCGAATTCCCGCTCTCGTGTGCATCAACAAATGGGATTTGAACCCCGAGATTACGGAACAGATCGAGACCGAAGCAAAACAACACGGTGTCAGGGTTGCGGGACGAGTCCGCTATGATAACGCCATTACCAAGGCACAGATTATGAAAACCAGTGTCGTTGAATACACCGGTGGTGCTGTTTCTGAAGACATAAAGACCGTATGGAGAAACGTCATTTATGCTCTCGGTTAAGAACTGAATAAAACAGGAGTCCATATTGAAAATATCTTTAGACTGTTTTCCCTGCTTTCTCAGACAGGCCCTGGAGGCAAGCAGAATCTCGGGTGCGGATGAAAATGAGCAAAAAGATGTATTAAATTCGATAATGAGTACATTGCTGAAAGTATCCCCGGACATTACACCCCCGCAAATCGGCTGGTTGATTCACTCCACGATCAGGGAAATAACGGGTAATCTTGACCCTTACAAAAAAATCAAAACCTTTCACAACAACCAGGTAATGAGGATCGAAGCTGATCTTGTCAAACTCATTAAAGAATCATATGAACCGTTTGTCGATGCCTTGCGGCTTGCCGGCACGGGAAATCTCATAGACATGGGGCCTGAACGTCAGTGGACCGACATACGGGATATCTTTCAAAGTTTTTCAAGTAAGAACTCGGATTTTTTCGATCATCCTTCTTTTGAACGATCCATTAAGAACTCCGGGAAGCTTCTTTATATCGGTGATAATGCCGGCGAGATTGTGCTGGATAAGATATTGATTAATGTCTTATTCAGAGAGACGAACGTCGATATCACCTATGCCGTCAGGGGAAAGCCCATCATCAATGACGCAACGATGGAAGATGCACAATTTGTCGGAATGACGGATATCGTAAGAGTCATTGACACCGGTGCCGATTTCCCCGGTGTTGTCCTGGAATCCTGTTCCGAAGAATTCCTGGATTATTATCATAAAGCTGACATTGTCCTGGCAAAGGGACAGGGAAATTATGAATCACTGAGCGATGAATCTAAAAATATTTTTTTTCTGCTCCAGGCAAAGTGTCCCGTTATAGCGGATAAGATCGGCTGTCAAGTAGGCGATCTGGTTTTCAAAAACGGAAAAGCGTAATGATTATTTTTACTAATCGAGAGGCCTTATACAAATCATATACTTCCTTAATGCAATCACCGAAGAATGTCTTGAAAATTGTTTGTGAGGGAAATAGATATGCCGACCTATGAGTACCGATGTAAAAAGTGCGGACATGCATTTGAAGCATTTCAGAAAATAACCGAAGACCCGATTGATTCATGTCCCGAGTGTGGAGGAGCCACGGAGCGCTTGATAGGGTTGGGCGGCGGTTTTATACTCAGGGGATCGAGGCTGGATTACGGATACGATGATGTAACCACCCGGTGCGGAAAGGAATCTCCCTGCTGTGGTCGAGAAACGCCCTGTAACGTAAGACCATGCGAAGAGTAACATATCAGTATGACAGAGAAAATAAAGAAAAAAAAATTCGCTTTTGGTCCGGTACCGTCACGGAGGCTCGGCAAATCCCTGGGAATAGATTTCGTTCCTTTTAAAACGTGTACATATGATTGTATTTATTGTCAACTCGGGAGAACAACCAATAAAACCGACGATTTAAAAGAATATTTCCTCGTCGAGGATATAATTGATGACATCCGAACAAAATTACAGGAAATTCCGCGCCCCGATTACATAACGCTGTCGGGGTCCGGCGAGCCGACGTTACACAGTCGTGTACGGGATATTATACACGGCATCAAAGCCATCACCGATATCCCCGTGGCCGTTTTAACAAACGGTTCGCTGTTCTGGATTGATGAGGTCCGAAACGCGGTGCTGGATGCCGATCTGATTATTCCGTCGCTTGATGCGGGGGATCAGGAAACATTTTCATTCGTGAACCGACCTCACCAGGCTATTTCATTTGAAAAAATGGTTCAGGGTCTTTGTTCTCTTCGCGAACAGTTTAAAGGTCCCTTCTGGCTTGAAGTTTTCCTGATTAAAGGCATCACAGACAGCGAAAGCGAATTGTTGAAAATCAAAACCTGGATTGATCGAATCGTACCGGATGTAATACAGCTCAACACCGCCGTCAGAACACCGGCAGAAAATTTTGTTGACCTTGTCAAACAAGATACATTAGAAGATATTGTTAGGTTCTTTGGACCACGGTGTGAAATAATTGCGGACTATTCAAAGGTTCATCGTCTCGGTGAATTCAAGCGAACCTGTGACGATGTTTTTGAAATGTTAATCCGCCGCCCCTGCTCAATCGATGATATATCTGGTGGATTGGATCTGCATCGAAACGAAGCCATCAAGTACGTTGAAGAATTACTGAATCAAAAATTGATTCAAAGAAAAAAACAGGGAGAGAGAATTCTCTACCATGCAAAAAGAAATTACGATAAAAAATAATATACAAGACAAACGTGTATCAATTGAAAGGGGATTGAAATAATGGGTAAGGAAGAAAATTCGAACCACAAACTTAACAACAAAACAAACAATGAAAAAGCTGACGCTAGACTGGAACAATATACTCAAAGCGAAAACCTCACAAACCGCATGGGACAGATTAAACATAAAATAATGGTTCTTTCCGGAAAAGGTGGCGTCGGCAAGAGCACCGTCGCCGTCAATGTTGCCGTTGCACTTGCAATGAATGGTAGAAAGGTCGGGATTCTGGACACAGACTTTCATGGTCCCAGCGTCCCCACACTGCTCAATCTTGATAAAGCACGACCCTCATCTGACGGTACGTCAATTCTTCCCGTAGAGTTTGTCGAAGGAATCAAGGTAATGTCCATAGGATTTCTGCTTCAAAATCAAGATGATGCCGTTATCTGGAGAGGACCCATGAAAATGAATGTGATTAAGCAGCTTCTCTCAGAGGTCAATTGGGGTGAGCTTGACTATCTGGTCATTGATTTTCCTCCGGGAACGGGTGATGAACCGCTTTCAGTAGCTCAATTGCTTCCGAACAGTGATGGTGCAATTATTGTAACCACACCTCAGGACCTCTCTACCAACGATGTTCGGAAATGCATCAATTTCTGCAGGCAGGTTAATGTGCCCGTGTTAGGCGTTTTAGAAAACATGAGTGGTCTGGTGTGTCCTCATTGCGGAAACGTCATTGATATATTCAAGAAGGGTGGCGGTGAAACAATGGCAAAACAGATGAATGTGGCATTCATGGGAAGTATTCCCGTCGAACCCCTGATCGTCGATGCCTCCGACAGCGGGAAACCATTTGTCTACCATTATTCAAAAACAGCGGCGGCACAGGCATTTGCGAAGGCCATTGAACCTATCCTGGATATAAAAGAAAAGCAGAAACCCTCATCAGACGTTGTGCTCTCCGAAAAAAAATCAGATACAACTTTGAGAATAGCCGTACCCGTTGTCCAGGACCGCCTTAGCCCTCATTTCGGCCATTGCGAGACGTTCGCATTTTTCGACGTGGACGTCGAAAATAAAAAGATTCTCCATCAGGAAAGCTTGGCAGCACCTCCCCATGAACCGGGGTTACTGCCGACCTGGCTTCATGAAAGAGAAACGGATGTCATTCTCGCCGGAGGAATGGGACAGCGTGCACAGGGTCTCTTTGAAGAAAAGGGGATTCGAGTACTGATAGGCGCACCATCCGATGCCCCTCAAAACATCATTGAAAATTATCTCAACGGTAAGTTACAACTAGGTGACAATATCTGCGATCATTAGTAAGTCAAAATTTATTTTTTGCGTTTATCCGGCAGAAAATAATTTCGTTAACGCATTTATCCCCTTTAGTGGGACTCATCCAGTTAATCGGAGTTAGGAAGGAACCATGGAAGATAACGATAAAATAGTAGAAACGATGCTGGGAATGGTTTATGAGGAAGCGAAAAAACTGTACTCAGAAAAAGTGATTGATTACGGGGTTAATCCGATCAGCTATGGTATTATGAATACACCTGACGGTTATGCAAAAATAACCGGCACCTGAGGAGATACCGTCGAAATATTTCTTCGGGTAAGAAACGGAAAAATTGAAGAAACCACATTTTCAACCGACGGATGTATCTTCACTATTGCAGCATGCGGAGCAGCAAGCGCAATGGCAAAAAAGAAAGCGATCCGGGATTGTCTCAAGATTAATCAGGGTTCAATTCTTGCTCATTTAGAAGGTATGCCGGAAGATCATGAACACTGTGCCCTGCTGGCAGCCTTAACATTTCACAAGGCCCTGCGGAATTTTATTATTAACAGAAAACATTGAAAACAGGAGGTTATATATGTTTCACGAAGATAGGTGTGATTTTTGCGGCGAATGTCTTGCACGATGCTATTACCTTGATTTTGACAAGGAAAGCGGAGCGAAAGCGTTCGAACGGCTGGTTAAGGGAGAGAAAGCGGAGTGGTTATATGATTGCGTAACATGCATCGCATGTAATGAATATTGCCCGACGGACGCGAGACCCTTTGATCTGATCTTACAGAAGCTGGAAGAAACGGGAGATTTTGCAGATCAGGAGATTAAATCCAAGATGGCTGCACGATTCGCTGCCGAGGGTGAACCGCGGCCGGTGGAGAAAAAAGCCAAGGTTCTGTCAGCCTGCGTCATAGGGGGTAATATGCCGTGGGCCATTGAGGGTCAACTTTTTGATGACGTGACCCTTCTTAAAGGGCGGCACTATTTCTGCAACGTCCTCTTCGCTCACATGGGAGATGAATCGATCATGCGTGACAGATTGCAGACCATGGTGGACAATCTGGCACAGTCGGGTGCCGAAGAGATTGTTTTCATCCACGAGGATTGTTACGCCATCTTGAAAGGGTTAGCCCCGGAATACGGCATTGAGCTTCCGTTCCGCCCCGTCCATTTCTTTGAATACCTGAGAGATTATTTGAAAGAACATCGGGACAGCATCACAAAGCTGAATATGAAGGTGGCCTATCAAAGGCCGTGTGCCTCCCGGTATGCACCGGAAAAAGATGATCTTCTCGATGAAATCTTCGACCTTATCGGGGTTGAGCGGGTCGCACGACAATACGACGGTATTGATGCCATCTGTTGCGGTGTTGAAGTGGCTGGACCAAATCTGAAGCTTTTCCCGAGGGGGAAGAATTTTGCGCCATTCCGAGAGAAAAACATTAAGGACGCTAAGGATTATGAAGCGGAAGCAAT
This sequence comes from Deltaproteobacteria bacterium, assembly GCA_016935565.1. Classification (GTDB taxonomy): domain Bacteria; phylum Desulfobacterota; class Syntrophia; order Syntrophales; family UBA6807; genus JAFGQS01. Next base: position 14,228 of record JAFGQS010000173.1, read on the forward strand.
GGTATATCTCTGCCCCATGTGCTTCGCCACGCTTAATCCCATGGTTCGTGATGCCGGGATGTCAAATTATATGATCTCCGACATCTGCCGTCTCGCCCTGGGAGAACAACTACCGGAGGATAAGCCGTCATAACAAGGGAAACATTATCATTAATCGATAGCCTTCAAGAAAGGGGGAACGTCATGTCGGAATACATCACGCCGAATGCCATAGACAGGGTTGAAATTCTGACTTTACAGGACAACTACATTGAGATCACCGCAATGGATAACAACGAGATTATCTCACGGGCAACGGCCTTCGCCGGCGGAGAACTCAAAAACTCGATCCAAGCAGAACACGGATATTCCGCAATCGTAAAAACAACGACGGATGACCGGACTCGTACCTTGCTCTTCGATTTCGGATTTTCAGACGAAGGAGCGGCCTACAACGCGCGGCTCCTCAACGTGGATCCGGAAACGATTGAACAGATGGCACTCTCACATGGGCATATGGATCATTTCGGAGGTTTTCATGAATTAGTCAAGATGATCGGGAAGAAAGGGATCGAGCTTGTTGTCCATCCGGGAGTCTTTAAGCAGCCCCGGTATCTTAAATTCGGAGAGACCCTGAAAGCACACTTCCCGAAATTCACAAAAGCAGAAGTCGAACAGGCAGGCGTCAAAGTGGTTGAAACGGCAGAACCATATTCTCTGTTAGGTGGAGATGCAATCTTCCTGGGAGAAATCAAGCGGGAGACGGATTTTGAAAAGGGATTTCCGATTGCCTTTTTCGAACAGGATGGTGTTGAAACGTGGGATCCCATTGAGGATGACACATCCGTCGTGATGAATGTGAAAGGGAAAGGTCTCGTGATTCTCTCGGGCTGTGCCCATGCGGGCATTATCAACACCGTCAATCACGCTCAAGCCGTTACCGGAATCAATGATGTTTATGTGGTGATGGGTGGATTTCATCTGTCCGGTCCGATGTTTGAACCGATAATCGGCAGGACAACGGATGAATTGAAAAAAATAAACCCCACGTACGTCGTTCCGTGTCATTGCACGGGAAGAAACGCGATTATGAACATGGAAAAGGAGATGCCCGACAGCTTTGTTCTCAACATGTCCGGAACAAAGTTAACATTCAGCGCCTAATTCACTATAGCGGCCGGCGTTTTGTTCCTCTCTCTTCAGAACAGTATCTCGATTTTAGAAGGGGGCAACCATGCCCCCTTCTAAATCAGTACTCTATCGTTTCCTGCTGCATCGCATGGTGGTATTATATCATCCCGCTATCCGTAAGATTCCGGCATATCTTCTTCCTTCGCTTTTTTAACAGCCTGAATATAACCTTCCTAAACGGGAAGACCATACAGTTTTTTCGTGTTGTTCGACGTAACCTCAGCAACTTCTTCCAACGTCATTCCTCTGATCCTTGCAATCTCACGTAGAGTAATACCGACATCGGCGGGACGTGACTCCCTGCCATGATATTCGACGGGGCAGTCTGTCTCAATAAGAATTCTCTCTAGCGGTGCCGAGCGTACCGCTTCCTGGTGGGGCGGACTGTACTGCAGGGCAGGTGTAGCCGATATATAGTACCCGGCAGAGATAATGTCCCGGAGCAGTTCAATGGTACCGGTATACCAGTGAAATACCGCTCTTTCGACCCCGCCTTCCGAAATCATGGAAAAGACCCGCTGGTGCGAATACCGGCAGTGTAAAATGAGGATTTTTTTGTATCGCACCGACAGGGTAATGATCTCCCGGAACACCTCTCGCTGGAAATTTTTCTTGACACGGGCCTTGTAATCCAGACCAACTTCTCCGAGAGCAACACACCGTTCAATGTTCTCCTCAAGAAACACGAGTGTCTTTTCGACTTCCGGCTTTCGTATTTCCCATGGGTGATAACCGATGGCAGGAAAGACAAATCCCGGATGTTCTCGAGCAATTGCAAGTATCTTGCGATTGGATGCGAGATCCATCCCGACGCCGATAATTGCTTGTACTCCTGCCAGCCTGGCTTCCGTGAGATCTTTTTCAAGGGTTTCCAGTTCGTTGAGATGGGCATGACCGTCAATGAGGGAATAAGCGGGGTTCATTTTTTAAAGAGGTCTTCCAGTTTTGCCTTGGCATCGGGGGTTTTTTCAACGCGACTTTCTCCTGAAACGGAATCTCTGAAGACAAAGTAATCACAGAAATTGCTCCTGTCTTTATCGACGACTCTTTCTGCCTGCGTTTCGTGGCACTGGTTGTATGCCCCGGAATCGTAAAAACGGCAGTTAAGGCAGACGCGGAGATCAGACCCGCAGGAAGGGCACGTTTCCTTTCTTCCCACTTTATCTCGAACATCAAGCTCGTTTTTACATCGATGACATAATTTCATGGTATAAAGCCCCAGTATCAGTTCGACGGTTACAAGAATGTCCCGGCAATGAGATAAGCAATGATCAGTAACATTCCCGTTATCATATGAACTTTAATCATTACCTGATTGGCTGGAATTATCCCGACCACGTCCGAATACTTCTCTCTCAGAACGATGCACGAGCTATATGCTATCGGCACGGTGAGGAATGCAAGCAATACGAGGAACGGGGCCACGCCCAGCAGCACCGACAAGAGGATCGTGCCGTATGCACCGATTAACCCCGCGATATAGAGGACAATCCCCGTTTTCTTTCCAAAACGGGCTACAAGATTCAACTTGCCTCCGCGGCGATCTTCTTCATAATCGGGAATTTCGTTAATAATAATCATGGACCACATCATAAAACCTAAGGTGAAAGAAATTACAAAGGGTTCCATGGCGAGACTTTTCGTCTGAACGTAAAAGGCCCCCAGACAGATGACAGGACCGAAATTAATGAGCAGGCCAAGTTCGCCGAAACCCCGATAGCCGTAACGGACAGGCGGCACCGTATAAAAAACAGATGAGAGGATACCGATCAGACTGAATATCAGGACGAGCCAGCCGACAGAAATAGTCAGGTAAATCGCGATGACGATCGTGATGAGCAAACAAAAAACAGACGCCGCCAGCATATGACCGGCCGGAATGGATCCTTCCGCGAGAACACCACTCCCGCCGGTATAGGGGTTTTTCCCATTCACATGAATTTTATCAACAGCATGGACATAATCAAAAACATCATCAATCATATTCAAGCCTAGATGATTAATGGAAACTCCGGCAATAACAAGAAGAAAATTCCGGAAATGAAATTCCCCGAACCGCGACCATGCGATTATACTGCCGAGCACGGCAGGAAGAACACTGGTAGGAACAAAATGAAAGCGGCATGCACGGAGCCACCTGGTGCGGAGGGATTCATCAGTTCTCTGAGAACCGGTCGGGCGGAGGTTATGAGTCATCTCAAATCGTCCTTATCACGCAATAACAATATACTGAGTTCACGAGAGTGACGAGAGGAGGCTTTCCCACCGGCTCACATGACCCTTTTCGTTGTCCCAGTTTCTTTCAATCACCGCCCTGGTATCATCATCCCAGTCAATATCTTTGAGGAGTTCACCATAATGTTTGACTGCCAGGGTCTCGACCCATATACCTGTCCGCAGGGTCATCTTCTTTCCGAGAATCTTCGAAAAGAACCCGAAACAAAATCCCACGATCCAGAACATCCACCTGAAGGGATTCGGTCTCCAGCCGAACTCGAAGAGTTTCACCTGAAAATCCTGATAATGGGACATTTCATTGCACATGGCCGTTATGAGGTATCGGTTGAGGTCGGTGTTTTCCTTTGTTAACTGAAATTTATAGATATTCTGAGCCATTAACTCGAGGGTATGTAACGTTTGTAAGCCCCTCTTGATTTTCTTGAGTCGCTCCGGAGACATACCGTCCCCCCTGAAGGTAAAATCTTCCATGTCCATCTCGGGACGTATGATGCTTTGTTCGTTCTCTTCTCTTTGTTCCATAACGTATCACCATCCTATTCCCCTTATTGATTTAAGGCTTTATAGCATTACATCTTGCTCCGCAACATCTGTGCTGCGATCTGAATAGGGTCCCATGCACCGCCGAATGGTGGGGAATAGGCGAGGTCGATATAACCGATCTCATCAATGTTCATTCCTGACCAGAGACAGGCTGAGAGAGTATTGATTTTAGTCACGGCACCTCCCTCTCCGACAGCTTGCGCGCCAAGTAGTTTTCCTGTTGATTTATTAGCCACCATTTTCAGTCCGAGTTTTTTCCCCTTACTCAGTGATCGGGCGGACGGTGTTCCCCAGATAATTGTGCTTACGGGATGAAATCCGAACTGTTCGGCTTCCCATTCATCAATACCGGTCGTGGCAACCTCAAGATCGAACACTTTGAAGGACTGGGCACCAACGATACCGGGAAATGTCATTGCATGTCCGCCAATGTTGGCACCGGCAACCCTTCCCTGTTTATTCGCA
>JAFGQS010000174.1 GCA_016935565.1 Deltaproteobacteria bacterium
CGATTGAAGACAAGACCCCGTTCTCGGAAAAGAGACGGGGTTTTTTGTTTTGGGGTTGGCAAGCCGGACAGATGGCAAAAAGCAAGAACTGACATCCCAACCTTCGTCGGTTGTATCACGGGCGCAGTGAGAGGAACCGATCATTTTTTCCGGAAGCCAGGTAATGATCTCAGGAAAGATCGTACACAACAGCAGGGTGAACATGATAATCAAGACAAAGGGGGTAACTCCCTTTATGATATCCCGCATGGTTAGACCCAGCTCAGGCGCCGCCGTACCTTTCAGTACAAAGATCGACATTGCCATGGGGGGAGCGTCTGAAAGGCCATCTGCAGGTTGATGCAGATCATCATGCCTGCTCACAGGGGATTGAATCCCAGGGTCTCCAGGATCGGAGAAAAAATGGGAACGATGATAAACACTATCCCGATCCATTCGATGAACAGGCCCAGCAGGAACACGATCAGCATGATCATGGCAAAGGAGGCCCGTTTTCCTCCGGGAACAGCCATGATCACGGCGGAGACTGCATCTTCAAATTTTTTAATAATATGAAACAATATGAAAACACTGCTATTTTATACGAATCAGAAAATAAAGGGGAATACAATCTTTGCCGGCGGGACACTTTCATACATAGCAGAATCGAAGAGCGTGGGTGATTATATCAATTCCATAATGTAACTGAGCACGAGACAGATACTTGAGATATACCCCGGCCACGGCGAGATATCAACAAATCCTGAGAAGGATATGGAAAAAGTGGTTCAGTATGCAAAGGCGTTCTTACAAAGTGAAGATGGGGTTGAGGTTACCAGTTTTAAAGAAGACAATACCGGAAAGCTAACAAAAGGAGAAGGGACTTGAAGGAACAAAGGCTGAGTTTAACACTCTACATGGACAGAAAGGAAATGCGGTCGGTCGTTGATAAGCCCCCTGCTTTTCAAGATTAGCTGGACGAAAACATATAGTAGTTGTTAACGCTTGAAGCTCTGAGAAGACAATAACAATATGCGATTCATATGTTCATGATTGCTGCATTAAAGAGCGGTGGCAACTGTCATCAGATTTTACGAGTCAGGAAATATGATGTTCCTAGCAAGATAGCATCAATTCTGATTTGTGAGTATTGATTGACGGTATTAAACGCACCTTGAATGTTCCTTTCCTTATTTTTTCAAGTTTCTACCATTCCTGCCATATCTGAAGTAGTATCAGGTATTTCACCGTATAATCTTTGTAGTTTCTTAGTATTGCAATTGCCTATTTTTCCATTACAATACATTGCAAATATCCACCGTACATGCTGAACAGTCTGTAGCGTGCAAACAAACTGATATGACATTCCATCGGCACAACATCCACAGACAGTATGTGATGAGGACCTTCTTCGGAGGCATCATCAATCAAACTTAAGACGATGAACAGTGTACGTGTTGCGATTCTGTCATCGGAATTTAACCGGGATAACATATGATTCTGGTACACTGGTGTTGCTATGGTTTTCATCGTCGCCGTGATCACCGGCACGGATAGAGTTTTAACAACACAGAGAAAAGGGGGGTCATTTTTCATGAAACTGGGAACCATTATCTTTTTTAACAATGAAACGGGCTTGGGGGTCATTCAGAATGACGAGGGGGGAAAAGTACTGCTTCATTACAGTGAGGTTCGGTCCGAGTCAAAGAACTTATTCGAGGGACAGCGGGTATGCTTTGATGCTCGCCATGGAATCTGCGATACCATGGCTCTGAATGTCAGACTGCGGTAGGAATCTCAGTGAAAGAGATACTCGTGGTGTAATGTTCCGGACAATACAGGCAGAATTATACGGGAAGCAGACAATCAAGGAGGGTTTCCATGAAAACGTTAGTCACGTATATGGCGCAGGCAATGGTGGATTATCCTGAGAAGGTACGAGTAAACGAGATCAACGGCGGACAGACATCCATACTCGAAGTGCGGGTTGCCCGGGAGGATATCGGAAAGGTCATCGGCAGGGAAGGGAAAAACGCACAGGCGATGAGGACCATCGTGAGTGCTGTCGCGTCCAAGCTTCACAAGAAGGCCGTTGTCGAAATTATTGATTAACAATTTTTTCACAGCCGCCGAATCACATAGGGGCACGCATCAGGAGCGGTGGTGCGAAACGACGCATCTTTTCATATATTTGCCCGTCATACAAGAAACGCACATGCACAAAAGGGGGGACAATGAGCGTAAAAAAACAATATCTCAAAAGGAAAACCACATGCAAGGTTACGTTTGAACTGCCCCCTGTCGCGGTAGGATATGCAAACAAGGTCAATATTGTGGGCGATTTTAACAATTGGAGCACGAATGCAACGCCCATGAAACGGGCAGAGAACGGCGGATTTCTGGCCACCCTTGATCTGAGAAAGGATCTGCATTACGAGTTTCTGTACTTGATCGACAAGCGTGTCTGGGAAGTTGAACGGGAGGCTGACAGGTTCGTGAAAAACCCCTTCGGCGACGGTGACAACTCGGTGATTTTTGTTTAACAGAAAACGCCGGAGGGAGGCAAGGGAAGGATAATCGGAGATACCTCGCCATTGTGGGGGAACGTAGATCGGGAAAAGCAGGGGAAAGAAAGAGGTGAACAACTTATGGAAAAAGCAGTATCGAGAGTGATTTCATTACCCGGTGTGAAGGCCGTCTATCGGAACGGCGAATTGATTTATCGACATCAGGAGCATCAAAGGGACATCGGAATAAAGGAAAGCGGTGTTCTGAACACGACATGCTATGAAAATCGGGATGATCGAATCTGATATAGTACCATTGCATCATTATGGAGGACATCGATAATGATTATAAAGAAACAGTATCTGAAGTCAAAACCTGTGTGTAAGGTCACCTTCGGGCTTCCTGCGGAGCTGACAGCTGATGCACGGACGGCACACCTGGTCGGTGAATTTAATGACTGGGGTGTAACGGCAACGCCCATGAAAAAATTAAAAAACGGCGCGTTTACCGTAACATTGGATCTGGAAACGGGCAGGGAATACCAGTTCCGGTACCTTATTGACGAGTCACAGTGGGAAAATGCATGGAATGCCGACAGGTTTATGCCGACTCCTTTCGGTGACAGCACCAACTCGGTTGTGATTGTGTAAGCCTCATCACCGGCCGTCATATGTATATCGAGCTCAAACATACATGGTCTACCCTATTTTTACAGAGCGCCTGAAAAGTTACTTTTAATGAAATTTTGAACAAGAGCTAACAAGATTTTTAATTGTTTGATGAAAACTTTTTTTGAATTAGAAGTCTACGAAGAGACATCTTGTGAGTTAAGGGGATTGTGGCATTACAATATTGCCCTTGCGGCAGTATTATTTCAGAAGGAGAAGCCATGACAGACTGATCTGTGATGTGTGCGGTGTCAACGATTACATCGTCTATATCATCGTTCCGGAAGGAACGTTTTGCATTAATTGTTACGACTTGATAAAAAATTCATTTTTAGAAGGAGAAGTATTAGGAGGGGATTCTCGCGAGGCAAGAAAATTGCGGCATGGCCAAGCCTTTCCGACGATGATGAAAGAATGTCAACCCCGGACGGTAAATTTCACTGGCACTAAACGACAAATCTCAGAAGTGTGGTCGATTAGACACAATGTTAGAATGCTTTAAATGCGGGTTGATGTTTCAAAACCTATTGGAGATGCTAATAATTCCGGCATTATTGTTTAATAAGCATAAACGCCAATTATACGCAGGAACATAGGAGGGGGCACATGACGTACCATGAACTTGAATTCTTGAAAAATAACATCAGGGAAAAATTAGCTAAATGCATTCGTGATCCGAAATTAAGTCAAAAGTTATCTGAGAATTCGGATCAACCAGTAGAAATAGTTGAAAGGGCACAGATTGCAATCGAAAGAGACCTCTACCTCACACTCAGAAATAGAGTTGATGACCGCATCACTGAACTGAGGGAGGCACTCGATCATGCCGATAACCATGACTTCGGCATATGTCTGGATTGCGGAGATAATATCCCAGTAAAGCGCCTTATGGCGCAACCAACCACGAAACTCTGTGTTGAGTGCCAGGCGGAAAAAGAAAGGAAAGAGCGATTTCTGAGAGACACGGCAGAGGACTATGAATGGTGAAAACAAAGTGTTTCATAACTTCATGTTATGGCTCAAAGTGGATTTATAAATTTACTTCACTACTGTCCGGCTAAAAGCTGAATAACGACAACTGGTTAGAAGAACCACCAGGTTCTGTTATGTATTTGTTTTCCTCAAGTAGCTGTAAAATGGGCGTTTTTTCGAATAACGTCAAACTCAAAATCTGTAGAATTGTGTAGAGGCTCTCTTTGAGAGCATACTCTTTCTTGAGGATAGCGACAAGGACGTAGACTGATACCGCTATCCAAATTTGGGTTATCGCTGCATTTTCTGACGTACCATAAAGCGCTTTGATGCGGAGGTGTTGCTTTATCCATTTGAAAAACAGCTCCACGCGCCATCACGCTTTGTAGAGTTGGGTAATCGTGAGTGCGAAAAGATCGAAGTTGTTTGTAAGAAAAACAAAACGTTTCCTGATTTCGCTGTCTTAATAACGAACGCGGCGCAACGGTTCGGGATAATCTTTCGACGAATAGAACCCTGCCGGCATGATTGTCTGGTCGCATTGTAACCCCGTTGATTTGTCGATGGGATGAGAGTATCGCCTTTTGAACTTGAAGTTGCGTTTGGTTCTTGTAACAAAAAATGCCTTTGCTTGATTCAGTGTGTATAGTCGCTCGAAATCCGCATAGGCTCGATCCATTATGTAGAATGCGCCGGCTTCTGGAATCAGAATATCGAGGATATTGACATCGTGCATTTTTCCATCAGAGATATGGATAAACTCGGGGATACTGCCACGCAGATTTAACAAAGTATGCATTTTTATCGCGCCCTTGGTTTTTCGGAATCGAGCCCACGGGGACAAGGAGAGGCAAAGATCGATTGTCGTGGCGTCGAGTGCATAGACGGTTGAGTCCAGCTCTACGCCAAAGTCTTCATTTGCATCGGCCAGGGTGCTTTTGGCAATATGCCCGCGAATGCCCATGTGATATAGTTTGGACTGCATCGCTCTGAGACACGCTTGAATGTCTCGCAAACTTTCTCGATATGTGAGTTGGGCGAATGCCATGCATAGGAATTGATCAAAGCACGAGAATCTCTTGGGTTTGTAGTTGCTTTGGTAACGTTGCACGCATTTCTTGAATTCGTGTTCCGGCAGCAGGTTCATGATCTGCGAGAAGACAAATTGGCCAGAATACATGAGTTACTCCTTTCCACATCGCTGTGGAAGGAGTATGACCGAAGTCACGTGCTAATTTGAAGTCGAAAACGTACATATTCCTCGTAACTGTTATAATATTAATCAGTTATGAGTATCTACTAATTTTTTACCGGACAGCAGTGAATCCCCATATAGGGTAAACACCGGGATATATGGGGGGCGACTTAGTCCATGTGTATTTTATCAATAATCCCTCATCGAAATATCTCACTCTGAAAATCAAAATATGTCCACAACTAAACGAAAAACTTCTATCCTTTTGTTTGTAAGGGACTATGGATAAAACTCTATTTTCCTACTCGCAATTTTTTCAGATTGAAAGATAGTCTCTTTTCGCGGCAACTACCATCAATTTTTATGTCTCAAGAAACATGATGTTCATGGCAAGCTGTCTTCAATCTCTATTTTTCCAGAATTATTGAAGCCAGTAAAAACATACCTTGAATATTCAGTTCATCGTAACGAGCGAAACTCCCCGCCATTAATGGCGGAGTACTCCGCGATACCTTCATAAAGCACCCCAATATTGCCGATTGATCAAAAGACGTTCGTTGCGTTACGACTTTCACCCAGTAAGATGTAATCAATCAATATTTGGCTGTCAAATTCACTTGACACACAAAAATCTTCTTTTATAGTAGAAGTTATAATGAATGATATTTTATCAATTCAAGAGGAGGGAAAGAAATGGTGAAGACAAACTTGATGAAAGCCCTATCGGTTCTCTCAGTGATGATGATGCTGGCGGTAGCTGGCATGGCATACGCCCAAGCTGCGTACGATAATACGGATCTTCCAGGAAAAGACTACAAAGTCTTCTACCTGGACAAGGCCCATATGTTCGATTGCATGAAGGCCTGTCTGGCGGATCCGAAGTGCAAGGCTTGGACATATGTCAAACCCGGTTACCAGGGACCCAAGGGTCGCTGCTACCTGAAGAGTGCGGTTCCGCCGTCGGTCCCCAACAAATGTTGTATGAGTGGGCCTAAGATATGCAACAAGCTTGCATTCGCCACTACATCGCCGCTTCCCTCAGCAGTCATCGGGGGAGAGTACAACTACCGGATCAAGATGTCGGTTGGTGAACCGCCCTATGAATTCTGTCCTATGATGTATCCGCCCGACGGGAAACCTCCGAAGTGCGACAATTCTCCGGGTCAGCGTTTCTCCATGCCATTAGGACTGACGTTGAGCCGGGACGGCTTGATTTCGGGGCAGTTGCAGTGCCTGAACCCGCAGAAAGCAGGAACCAATTGCGGCGCCGGATACAGGCACATTTTGATCCAAGTCCGCGACCATTGTTCCACACGCCCGCAAGTGATCTCCAAAAAGTTCTGGATCAATATCAAGCAACAACCCTGAGTTATGAGATGGATACGGCTGCTGAAGGAAACTGCTGGACGCCCGCTTGATGTTCCTCAACAGAGTCGGTCTGGGCAAACAGTTGTACCCTAATCGGGTGGCCGGGGTTTCCCTTTCATACAACCTCCATGCATGGAATTCATATCATGACTCTATAATCAATTTTCAAAGTGTTGACAACTGCTATCGCCATTCAATCGGTACCGATTGACGATAGTATGATAGGGCATTGAAAAAACGAAGCTCGAAAATTTTAAGATA
>JAFGQS010000175.1 GCA_016935565.1 Deltaproteobacteria bacterium
CCCTACCCCCCTTTACAAAAGGGGGGACTTTAACTTGATAAAGGTATGTGAAAGAGGTGGAGGTGCGATTATAACAGAATTTCTTTTAAATCACCTTTTGGAAAGGGGGATACAGGGAGAATTACTATAAACCCTATTCCCTTGACTCCCCCTTTTTTAAAGGGGGATACAGGGGGATTTTTCTCTTTTTTTGTCGCCGTAATACACTAATTGTTTCTGTACAATTTCCTAACCGGTCAATGATTGATCAATCTTGAGTATCCACCCAGACACCACTCCAATCGTCAGGCGGAGGATTTTTAAGGAAATACCGGCATCGGTCCAAATAAATCCGGCAGGGTGGATCTTCATCCGCGGCTTCGGCAAATAAACTGATGGCTTTCAGGAATTTACCCTCTCGATACAGGGACAACCCCTGACAGAAATTCTCCTCGGCCGGTGAGAGGCAGTATCCCTGCTCTCCCAGCACTTCAAAGACCTGTACCGATTTCTTTTTCCCTTTAAACAGGACTTGATCTATCAGGCGGGTCACGAAGCGGTCCCCAAGTTCTCTGTTTGTGGACTCACTGATCAAGACACCGGTCCCATATTGTTTATTTATCTTCTCAAGGTACTGGGAAATGTTGACATCATCACCGATCACGGTAAAATCCATCCGTTTTTCCGAACCGATATTCCCCGAAAGAACTTCACCCGTGGATACGCCGACACCGATATGAACAGGCGCCTTACCGATTTTTTCTCTGTATATGTTTAAATCATCAATTCTTGCGTGCATTTCCAATGCCGCTCTGACTGCCCGGACTGCATCGTCATGGTGTGCATAGGGCGCTCCAAAAACCGCCATGATGGAATCGCCGATATACTTATCGAGGACTCCCCGGTGTTTGAAAAGTATTTCTACGAGCAAGCTGAAACATTCATTGAGAAGCTCCACCGTTTCTTCCGCACTTAACTGCTCGGTTATAGCGGTAAAGCCCCGAATATCCGAAAACAAAATCGTTGCCGTGCTCCGTACCCCACCCAGGACCTGCTGATCCGAATCCGTCAAAACCTTCTCCATGATATCTCGTGACATATAACGCGTCAGGGTGCTTCTCAGTCGTTTCTCCCTGGTGATATCTTCAAAGACAAGCACCACTCCCTGATCGTCACCCTTATGTCCGACCAGGGGAACAAAGTTAAGATTGACCGAAAAGCTCCGCCCCTCGGGTAATGTTATTTTTCTGTCATAGTCGACCAATGCCCGGTGTGATCCGTACACGTCATCGATGTGACCGATAATGCGACTATTATCCGTTCCAATAATGTCCCGAACGTCTTTATTCAGGATATTGTCAGGTACCCGTCGGAACATGGCAAGAGCTGCCCGGTTTGCAGTCACAATCCTATAGGCCTTATCCAGGGTGAGAATGCTGTTGGAAATACTTTCATGCACGCTCTCCAGGTAATTTTTCATGGTAACGACTCGTTCGAACAGCTGTGCATTTTCCAGGGCGATAACGATCTGAGACGAAAGCGCCCTTAGAAGATCTTCATCCTCTGAATCAAATATACCGTCTTTCTTGTTCATAACCTCGGTCACGCCGACAATAACACCTTCCCTGTTATATAAAGGCATACAGAGAACGGTTTCCGTTCGAAAGCCCGTTTCTTCATCTATGGCGGGGTTGAAACGGGAATCTTCATAGGCGTTCCTGATATTTAATATCTCACCGGTGTCAGCCACATATCCCGCCAGGCCGGTGGACCGGGGAAATCGAATCTCTGCGACCTCCAGGCCCTGAGCCACCTTTGACCAGAGTTCGTCTGTTTCCCGATCGTTCAGGAAAAGAGAGGTACGTTCTGCATGGAGTATGAGTGATATTTTTGCAACGATTTCCATTATGAGGGTCTCGAGATTGAGAATCCGGGATACAGAGGTAACCACATCCAGCAGGATTGCCATCTTCTCGTAGCTCGTCACAATCTTCCGAGACATGAAGAAATTCTCCAGGGATATGGCGATCTGATATGAGAATATCCGGAAGAGTGATTCATCCTGTTCGGTGAATACGCCCTCTTTTTTGTTGATGACCTGAATGACCCCGAGGAGATCTCCGTCAACATTGATCACCGGTCCGGACAGAATTGACTTTGTCTGATAGCCCGTCCGGCGGTCTACTTCGGGATTGAAACGTGAATCTGTATATGCATCGGTTATATTCACCATTGCTTCATTTCGAGCCACCCAGCCGGCTACTCCCTCTTCCACCGATATCCTGATTTCACGGGTTCCTTCACCCTCGGCAACCTTGGACCACAGTTCGCCCGCAACCTTGTCCACCAGGAACAGAGACGCCCGGTCAGCCTTCATAACCTTGCTTGCCATTAATACAACGCGCTCGATCAGATCTTCGATTCCCCTCCGAAGCGAGAGAATTTCCGTCATATTCAGAAAGTCGTCAAGGGTTTGCAGTGATTGTTCTGCAAACCGGGATTTTTTTACCATCTCCTGAAAGCGGAGATTCGCCCGGCGTAATCTTCCCGTCACAATATTCAGGAAATTCATGGCAACGGTAGGAACTATCTGAAACAAGCTGCCGAGATCATCATAATGCATACGATATAAAAGCGTATCTTCCTCGGCACGCACCGATGCGGAACGTCTGCCGTCCGAAAAATATCCCATTTCGCCCAGGAATTCATACGGACCGATGGTATCCAGGGGAATTTCCTCTCCGATTTCATCACGTCGAAAGACGAGGGCTTTTCCACTTATAAGAATGTAAAAGCAGTCACCAATGGTATCCTGGGTGATAAACTCATCCCCGGTTTCGAGTACTTTCTCCTCGATTAACCTGCACACGGCCTGTAACTCTTCAGCAGTGAGACCCTTAGAAAGCGGCGATGCCCCGAATCGGTCCATTCTCTGAGCATGAAGGGCGGCAGACAGCAACTCTTTGTTTATAACCTTTGATTCTATAAGTATTTCACCAAGAAGCTTTTTCTCGCCTTTGTCAGCCAGGATTGTCTGCTCCGCCAGCGCCGTATCAATATGTTCATTGCTGAGGCCCAAGTATTCGCCGATTTTTTTTGACTGCTGAGTCTTCTTTGTATCTTTTTTCATACAACCATCTCCAGGGTGGAAAAGGGTTCTTTTTCAGTAATAAATCCATCAGGATACTTCGAGTGGCTCATTATAGCCGAATTGATGTTTCAAAAGAAGAGTTTTTTGCATGATTATCTTTAAGGTTCTTCTCCAATTTAGTTGGAGAAGAGGAGCCAAGGATTCCAGGCCCGCCCTGTCGCGACTGAAACGGTTATTGAACGGGCGAACAGATGGAATCTTTGAATTTAGACCGCAATTTAC
>JAFGQS010000176.1 GCA_016935565.1 Deltaproteobacteria bacterium
ATTTTTATGGCCCTGCTGAAGCTAATAAACGCATATCATCAGTGAGAGGCCCCATAATTGTCAGTTGAGAGTATCATATTGTCATAACTTCGTTATTGCACAGAATAATTGAGACAGGCGAATCATAGATTAAAAGATTATTGCAAGCAAAAGATCTGACAACTATTGCAATCTTGAAGTGTTCTTAAAAAATATTTCGGAGAACGGACATTTGTGGTAATGAACTTGCATGTCAAAGAGTATTAAATCCTCTAACAAATTATTGGGGGTATATTATGAAGAAGAAGCAGTCACAGAAGGATAGGATATCACCGGACAGCCTTCTGGCAATCATTGGAAAGACAGCAGCAAATAATGAGGAAGGTTACACGATGGCCATTCCCTGGAAAAGCAGGATCGTCGGAGATCAGATAAAGATGCTTTTCAAATATCATGACCTCCTCAAATCAATTTCGAACGAATATCCCTATTTCGGTCCCCTTGCGCTTGCCGCCGGGTGGCAGTCTCACATGATGGAATCGATGGTCACGGGACCGATCAATGCCCATGCCCGCATAGCGGCCAAGGCCGGAAGAAATCCCGACATCTTCGGCGATATGAATGGATGGATTTACAAGAACTATGCCCGGGAGCTCTACAGCTTGACAGGATATTTCATGAAAAACGGTCACTTTGATCGCAAAAAGGCCCGTCTTGTCAGCTCAACACCGGATGGGCAGGAATTTCTTAAAAATTACATGGAGGAATTCGCCCATCTTGAGAGGAGCTACAGTTCCGTTGGCCTGACACGGCTCAAAGCAATGAAAGATCTTCTGAAGTGCCTGCTGATGATCATTACTGAAAAGCCTCTGGAGAATGGAGATTTGCCTTTCATGGATGAGAGTTGTGATGGTAAAGAGCCGGACAACTTTTCAAAGTACCTCGAACAGAACCGGTCGCGTATTGAAAATTTATTCAATGAGAAAGCCTTTGACCTGAAGGAATTTTCCGAATGGAGGACCTTGGGCAAGATCGGTTATTCTCGTTACGAAGTAGTGAAGGGATCACAACTACATACCGTCAGACTCCGTTATTACCCCTTGCCCAAGGGAGTCAAACCAAACGGGAAGGTCCTTTATATGACCACACCCCTCATCAATAGACCGGAAATCTTTGATCTCGCTCAGGGTAAGTCGGTCGTGGAGGGAATGCTGAAGGAAGGGTTCCATATTTACCTGGTCGATAATGGTGACCCCGGCCCGGATGAGGCCAATCTGGGACTCGACTTTTACGGCAAGGACATTCCCGACCAGTATCTCAACATTATCAACAAGAGGCACTCGGGAGAGGAAATACACATCATGGCCTATTGCATGGCCGGGACTATCATCCTCCCCTACCTGGCGAGGAGAGCTGAGGAACGGCTCGCACAAGGTGAACCTATGGATGTCAGGAAGCTTGCCCTGATGGCCGCACCTGTCGTATTCGATGATGAAGGAAGCGGTCAGGGACCTATGAGGGAAGTGATCCGACGCGGTTATGATTCTCTTCTCATGAAGTCCCTCTATGGAGCCGTTAACCTTCCACCTCAGCTCATTGAGGCAGGCATGAATGAGATCCAGCCCGGGGTCCAATACACGGTTTCTCTCGGCTTTTATGGAAGGGCCTGTTTTGTTGACGCTATTCACGATTCTGCCCACTTCCTGTACTGGCTTACCCACGGGACAAAATTTCCCGCCAGGGCTCACCGCGAGTGGATTGAGAACATCTTCATGGGAAACCAGCTCGTGGAGGGAACCTACCGTCTCCCTTCCACTAACCCTGCCTTTGACGGCAACCCGGTTAACATGAGCATACTGAAGGATGCCGGTCTCAGGATCTTCTGTTACCGGGGAACCCGGGATCCCATCGCGCCACCCGGTTCATGCAAAGCCAGTGAACTGTGGGGAGCAGTAACTGATGGAAATCTCGGGGTTGAAAGAGGAGGGTTGAACCGGATCATCGAAAAAAATGTGGGGCACATCTTCGTCGTCAGCAAGAAGCTCTTGGCCGAGTACCTTCAGCTTGTGAATGCCTTCTTCAGAGACTGAGCATTTGGCTTACAGATTACAGCAGTTAAAAACAGTTTGAATAACGTCTATAAAAAATATTGTTTATACTTCTTGTCTTTACCGTGTGGTATATGTAAAGTACTCTATAAATTGTTATAGATCTTCAATGACTGTTCTTTTGTGTGTTCAATCAGCGGGAGGCCGCTGTTACCATGAACATGACCATCCATGTACCAGACATATTCACGTGAAGGTTATCCTGAAGGAGTGGGAAATCATGAATGAAAAGCAACAAGAAGAGTCTTATCAGGAAGACTTGACGTCTTTCTGGATGAAGTCCGCGGGAGTGTTTTTGAACACAATGTTCCAGATGTGGTCAAGTGCCTCCGAGTCGTTGCAGCCGGGAGTTTTTAAAGCTCCACCACAGAAATCGTGGCAAGTGTCACCTAAGATGTGGCAACCATTTATTTCAGCATTGACGACTCAGGAAAGTATGGATGCTCTCGTAAAAGGGATCACGTTACTCCCGGAATTTATATTGAAGACACTCCAGTCAGGCTGGGAAGGATATTCCCATTTGCAGAAGGAGTGGATGGAAAAGGCGGCGAGAATAGGAAAGCGAACGGAAGCTTTCAAATATGAAGATATCGACCAAGATCTATTCAAGGCCTGGTCAGAGGTTTACGAAAAGGAATTCAGACAGTTTCTGCGCATTCCACAGATAGGATTAACCAGGTTTTATCAGGAAAGAATGGCCCAGGCGACAGACCATTTAAGTATTTTTGAGATTTATCTATCTGAATTCATGAACCTTCTCTATCTTCCAATAGAAAAATCTGCCAACGCCATGTCGAAAAGACTGGAAGAGATAACAGAGAAAGGAGAACTTTCTGAGAATTTTGAAGAATATTACAATATATGGATTAAATTACTGGAAGGGCATTATATGACCCTGTTTAAGTCACCTGAATACCTGCAGAGCTTAAACAATGTTGTTACTGCAGGCGAAAATTACTACTTAGCCAGGAACCGGGTGATTGAAGACATCCTGCAGTTTTTTCCTGTTGCAACACATAGAGAAATGGATGAACTGTATAAGGAAATTTATCTATTGAAAAAGAACGTTAAGGAACTTTCAAAAAAGGTAGCCGACAATGAAAAATAAACGACCACTGTGACGTGGAGGTGTTTATGAGCCATCCTAAAATTCCTGTCGATCTTATCCTGCAAAAATTAACTGAGGATAGTGAAAAGGTCTATAAGTCCGCTCAAAAGGCTTCCGAGGTGTTACTCGGAGCCCTTGATACCGCAATTGCTGCTACTCCGTATGAAATTGTTTACGAAGAAGACCGGATCAAGCTGAAGCATTACAAACCCGCCGAAATGGACAACAGTTTAAAAACGCCGCTTTTAGTGGTGTATGCCCTGATTAATCGTGAAACGATGCTCGATCTGCAGCCCGGAAGGAGCACGGTGCAGAATTTTCTTGATGAGGGTGTTGAAGTTTACATGATTGATTGGGGGTACCCCACACGGAAGGATCGATACCTCACTATTGATGACCATGTGAACGGGTATATGAATAACGTCGTTGATTTTATCTGCCAAAGGCATAACCTCCCCAAGATCAACCTGATGGGAATTTGTATGGGCGGATCTTTTTCAGTTATGTACGCTGCTCTGCATTCCGAGAAGATCAAAAATCTCGTCACCACGGTCACACCTACTTATTTTGATACCGATACTGGCCTGTTACATATCTGGATGAAAACGATCGATGCAGATCGGATGGTGGATACCTTGGGCAATATCCCCGCTGATATGATGAATTTTGGGTTTTTACTCCTTAATCCGGCCCGTCTGATGCTTGATAAGTATGTCGGGTTCTTGCAGAATATCAACAATAAGGAATTTGTGGAAAACTTTATCCGTATGGAAAAGTGGATCTTTGACAGCCCTGATGTGCCAGGAGAGACCTTTCGACAATTCATCAACGATTGTTATAAAAAGAACCTGCTCATCCAGAGCAAGATGGAACTGGGAGGAAACAGAGTAGATCTCAAAAAGATCACCATGCCTCTCCTGAATTTCTACGGCAGATACGATCATCTCGTTCCTCCCGAGGCCTGTGATCGGCTTACGAAAGAGGTTGGAACTAAAGATACAACGGATGTCTGTCTTGACACCGGTCATATCGGGATATATGTCAGCTCAAAGGTTCAGAGAGAATTTGCCCCGAAGATCGCCAGATGGCTGAAAGAGCGAGATGCATCGAAAGAAAAGCCTGCAAGAAGGAAAAAAACGGCGGGCACAGCAACGGTCAAAAAATCCCGTGCCAAGACACCTTCGCTCACGAAGGAGAAAAAGAAATTAACAGAATAGGAAAGTATGAAACATGTCTGTAAGAAAAGATTATTTTAAAACCATATGCAAGGTGAGTACTCTTTTTGGGACAACGTTAGACAGTGACAAACTGTTGGATCTCATCGTTCAGAGTGCTATTGACACGATGGAAGGAACGGCCGCGTGTGTTTTCCTGATTGATGAAGAAAAGGGCGTGTCTGTGCCCGTCGCTCAGAGAGGATTGTCCCGGAACTATTTGCACCCGACACAAAAGCAACCCAAAGAAGAGGTGGCCAAATTCCTGAAAGACGGGTATTTAGCCATTCTTGACGCTACGACAGATGAACGGGCAGAAAATCACGAGCTAAAAAGGGCCGAAGGAATTGCTTCAATACTGACAGTGCCGATTATGGTAAAGAGAAAGATGTTAGGCACTCTCGCTCTTTACACGGCATCTCCCAGGGATTTTTCTCGCAACGAGATAGAGTTCTTGACCGCTCTTGCCGAACAGGGCGCTTTGGCCATCGAACACACTCGATTAGTAGCAAAGATCAGGGAGGATACGAAGCTTTTCCATAACCTGGCCACGAGCATCAGTGCCACCCTGGACATAAAAACGATATTTCGAAGTCTCTCCGAAGATATGGCAAGGGCCGTGGGGGTAAAAGCCGCGTCTGTTCGCCTTATCGATAAGACGAAGAAGACGCTGGAACTTGTGGCGAGCTATGGTCTGAGCGAGAAATATTTAGCCAAGGGACCTGTATATGCTGAGAAAAGCATCACCGAAGCCCTTAAGGGGAAGTCCGTCACTGTCAAGAGCGCCTCTACCGATAAGGGCGTCCAGTACAAGGAGGAAAAGAAAGAGGAGGGTATCGAGTCCATTCTCTGTGTCCCTATCAAGGTAAAAGATGAGGTCATCGGGGTCTTGCGGCTGTATTCCGAAGTGCCGTGGGAATTCACGGAGGATGAGATCATGTTGGTCTCCGCTCTGGCATGTATGGGGGGTCTGGCGATCCAGAATGCCTCCATGTATCTGATGCTGGAGAATGATTTAAAGAATATGAAAGAAGATCTATGGGTTCATAAGTCCTGGTTTTAGGATGGAAAAGGGGGGGAGGGGTATCATGATCGGGAAGACAATCGATCGAATAACAATGGGTGAAGCTGCAGAATTTTCTAAAACCATATCGGAGGCGGATATCTACCTCTACGCCGGTGTATCGGGTGATTTTAATCCGGCTCATATCAACGAGGCTTATGCGGAGCAGACCTTTTTTAAGGCCAGAATAGCGCATGGTATGCTGCCCGCGGGTTTTATATCCGCAATCCTGGGAACGCAACTTCCCGGGCCCGGAACTATTTACATCAGGCAGGAACTGAATTTCCTGGCCCCGGTCTATATTGGTGATACTATTACAGCTCGGGCAGAAGTGACAGAAATTATTCCTGATATAAATCGGATTCGATTAAAAACTACATGTACGAAACAGGACGGAACCATTGTACTGGAGGGGGAGGCTACCGTCAGTCCCCCCAAAGAGCGAAAGAAATAAGATCGGGATCACTTCTTTATTCCTTTGACGGGCGCTTGACGGATTTGGTCGATTTTTTTGTATCTTTTACCGTTGAAGATTCTGCATTAAAAAATTGGCCAATGCTCTCCGTTATTTCCTGAAATTCAGCGGTCTGTTTTTTTATGAGGTTCTGGTATTCGTTGATGGCTGCTGCTCCCTCATCCATTACTTTTTTCTCAAGGAGCATCCTCAGATTTTTAATGGTTTCCTCCTGAGATGCTGTCTTTTCCTTGAGATCCTCATATTTTTCTACCAGGTCGAGATAGTCCTGTTTGGGTACCACACCCAAGAACGAAAGATAGTCTTTGAACGATTTTTCGAAGTCCTTCACCGCTTCTTCCCACAGCGTGAGATAGCTATCGCTCTCCTCGGAAAGGCGGTCGAGTCCATATGTCTTTCGGAACAGATCTGTCAGATCAGCGTATCCTTTGAATCCTTCCCGCATCCACTTCGTCATATCTTCCATCTGTTTTTGCCCTTTTGCATAATTGATGAAAAAATCTCCCCAGAACTGCAAAAATTGTTTATCCATAATGCGTTACCTCACATCTTTAAAGTATTTTCTAGCCCCTCTGATGCTTCGACGATGTGCCCATGCTCCCTTTCCAGGTCTAGGTGATACCGAACCGGGCCTCGCTGATTATTTGCAAAGCGTTTATGCAGGGCGTATTCAGACGTCGGGCGAGACCAGGAGGTTGCTATTGCCACGTGGCCTTTGGGGAACATGGTAACCTCGGTATCGACATAATCCAATGGACTGAGAGCCGTTTCTTTTTCTACCAGATCATCGTCCTCCCCGTAACAGATAAGCCATTTAATTCCCTTTTCCTTCAATCGTGCAAAGTTCAGTTTCCTGTTGAAGAGCTTTACGGGAAGTGTTCCGTCCTTTGTGATGGGAATATTGTATGATTTAAAGCTCATTTCAGTGATGGCCATGGGAAGATCATTACGTTCATAGGTGAGCCAATAGTTGATCGCTAATGCGGTCTTGCTCACATTCAGGCTTTGTTCTCCTCGCCTCCGACCCGCTGTTTGCCCATCGCCCTTGTCGCCACAGGATGTCTTTTTCATCATCATCAGATCCCGATAAAAGGCGACAATCGGTGCTTCATCATCT
Source organism: Deltaproteobacteria bacterium (assembly GCA_016935565.1). GTDB lineage: Bacteria > Desulfobacterota > Syntrophia > Syntrophales > UBA6807 > JAFGQS01. The sequence goes on from JAFGQS010000176.1 coordinate 7,065, forward strand.
ATGCTTTTAATTTTGTACACCCAGCTCATCAGATCGCCATCGGCCACCTGATTTCCATTGGGCAGAGTTTTTGTTCCATAGGCAAGATCATTGAATCGCCTCGGCAGATCTTTCAGAAACTGTCCCAATCCTTTGCTCCGAGTGCCGTCAATGGGTGATACACAGGTAATCAGGGCATCAACAAGGCCATCCAGTTTGCCGGTGAGGAGATTGCACACGGCAGTGAATCCACCCTGGCAGTACCCGTTCAAAGTTAACAGTTTCCCGTGTTTTTCTTTTATCTGTTCACAGAAAAATCGGGTGTCAAGGGTATCGTCTTCTCCGGTCATTACCTGAACAGCCGGGTTCGTCTTAATATCCTTTAATATCCGGATGTAGGTGGGGATTCCCTGATTCGCAAAGCTGTGTACATAGCTTTTGTTTTCCCCCGGCAAAAAGGCGAGGACATTTGAGCCCAGCACATAGGGAGGGATGATTAAAATGGGCTTTCCGTCTTCCCTAACCTTAACGCGAGGGTCATTCGGAAGAACCTGATAAAGATCGAATCGTTCTGTCTCCGCCGTCTTGATGTAGCCACTTCTTTCGAAGTGAAATCCGTATTCCGATTCAATCTCCTTAATTGACTCATGGTATCGATAGGTAACTAACTCCAGCGTTCTTGCGTACCTTTCCATAAATGCGGAAATATCCTCTCCCTCCAGATTAAAGAGAGTGGTAAACCACGCTATCATTAACCTGTTCAATTCAGGGAGATGATAATTATTGATTGCCTCAATCCTGCCGGCAAGTTCCTTATTGACAATGTCGAGGTAAAACGTGAACAGATCAAGATAGGATTCCATGCTCTCTGAGACCGGAACGCAGAATAATTTATCCCTTTCCACCCGGGTAATATATTTCGCTGCAGTCTCGTAAGGGATCATGAAATCGTCAATATACTTATTGAGGCCAACCCAGTACGTCTGCTCGGCCTTGATAAGGTTACCGGTTGTTTCAATCATTTTCAGGTTCATATCGAGCAATTTTCCGGGGAAATGAAATATAGATGTATAAAAATCTGAGGCGTGTTCAAAACAATCTTTCATATTCATGCCTTTCATCACAATGTGTGAGAAGCGTACCAAATTGCTCCTACTCGACATTAGTAAAAAGGTCATCTACAGTCTTTCTGAAATTCTGACGCCCCTCTTTATAGGTATTAACCCATTCGCCAATGACCTCGCGCCCCTCTTCGGGAAGTCGCTGGGCTTGGTCCATATAGGTGTTTACCATTTTTTCCGTTTGGTCCTGTAATACGGTCACGGCATTAAACATGTTGTCAAACATGGCCTTCTGAAAGTCGATCATTTGCTTGAGTATCTCTGTTTCTCTCATTATTCATTCCTCTTGTATTGAGTTTTGTAGTGTTATGTATTGTGTTAACAGGAAAGCGGGATCATACAACCTCTTGTTTCGTCCCATGATCCCGCCGCCTCGTAATGTGTAAATACCCTTATTTGCTTTTCGACTTCTCTGCCTCGGCAAAAAAATCCTCTACCTTTTTGAAGCTTTCATCTGCCGCCTTTTTGAAATCCTCACGCCCCTTCTTATAGGCCTTGATCCACTCATTGATGGCCTTTCTTCCCTCATCAGGAATTCCACTGGTTTGCTCTAAGAACATGTTGGCCATTCTTTCCGACTGATCCTGTAGCATCGTCAGGGCGTTAAAGGTGTTCTCAAAAGTAGCCTTCTGAAAATCAATCATTTGTTTTGTCAGTTTTTTGTAATCCATCGTATTCTTGCCTCCTTTTTACAGTTTATTTTAGAGTACATTCTATGAATTTACACTTAATGTAACACATAATTTATATTTGTCAAGAAAAAATTGTGCAGTGCAACAATTTATTGTTAATGACTGTGGTCACGCTTTACAATATAACCTTTTGATATATTGAGATATTATTTTATGCATCTTTTGTATAAATAAAATTAAAAAAAAATACATTGTTTTTTGTTGCATTGTATTATAGGCTTTTCTATAAGTTGACAACTGAGAGAGATAAAATGAATGAGAAAGTATTAATAAAGAAATATGCGAACAGGCGTTTATATGACACAGAAAAAAGTGCTTATATAACCCTCGACGATATCAGCAACATGATTAAGCAGGGGCAACGGGTTGAAATTATTGATGCCAAAACGAAAGAGGACGTAACCGCTTTTATCCTTACGCAAATTATCATGGAAGAAACGAAAAAGAGCAAAAATATCCTGCCTATATCGTTACTTCTCCTCTTCATTCAATACGGAGAAAACGTGCTTGGTGAATTCTTTGAAAAATACCTTGAGCAATCCATTCAAAACTATTTGACGTATAAATCTTTTGCTGACGAACAATACAAAAAATGGCTTGAGATGGGAATTGATTTTTCAAATCTGTCTCGGTCAGTCACGGCTGATTTGACATCCTTTAAACCCTTCTTTGATGCAAGCCCGTTTACAGAAAAAAGTAAGGATGAAAAATAAAGATAATCAATTCTATTCCTATGAAGCATCCCGGAAGACAGCTAAAGGTCTGGACCGTCATGCCAACCCTCAAAATGAAAGAGGAGACCAACCATGTATAAAAAGCTGATTATTCTTGCGGGTGCTCTCGTCATACTATTGCCAATCGTAATTTATTTTGCATTTCCCGGAATCTTGTATAATTTTTTATTAAATGCAGCACGAAAATCTGCGGGACTTTCGAAAAAAGTAATGACGGTAGATAATTATACTGTCGCATATCTTGAAGGCGGCAAGGGTGATACGATCCTTTTGCTTCATGGTTTTAGTGGCAATAAAGATAATTGGACAACATTCGCAAAGCAGCTTGCCGTAAACTTTCATGTTGTGGCAATTGATATTCCAGGTTTCGGAGAAAGTTCAAAAATAGAAACAGAATCATATACTATTGATAGTCAGGCAAAAAGAATAAAAAAAATTATTGATGTTCTCGGGCTGGTAAAATTTCATCTGGCGGGTAATTCTATGGGTGGGATCATTGCAGGTAAATATACAGCAGCTTTTCCCGACAAAGTGCTGAGTCTGGCTTTGTTTGACACCGGAGGAATATATTCGGCTGAAAAAAGCGAGTTTATAAAACTTTTAGAACGAGGTGAGAATCCTTTTCTTATAGATTCTCCTCATGGTTTTGATGAGATGATGCAGTTTATTTATGAAACGCCCCCCACAATACCGAAGCGTATTAAAGTATATCTGACAAAACAAATGATATCGAGTAGAGAGTTCAACGAAAAGATTTGGAAGGAACTCGCGCAAGAAATGTACTTATTAGAGTCCGACTTGCCAAAAATTAACGCCAAAACGTTAATAGTCTGGGGAGAGAAGGATCGTATACTTCATCTGTCATCCACTCGTATCCTGGAAAAAAGTCTACCCCATGCCACCACTGTAATCATTAAAGGGTGCGGGCATGTTCCCATGATTGAGAAACCCCAAGAGACAGCGCAACATTATTTAGAATTTCTCAATCGCTCGTAATATCGTTCAGATATTTGATATAGAGAATGCAACTTCTTGCTGCTATTGAAATCCATGATGAGATGGACGACGTCGAAGATATGCGAGTTCTGGTTCGGAAGCAATGGAAAAAAAGTGACAAGACGCTTGATATCGAGGTTGAGATCAAAAAACAAAACCTAGCCGAAGAAGGATCTCCAGTGAACGCGAATAAGCTGCACACCGAGCCTGGATGTTACTGGTCTCCCATACTCAACATATTTGCCACCAAGTAAGACTCCTTTAAATCTCAAAAAAATGCATCTAGGAGAATAGTATCACAAGCAAAGGAAAACCTG
>JAFGQS010000177.1 GCA_016935565.1 Deltaproteobacteria bacterium
ATATGATTCATAATTTCCTCACTGTATTGAATGTACTCTCATCATATCAAAATTGCCTCTTAATTTACAATAATATCTATTAATTCGGATTATCTCCCGATTAGTTGCAATTAATTATGGCAAAGTATTAAATTTATCAGGTATGATCTCAGAGGATTCAAGGCTTCAGGGGGTTAAGTGAAATATTAAAGCATTACAGAGAATTGAAGGTCCGGCAAGGGGGCATATGAGCTTTGTTCGGAGATTTCAGAATAACAGCAAAATTTCCGGGGGTACACTCAAAAAAGGCATTGCAGAAATCAAAAGAATCGTAAAAACGATTATAAAATCTTCGGGAAACAAACCCTTGAAGCCTTGACCCCCCGGCCCAGACCGATCAACCTTACTAGATTGTCAATAAGCTGTCATCATTATGAAGTTTAGCTTATACTTTAAGCAATCACCGCGTTGTGACAGGGCGGGCCTGGAACCCTTGATACCTCATCTCCAATAAGGTTCCATGCCTTTAGGCTATGAGTTTCACTGATAGTCTTCTTTGTAACCTGTGTATATGGAAATCCTTTTTGCTTGACATGCAGGGTCATATACTACATAATTCTAAGTAATTAATCTCTTTAGTATTGTATGTGTTCACAGTGTCATTTCTTTGAAGTTGTACATGTCAACATAGCACCTTTGTCAATTGCTCTGACAAGGAAGGAAATGTGTCCATAGTCCTATCGTTTGTTGAAGTAAATTGATAACATGGTATCCGTCGTTTTTAAAAAAGTTATTTGGCGCATGAATTGCGGGAAACTGTTATCGAAACTCACGATCAAGGAGGAATTACCATGACAACAACAGAAGAGGCGAAAAAGGAATGTGCCATATGCGGCAATATCAGTAATCACATGGAAGTTATCTCCACCAAAGCCCTCGGGTCATCCGATTTAGATGCAAGACCCCCGGAACCAGAACGCTCTACTATTGCTTATTGGGTCCAAAGATGTCCATCGTGCGGTTACTGCGCACCGGATATTTCTAAAGGTGATACGGAAATGTCAAATATTATAGAAAGTGATATATACAAGCAGCAACTCAGCGATACAAGATTTCCTGAACTTGCTAACTCCTTTCTGTGCTGGTCAATGATTCAGGAAGAGGAAGCGCAATATAAAATTGCGGGTTGGACTTCGGTAAAGGCGGCGTGGGCGTGTGATGATGCACATAATGATGACGCTGCACGGAAGTGCAGGGAACGGGCGGTAATGCTGCTTGATACGGCCAGAAAAAAGGGTCAGTGGTTTGCCGGGAATGCGGGTACGGAAGAGGCTGTTATTATTGATTTGCTGAGACGGTCGGGGCAGCTTGATGCAGCTCTGCGCATGTGCAATGAACGTCTGGAAAAAGATCCTGAAGAATTCATTCGTGATGTACTTGTTTATCAGAAAAAACTCATCGAGAAAGCGGACCTTGTCCGTCATATTACAGCAGAAATAACGAGTGGAATCGGGTAACGACGAACGCATGTAATAAGAGGGCTTCAGCATAACGGAGTGTGAGATCAGAAACTGTATTAGTTGTGACGGGGATCAATCGGTAAGGTTGATCCCCTTTTTTGTCTTTTCGAAAAATGTCAGCGAGAAAATATTTTGACAAAAATCGTGTTACTTGATAGCTGAAATAACGTGAAATATTCGGGGGCGGCAGTTGCAAGGTTATGCTATGAGCTCTGCTTGAACCCGGATAACAGGTAGGAAAGAAAAAACTCGGTGAAAATCATTTTTGATAAAGAGAAGTCATAATGCTAAAGAGAAGCTGTTGACGGGAAGTATAAGAGAATACAGGGGGATATGATGGTAGATATTGAATATTTAAACAAAATTAACCTTGTATCGAATCCGATGATTCAAAGATTCTTGGCAACGTTTTTTTTAACTCCAAATTATCGTTTTTTTGCCGATGTCGATATTCAAATGGAAAATGTAGACAAAATTCCGAAGGACGAAACGGTTATTTTTGCTATGAACCATACAGACCGTTTCAATTATTGGCCTTTTCAGTATAAGCTCTGGAAAATGAAGAGTTTCCCCTATACAACGGTGTGGGTGAAGGGGAAGTATTATAGAAACTACACCCTCGGAAAAATCCTTGATGCGTGCAATTTAATTCCCGTACCGTCCATGGGGTATCTCATTGAGGAATTTTATAAAAAGAAATTTGACAAGAAGATCGACAGGAACGAATACAGGATCATACGGGATGTCATCGACGGCAGCCGGGAAATGAGTGAAGCTATTCAAAAAATTACAAAGGAAACGGCCAGTTTTTTGAAAGATAATTTTGATGAATTTATAAAAAATTACCATGAGACAATCATGGATAAAGTTGCCGATTTGAGTATGAAAGCCCTCTTTGAGAAAAACCTTAATTTGATAATTTTCCCTGAAGGAACTCGATCTCTCCAGTTGGGTAAAGGAAGAACGGGACTTGCCCAGTTAGCGCTTCATACAGAAAAGAAGATTGTTCCCATAGGATGCAGCAATTCCGATAAAGTCTATACGGGAAGCCTTCCGTTTGCAAAAAGTGGTACCATAACGTATCGTGTCGGAGATCCCCTTTCAGTGGAGACCCAGTTGAGGGAATACAGGATCAACGAAAAATTTAAACTGTTTTCCAAGGAATCCCAGCAGAAATATAAAGAGCATTTCGATAGTGTGACAAACCTTATCATGGAGAAAATCAATGCACTCGTCGATGAGGCATATCAAAGGTAAGAACTGGTTCAACCCCGGATATAACTTCATAAGAAAAAATTTCTGACGGAACGTTTTCTCCGAACATGTCCTTCCTGATAACTACTTTGACACACAAACAAAAAAGATGCCCTTGTTGGATTGTTATATAAAAAGAAATAATAACCATTCTCTATATATGCTGTATGATTCGTGTGTGAAAAACGGTAATCAGATCATAGTCACATTCTGTGTTATTCTTAGGACCAGTCACATTTCGTTTGAAACAAAGCCAAAGGTTTGATAATGTCTGCCGCACGTTTGTGGTATTTTTTTGTCATTTCTAAGAAATTGGAACAAATACAAATAATTGTCTACCAATCGGAAGAGTTATTGACGGTCGACGGGAATTTGTAATTAACGGGGAAAACTCCTTGTGACAACCCTGTGTTATACAAAAGACCGATCCTTAATCTTTACATGAAAAAGCAATCATGCTGTGGGTGGAGGATTATCTGCTGGTGATCGATTCCGATAGCTTTTTAAATGTTAGAAAGGACGTGTAAATCATGATAAACGGAGAGCGCTCAAACTGCGGGCAGCTCAATCTCTACGATGTGGGTCGCGATGTTACCGTAAAAGGGTGGGTCGATGCCCTTCGGGATCATGGGGAGGTGTTGTTCATCCATTTACGGGATAGAAGCGGTATTATTCAGGTTGTGTTCAGCCCTGAGTTTTCTCCCGCAAAAATCTGTGAGCGGGCAACCCTGCTGAGAAACGAATTTTGCATAACCGTAACAGGTCGAGTTGCGAAACGTTCGGAGGGTACTGAAAATCCCCATATAGAGACGGGACAAATTGAGATTATGGTAACAGATCTGCTCATCCTGAGCAGGTCAGAAACGCTGCCGTTTCCTATTTCAGAAAAAGCAATGGTTGTCGGTGCCAGCGTCGGCAGTGTTGAATCGGTCAACGAGGACCTGAGACTTCAATATCGATATCTTGATCTCCGGCGCCCTTCAATGCAGGAAAATTTTATAAAAAGGCATCGAATTATTAAAAGTATCAGGGATTATCTTGATGAGCAGGGTTTTATAGAAGCTGAAACACCCATACTGACAAAAAGTACCCCCGAGGGTGCGAGAGATTATTTGGTGCCAAGCCGTGTTTATCCGCAGCATTTTTACGCATTGCCTCAATCTCCGCAGCTTTTCAAACAACTCCTAATGGTCAGCGGATTCGAGCGGTATTATCAGCTTGCTCGATGTTTTCGCGATGAAGACTTGCGTCCCAACAGGCAGCCTGAATTTACGCAGCTCGACATTGAAGCATCGTTTATAGATGAGGAATATATTTATGAGCTGGTAGAAGAACTTACCGTACGTATGTTTAAAATAGGAAATATCATGCTATCCCGGCCATTTCCGCGGATGACCTATTGGGAAGCAATCAACTCGACAGGTTCAGACCGACCGGATCTCCGTTTTGGCCTGCGGTTCGTTGAGGCAACCGATCTCTTTAAGAACACAACATACGGGATCTTCAAACAAATTCTCTACCGTGGGGGATGTATCAAGGGTATAAACATTAAGGGTCAATCGGACAAACTAAGTAAAAATGTCCTTCAAAACGAATATGCCAAGCAAATCGTGCCCGGGTTTGGTGCCAAGGGTATGACGTGGATGAGGGTTATCGATGACGAACTGGAATCAAATATCGTTCAGTTTTTCAGTGAGGATGAGCAAAAGGGTATTGTAAAGCGATTCGAGGCAGAACATGGTGACGTCATCATTATGATTGCCGATCCGTCACATGAGGTTGTTACTACCGTCCTTGGACTGCTCCGCCTGCACATTGCGGAACGTCTCGGTTTAATTCCCGGAGACACATACTGTCCTGTATGGATTACCGATTTTCCTCTTTTCGAGGCAACCGAGGAGGGGATCATATCCAACCATCACCCCTTTACTGCTCCTGATCGTACCGATTTTGATCCGGGTGATAATGAAAATCTCCTGACATTACTTTCACGCTCTTATGATCTGGTCATCAATGGAGAAGAGCTCGGTGGTGGCAGCATTCGTATCAACAATAAAGATTTACAGCGTCGGATTTTTCAGGCCCTCGGACTTTCGGATAGTGAAGTTGAGGAAAAATTTGGATTTTTCATAAACGCTTTTAATTACGGCGTACCTCCTCATGGGGGACTTGCACTCGGTATGGACCGTGTTATCGCTATGATACTCGGGACGTCATCAATCCGTGAGGTTATTACATTTCCAAAAAATAGAAGTGCACATTGCCCGTTGACGCAGGCACCATCGCCCGTTTCTCGTGAACAGCTTATGGAACTCGGTTTACTTGATTTAGCAGGAGAAACAGTAATCCCGGGAGGTGAAAAGGAACGTGATATGGTTGATCATCTTTCTTGGGTATCACGAATTGGAATTAACGAAGGAGAACGACAACATATTGTAGATGCGATGAAGGAGACAGCCAGATTGGCAAACATCATTAATGAAAGGGTAAGAGATGAAGAACCGATCTTTTCGGTTACGACAGTGACGAATCGCGTCAGGAAAGAACCTCAGGCCGTGAGAAATCCCCTTGCCGAAAAAGGTGAGATCTTTCGAAACGCACCGGCGGTTAAAGGTGAATTCTTTAAAGTTGCAAGTATATTGGAATAGAAATGAAAAACACTATGAATTAAGATCTATGGTGGATCCTGCCATAGTGTTTCTTAATACTTTTATAGCAAGGATAATCTCATGAATAAGGAAATCTTTTCGTATATCGATTCAAAACCGTCAATGGTTAATAAAACAGGTTCTCTTCACGGTAAATCCATATCAATTCAACCGAATATGTCTGTCAGAGGCTGGCCGACTGAAGCCGGTTCGAGAGCCCTTGAACGCTTTGCTGCTCTCGAAGATGCAACAGTGGTCGAGAATTTGAGAACGGCAGGAGTGACAATCAAAGGCAGCACTCATATGAGCGAACTGGGCTTTGGCCTGATCGGTGATACGGCGGCCCAGGCTGTAGCCACCGGTGAGGTTGACGTGGCACTCGTAACTGATTCGATGGGTGAAGCACGAATAGCTGCTTCCTCAAAGAATCTTTTCGGATTTAAACCGAGTTTCGGTATTATATCACGATATGGGCTAATCGGACTAATTCCATCTATGGAATGTTATGGGATTGTGGCGAATACACCATTGGAAATTACTATTGTTTTAGAAGCAATTGCCGGCACTGATGATCGTGATTATTCAATGCCAGAAGAAGTAATTCCTGATTTTGGTCGACTTGAGGACATTAAGACACTGGGCACCTGTGGTGTAGTTGCCGAATGTGTTGACATGCTGGAACCCTCTCAATCCAAAGCCTTCAGTGCAGCACTTTCCAGATTGGATGAAAACGGTATGGCAATACAGGAAGTGAGCTTAAAAGACTTTGATCTTTTTCGTGTCGCTCATAATGTGATCGGTTCCGTTGAAGCTTCTTCGAGTTGCGGTAAATACGACAGCGTTCGATATGGTCATCGCGCTCAATCGGCCAGAAATTGGAACGAGATGTATATAAAATCACGTGCCGAATCATTCGGCCTCCTTGTAAAGACCTATTTGTTTCAGGGGGCCTATTATCAATTTGAAGACTACGGGACATTTGAAAATGCCTGCCGCATCCGGGCACAACTCGTGAGAGAAATGGAGGCATTATACGAGACGATAGACGTGCTTATCTTACCGACACGGAGGAAAAATGACACCATTTATGACACGCATTCCATTGATGACGTATATGATGTTTTTGACCTGACGCTTCCAGCCAATATGACGGGACAACCTGCCATTCATATTCCCGGTTCATTCTTCGGTAGAGAAACAGATCCGGGGCTTCAGTTTATGGCGCCCCGTCTTGGAGATATGCGATTATTGTCTGTCGCCGACCATCTGATGAAAGTGAGAGAAGGAGATATATAAACATGGACTATGAAGCTGTAATCGGTCTTGAAATACATACTCAGCTTAATTCTGAAACGAAGATGTTCTGCAGTTGCCCGAATAGACCCGGTGATGAACCAAATCGAAATACGTGTCCCATATGTCTCTGGATGCCGGGGACTATACCAAAATTCAGTGATCAGGTTCTCGAGAAGGCAACACTTGCTGCGATGGCGTTAAACTGTGAGATACAGAAGCACAATGCATTTGATCAAAAGGTCTATTATTATCCCGACTTACCGAAAGGATTTCAGCTTTCACAATTTCATAAACCCCTCGCAAAGAACGGATGGCTCGAAATCATGACCGAGGACGGTGTTCCAAAAAAAATAGGAATTCGTCAGGTGCATATGGAAGAGGATGTTGCCAAACTCATTCATGAAACAGAAGGAAGGACTCCAATAAGCCTCGTTGATTTTAACAGGGCGGGCACTCCATTGATCGAGATCGTGAGCGAGCCTGACATACGAAGTCCCTATGAAGCAATGGAGTATATAAAGGCGCTCAGGACACAGATACGATATGTAGGTAGTGCGGATTGCAGCATGGAACAGGGAACAATGCGGGTGGATGCGAACATTTCAATTCGACCCAAAGGGAGCGATCAGTTCAACACGAAGGTTGAAGTGAAGAATATGAACTCAATTCATAACGTCGGTGATGCAATTGCCTACGAAATCAATCGTCAGATGGGGCGTCTCAGTGCAGGTGAATCGATTGTGCTCCATACCCGCCTGTGGGACCCGGAAAAAAGTATAACCGCACCTATGCGGGGCAAGTTTGAAGGGCCCTGTATTCCGGATCCATCAGTACCGCAGATTGTAATATCTGACGAGTGGCTGGAGAATATACGGTCTCAGCTTCCTGAAATGCCGGGCCGGAAGGTGGAACGATTTGTTCGTGAATACGGACTTCCTCATGATGAAGGGGTATTAATGAGTATGGAAAAAGATCTATCTGAATATTTTGAAGCCGTCGTGCAAGAAGGTATATCACCGAGGACGGCAGTCCATTGGATAGCCAGTCAACTCATGCCTGCGATGAGGGAGCGCAATCAGACCCTCTCGAATACACCGGTCAGTTCTGATCGATTAACTGAACTCATTGCCATGCTGGAGCGTGATGAAATTAACGCAAAATCAGCAAAAGATGTGATGTTGAAGCTTTTCGAAACTGATGAACGGCCCGATGTCATTGTTAAAAAGTACGGGTTTAAACAGGTATCGGACATGAACGAACTCGAGGTTCTTGTTGATACCATACTATCAGCCAATCCTGATGCTGTTGATGATTTCAAGAACGGGGTTGCAAAAGCGATGGGGTTTCTTATCGGTCAGGCAATGCAGGCATCACAGGGCAAGGCGAATCCGAAACTTATTCGAGATATTTTGATGACAAAATTAGGTTGATCATAACAGAGTTGAAATACTCATCATTGCACGTTTCGTCTTACATTTCCTGCCTTATAATTCTGTGCGAAAATGGTACGGATCAATCTTCCCCTCTTATATCATTTGTAGCGAAAACTTGAAATAAGCACCGCAATTTTGCTATAATTCCAACATACACTATCGGTTTCTTTGTGAAGAAGAAATCATTTAGTAACAGGCCAGAGAAAGGAGGAAGATCAGTAGCAAAAAATCCCTAACCTGTAACGATATTTTCTGAGTAAGGAGGTGGGAAAATGGCCGTTAAAGTTCTGATCAAAAGAAAGGTTCCAAAAGGCAAAGAAGTGGATTTGGAAGAACTTATAACCAGGCTGAGGTCAATGGCGACGAGACAACCCGGCTATATCTCAGGTGAGACGATGAGGAATATCGATAATAAAGATGAATATCTCGTGATCAGTACATGGCAGAGTGCAGAAGATTGGGAAGCCTGGAAAACAAATGAGGAAAGAGAAACGATCCAAGCTGACATTGATGCCTTGTTGGGAGAAACGACCCGCTACGAAGCTTATCAGTATCCGGAGAAAGTTGCTGCAAGATTAAGCGACTTCAAGGGCTGGGAAGGCGGTTAGGAAAATATACCGGTCATAAGAGGCTCATCTGCCTGTAGATTGTCAGGGTTTTCAGAATGGCAACTGAAAACCCTTTTTTATGCTTGTGCTGATTAAATATCTAACAATATGGCTAAAAAGATGCAGCAGGCAAATATTCCGGATTGGTCTGCCCCGGAGAAATGACACGTTAATCTGTTTGACAAACGAAACAGCAATCCAGTAGCTTGTAATATGATCGGAAAAGTGCAGAAACGTTTCATCATTATGCATTTACCGTTTATTCATCGTGTGAACTCCGGACTTATGATCTTACATTACAGGGGATCTATGATAAAAACAAAATCGTCTACACGGGGAAATAAAGTGTGATTTGCGGTTCGATATCGATGCGTAGGTGACGTATAAGCGAGCTTACTGCCTGCATCGGTAAAACCATAGGGAGTAGAAATGGCAAAGACTGTCGTTGTCCTTTTCGCCGGAATCATATCAATATCATTTGCCTCGATTTTTATAAAATTTTGTGATGACGTGCCTGCCATCATGATTGCCACGTATCGATTGAGCATTGCATCTGTCATTCTCTGTGGCTATTATATGTTGAAAGGTCAATCGTTTAAAAATATTAACAAAAGAGACTTTTTCCTGTCTCTTTTAGGTGGTCTTTTTTTGTCCCTCCATTTTATTGCCTGGATATCGTCTCTGAAATATACATCCGTAGCCAGCAGTGTTGTTCTCGTCACGACAAATCCGATTTTTGTAGGTGTGTTTTCATATTTCTTATTGAAGGAGAAACAACACATCGAACTCGTCGTGGGGATCGTTCTTTGTTTTGTCGGAAGCATTCTGATTGCCGTTGGTGACTGTGGACTCGGCGGAGTGACATCGATTGGAAAACCGGCACTGATCGGAGATGCCCTTGCTCTCATAGGAGCATTTACGGCAAGTGGCTATTTGATCGTGGGGAGCAAGGCACGAGAGCGTCTTGATATCGTAACCTACGTAACACTTGTTTTTACGATCAGCGCTATTTTTCTCCTGCTGACATCACTCGTAATCGGGATGCCCTTTACCGGCTATAGACCATCATCATATCTATTTATGGTACTTCTGGCTGTCATACCCCAGTTGATTGGGCATACGTCTATTAATTGGGCACTCAAGCACCTCAAATCAAGCATGGTTGCGATTTCAATTCTTGGCGAGCCTGTCGGGGCAGCGATCCTTGCATATATCTTTTTCCAAGAATCGATCGGTGCAATTCAACTAGCCGGTATTGTTCTTATCTTTTCCGCCATACTTATGGCTTCAAAAAAAGGAAAAAAAGTATAGTAAGAAATGTTTCAGCCTCCATTGTCCGGCTTTGATCCGATATAAAGACAGGTAATTCCCATTGTCAGGGAGTGGCGTTCAATGTTGGTAAACCCGGCTTCTTTCATTATATTCATAAACTCTGCGGGTGAGGGAAAATGAATGATGGAATCAGCGAGGTAATGATAGGCTGCCGGATTTTGAGAGAAGTGACGTGCCAGGTACGGTAATATATGATTCAGGTACAGATTATACATACCTCGAAACAGAGAGTTCCGGGGAAAATTCATTTCCAGCACCATGCACTGCCCGCCATTGACGAGTACCCGTTTCATTTCTCTCAGTGCACGGGCTCTATCTGTAATATTTCGGATACCGAAGGCGATTCCCACGACGTCAAAACTGTAATCGGAAAAGGGAAGTTTCAGGGCATCCCCTTGTAAAAATTTGATTCTCTTCGAGAAGTCATATTTGTGACTCTTATGACGTCCTACGTTCATCATGTCCCGCACAAAATCCAGTGCTATTATATTCGTTTGCGGATATTTCCGTGCCACTTCAATGGCAAGATCCGCTGTTCCCGTTGCCACGTCCAGATAACGCCTGTTTTGAATAAAGTTCATTTTCGATGCGGTAAATCTACGCCATACAATATCGCGGCCGAAACTGAGGAAGTGATTAAGAAAATCGTATTTCTCGGTAATGGTGGTGAAAATTTCCTTAACCATTTTGATGTGCTCAGTTTGTGTTATGTCGGTTACTGACTCGTATCTTTTGCCTGTGCGTTTTTTCATGATCATTTCCGTACTGGTATAAAAATAAGTTCTTCTCCAATTTAGTTGGAAAAGAGGAGCTAAGGATTCCAGTCGCGCCCTGTCGCAACGCGGTGATTACTAAAAGTATAAGCTAAGCTTCATAATGATGACA
>JAFGQS010000178.1 GCA_016935565.1 Deltaproteobacteria bacterium
CATAGTTGAGATACGTTGCGAATAACGTATCCCGTTGCCACTCAATGGCAATCTTTTAAGGCAGGGCTTGTTTACAGGCCCTGCCTTATTGCTTTTTGTATACATTCCCGAGGATGATGCAGAATGAATTACCCCGTCCGCACGGTGGTGCAGTTTGTGCTCATAGACAATGCTATTACGGGAAATTGTAGAAATCCTTACCGCGTTTCAATCATACAGTTACCGTGGAGACAAGAAGATCACGGTGGCGGGTGTGGACCGGAATCTTCCCGTGTCAAATATTGATTGTCACGAAATATTCAATTTGATATGAGATAGCAATTGCACAATAATGGGTTAACACGATCAGTAAAGAAGGAGCGGAACGATGACAGAAGAAAGATTATCCCGATCACGAGACGGAGCACGGGTGAAGATAGCAGCCGGTCAACAGGCTTCCTCTCTTCGGCAACCTCCGACGACCAGACAGCTTGTTTTCAATATTGTCTTGGCCGTGGTAGGTCTGTTTGCAGCGGCCGTGATGTTTTCCTTGGGAATTAACTGGGCAGACAATGGAAACTTGCTCGCGGGCATTGGTTTGATCCTTGCCGGGCTATTCATTTTTTGGCGTGGCGGCAACAGGGTGTACGGAATCTGTGCTGAGATCAAGATGCGGCGACAGAGATGAGTCATCATCGCCCAAGCGTCAGTATCTAGGGAGGGAAATGATAATAAAATCTTGCGTGAACTCAAAAAAAGTGATAAAATAAGCGAAATTCAATTGAAATGCTGATACTCAAATTATAAGTGTGCGAATATAGACCTAAACGTTTGATATCCGCACATCCCTCTATGGCTTGTGATCACCGCTATCCGCACAATATGGTTACATGAACGTGCTAATATCGCACTTTAACGAAGTTTTATATGCTTTTTAAGCTGACAACAAAGATTTTTTATGGTTTTTTCTTTTTATAAAAATTACAACTAAATGATAATACTGAACAAAATGATATATTGATTTTTGGGGTGTTTTAAGTACGTGGCATACTTTGTGCTAGAGACAAAGTAAATGCTAAATTTATGAAGGAAATGGAGGAAGAAGGTATGTACGGAAAATCAGGTCAGGATGCGAAAGAGTGGGTGCAGAAAGCGATAGATTTTTACAAAAAAACCGGTAAGGCAGTTTCATTGGCTGAGATATCAAATCTCAAGGGACCCTTCGTCAAGGGTGAGTTGTACGTTTTTGTACTCAACAACAATGGAACGATGCTTGCGCACGGAACAAACGAAAAATTGATCGGGGTGGAATTCAAAGACGTCAAGGACTCTGACGGCAGAAGTTTTGTCCGGGAAATCCTCGAGGTCGCAAATAAAAAAGGAAGCGGTTTCCTGGATTACAAATGGTACAATCCCACCACAAAAGAGGATCTTCCTAAACATCTGTATTTTGAGAAGGTCGATGACCTGATCTTTTGCAGTGGCATCTACGAAGAAATGTGGAAGGATCTCCTGTAATTTACGACGCAAGAGAATGGACCAATAAAGTCCTTCTCTGCGCAACAGTGCACCAAGCTACCCCGGTTCCTTACAGGATTCAGATTCCTTGATAAGGAAGGCGAAGTTAATATTCTGCCGTGAATCTCCTTCACAATACTATCTCGCGTACGTCTGGTTCCGGAATGGCCCCGATACTCTGATTTTTTTGCTT
Organism: Deltaproteobacteria bacterium; assembly: GCA_016935565.1. Lineage (GTDB taxonomy): Bacteria > Desulfobacterota > Syntrophia > Syntrophales > UBA6807 > JAFGQS01. The sequence continues at coordinate 1,691 of JAFGQS010000178.1, forward strand.
TTTCGATGGAGGAAATTTCAGTTGTCCCACGGACTCCTGCTATTTCCTCCATCATTGTTTTAACTTCCTGCATTATTGATTTTTTCTCTAACATTTTATTTCTCCTTCTCCACCCTCTATATATACTCTAAATTATCGGTTGGAAGGTGTCTCCCTTATCGTGACGCAGAGGGAAATACCTAAAACTGCGTACAACAATATTTGCCTTGTTTTCGCTCATGTTCCTCCATGGGGGCTTCCGGCATAGTATCGTTAATGTGTGGTTTCTTTATATGATTGGCAATGATGGGGTTTTTATATATATTGATATTGGTATGTACCGTACACAAAAACGTAACCGGACAATGATGTTCTTGCCTGTGAAGGGAAAGTTGAAATGGAAGATGAAACGTGGGAAGTTGTGTGTTCTGCATCGGGAATGATAAATGCCAACATTCTCGTAGGAAAACTTGAAACGGAAGGAATACCGACAAAACTGAAGTATGAGGCAGTTGGGACTATTTATGCAATTACTGTTGACGGTCTCGGTGAAGTGAAGATCATGGTTCCTACCGAGAATCTCGAAAAGGCCCGAACCATCCTTTCGCAAACATACAATGAGGAGGATCTGGAGTGGGAGGGGACCGAGGACTGAAGAGTGAGAACGCAGCATGCAGGGCAGGAATCATTCTTAAGAATAGATCATCTATAAGCTTTTATCTGACTACCTGCCCTTCATTTCTTGGCCAGTTTTCGCAAGGAAATTATTCTATGTAGTCCACTGAACCTTAACCTGCTTATAGTGAATGACGGAAACTGGAAGGGAAATCTTGCCCGAAGACAAGCCGAGTGAAGTCATCTAATGAAACATAGTGGGCTAATATGGTTTCAAGTTTGTCCGATCCGAGTTTTGTAAGGCCCTCGTATGTCGGATCAAGATATTTAAACATCTGGGGCACAATTGTAATGTTACAGAGATTTGGCCTGGTCATGAAAATAATGAGCCTGAAAGGATTTCCACCATATTCACCCCATATGCGATCTGCCAGTTCAGGATCATCCATTTTAGACAGCACATGGGATACTGACATGATAGCATTTTCCCGATAACCAAAGATGAGATCTCCTTCTGACATTCTTTCCCATTCTGATCGTGCTTCTCCGCTGTTTTCCGCCTCTCCCCAGAGGTAACACGTGCTGTCAGTATAGACTTGTCTCAACGTATTTCTGTGTGTTCCATCCTCAATGAAAGGTAGTATCTGTTCGAGATCATACCCTTTTTCAACGGTGATGCGGAAGCGTTGTTGCGCAGGCTCGTTGTTTGCCGTGAAAATGAATACGTTTGCCATTACATTCTTTCCCCGCATATATAAGTTGCAATTCTTGTCATAGCGGCAAAAAGGAGTTTCTTAATCAGCCAAATACACCATCAAGTGGTGTCCCGCATCGTGGGCATTTTGACTTATCAAGATTGAATTTATTTATATAAAATCCGTACCTGTCTATAAGAAGATTTCCACAGTGAGAACAGAACGTGCTCTCCATTTCATCTCCCGGGACGTTTCCCGTATAAACATATTTAAGACCGGCTTGCTTACCGAATTGAGCTGCTTTGTGGAGAGTAGCAACAGGTGTCGGTGAAAGATTTGTCATTTCATACTGGGGATGAAAGCGACTGATATGCCAGGGTGTCTCAACTCCCAGTGACTGGATAAATTGAGCGATATTTTGTAATTCCTCATCGCTGTCATTGAGAGTCGGGATGACGAGCGTCGTTATCTCAACCCAGATTCCGACTTCCTTCATCTTTTTCAGACTGTCCAGGACAGGTTGGAGCCGTGCACCGCAATATTTTTTATAAAATTCGTCGCTGAATGATTTGAGATCGACATTGGCCGCATCAAGGCAGGGCGAAATTTTCACTATGGCTTCTTCTGTCATGAAGCCGTTGGTGACAAAAACATTTTTGATATTCTTTTCATGGGCAATTCTACTGATATCATAGGCAAATTCAAAAAAGATGGTCGGTTCGGTATATGTGTACGCAATGGTTTTTGAATTTGAATGAACGGCACGTTCAACAATAGTTTCGGGAGAAGCCTCCCGACCGATTATTTTCCCCGATTTCCGGGGCATCTGTGAGATATCGTGATTCTGGCAGAAGATGCAGCGGAAGTTACAGCCGACTGTAGCGATGGAAAAGGATCTTGACCCCGGATGAACATGAAAAAGAGGTTTTTTTTCAATGGGGTCCACATTTTCAGCGATAATCATGCCATACACAAGCGTGTAGAGTGTACCCTCCCGGTTTTCCCTCACCCCGCAAATGCCGCGCTTGGAAGGGTTGATCTTGCATCTGTGCGCACAAAGATGACATTGTACGGCATTACCCCTCATTTTTTCGTATAACAGAGCCTCTCTTATCATTGTTTCATTTCCTTCGCAGTCCCGGGAATATGTTGCCCCCCCGTGACACCGACGTTTAATGAACTTTCAACCGGGTCCATGAGCGTTCTTTGGGTATAAACCACGGAAAAAGTCAATCCCACAAATGATCCGAAGGGATTGTTCATGGAAGGAATACATTCTTCAACATTTCTGGCAAAGGAATACCATCCAGACGGAAGAAAGATTACACTGCCCCACCTGAGCGATACTGACGGGAGCATGGCTTTGATCTTTTGTTTCATTTCCCAGATACTGAAGCTGTGTGGTGATACATCAAATATTTCCTTGATTGTGCTCAATTCCGCACCAAAAGAATATTTGTTCAGAAATCCGACAAATACACTTTTTCGTGATACTCTGATGGCTTCTTCCAGAGCCTTTTGAGAATTATCGGCAAAGTCGAGACACGTGATCAGTGTAACTATGTCAAACTCATCATCTGAAAACGGCAGATCTTCAGGATTTCCCACATGAAAATCAGCCCTGTGGCCCAGCTTATTCCTGGCCATTGAGAGCATGGAAGGAGAAGAATCGAGACCGGTTACGTCACACCCCTCTCTCCTGAAGAAGAGCATATAGTTTCCCGTTTTACAGCCCACATCGAGCAACCGTTCCCCTTCCATCGGGGCTAAGAGATCGAGAACGAGTTTTTTCCTTCTCACATCGATATAATAGCCGATCGGTGATTTAAGCCATTGTTCGTAAGCTTTGACTGTTTTATCGTTAAAAACCATGGCTTTGCGTTACGGTCATTCGACAGCGTATGTTAAGGGTTCACAGTGCAAGATATGAAAGTTTATCATGATTATGTAAGGAAAACAGTATCACATAACTATCCCCCGATTACAGACATGTTCCTGACACATTTTTTTCTCTGGCTTTCATAGCAATGAAGAGCGGCAATTTTGGGTTTATCAAGAATTACTTTCTTTATCAGGCTTTCAAGATCTGAATTGCTGCATCCTGATCGAAGCATGGATTTCAAGTCCACCTCATCATCTGAAAGAAGGCATGCTCTGAGATGGCCGTCCGCCGTGAGGCGAAGCCTGTTGCAGGAATTACAAAACTGGTGGCTCATGGAACTGATGAGTCCGATTTCTCCCACAGCTCCTTTCATTCTGTATACCTGCGCAGGCCCATCGGCTTTCCCTCTGTAACCGTCGGTGCGTTCAAGGGTACTGTAATTGTTGATTATCTTCTTGACAATATCATTGGAGAGATATTCGAATCCGTTTTCAGAAGCCACGTCTCCGATAGGCATGTATTCGATAAATCTTACCTGGTATGGTTTATGTACCGTTAGTTTTGCAAAGTCGAGAATTTCGTCATCGTTGAAACCCTTGATGGCGACGACATTGATCTTGATTGGTGAAAATCCGACACATTCAGCCTTTTTAATCCCACGGATAACACTCAACAGATCGCCCAGCCTGGTGATGCTTTTGTATTTCTCGACATTGAGAGAATCGAGGCTGACATTGATCCGCCGGATACCTGCCTGAAACAATGGTTCGGCATAATTTTCCAGGAGAATTCCATTCGTAGTGAGGGTGATATCCTTCAAGCCTTCAATTTTATTAAGAGATGAGACAAACTCGACGAGACCCCGCCTGACAAGAGGTTCCCCACCGGTTAATCGAACCTTGACGATTCCTGTTTTTACGGCAATGGTGACAATTCGTAATATCTCTTCGTAACTGAGAATATCCGCGTGTCCCAGGAGAGATAGACCCTCTTTCGGCATACAGTAGATACACCGGAGGTTACACCTGTCGGTTACCGAGACTCTCAGGTAATTAATCATTCTGTTGTGGTTGTCATACATAACTGCTTATATTTCCATTCAAGATTTCTTGCCATAGCACAGACACAAGGGGTTTATTGTCCCACTCGGGGATTGGGTAAACCCCCTCGCCTTCAGGCGTAGACTTCAGTTCGACCTCTTGTGTCGCAAGGGTTCAAGGATTCCAGGGTTCGAGTGTAATAAAGATAAGGGTTTCCTTGATCCCTCAATCCATCGGCTTTAGCCGATGGTAGTTAAGCGTGTTCTCTTTGGCATAATCAGTAAACATTTTCATATCATGTTATGCAATGCATGACAACAAGGGAGATAATTTTTCAGATTTTATTCTCCCTTTAGAAAAGAGAGAAAGTAATAAGATCCTTCCCTTCCACAAAGGGGAAAACTATGAAGCTCTCCCCTTTTTTTAAAGGGGAGTTAGAGAGGATTTGGGCAACAGACCCTTGAGAGATAATCAACAGGGAAGGTGGGGTTTTGTGCCGGACCATGTATGATTGATGAATATCTGTCAATGATTGCCTTATTTATTGTTTTTCAGTGCCGATCCGCCGAGATATGCTTCCTGGATTTTCTGATTTGATTGTAATTCCGAAGCGGAGCCGCTCGTCGCAACCAACCCATTTTCAAGGACATACCCCTTCTGGGCTATGCCAAGCGCCTTGTGGGCATTCTGTTCTACCAGCAGGATGGAAGTGCCCTGCTCGTTGATTTCCCGAATAATCGTAAATATCTGGTTTACCAGGATGGGAGCCAGGCCGAGAGAGGGTTCGTCAAGGAGAAGGAGCCGGGGAGTGCTCATCAGGGCGCGTCCTATGGCGAGCATCTGCTGTTCTCCTCCCGATAATGTTCCTGCCAGTTGTTTCCGTCGATTTTTGAGGATGGGAAAGAGCGTAAAGACACGCTCTTTGGCTTCGGTGACTTCATCTGTCTTCTTTTTCCTGGTATAGGCACCGAGGTTCAGGTTTTCTTCCACAGTGAGCGTGGAAAATACCTTTCTTCCTTCCGGTGCCTGCGAAACACCTTTTCGAACGATTTCGTAAGGCGGAACATTATTCAGGACATCAGTTTGCAATGTTATCGTTCCCTTTCTGATCGGGACGATACCGGATATTGCCTGGAGGAGCGTTGATTTTCCAGCACCGTTAGCCCCGAGGACGCACGCGATTTCTCCTTCGTCAAGATAAAGAGAAATTCCCTTCAGTGCTTCTATCGCACCGTACGATATATAGAGATCTTCAACGACGAGCAATGGTGCCATATTCAGGTTCCTCTATTACCTCGGTTCCTCACTTCCCAGATAGGCTTCAATAACCCGGGGATTGTGATAAATATCTTCCGGATGTCCTTCAGCAATCTTCTTCCCTTCATCCATGACGACAACCCAGTCTGAAATACCCATTACCACATTCATGTCGTGTTCGATGAGCAGGATTGTTATATCTTCTTCTTTGATCAGACCTGTCAGGAATTCCATCAGGTCTTCCGTTTCTTTGGAATTCAATCCGCTGCTTGGTTCATCAAGGACAAGGAGCGTTGGATTTGTAGCAAGTGCACGGGCTATCTCAATCATTCGCTGACTTCCGTATGCAATATTTTTCGCCAGTTCATCGCGAAATTCCCAGAGTCCCACCTGGCGAATTCGGGATTCAGCTACTGTTCGAATATTCGCTTCTTCATTTTTTTGATGTGATGTCCTGAAAATCGAAGCCCACATTCCCGATGTGGCCCGGCAGTGTTGTCCGGACATGATATTTTCCATGCACGTCATATTAGAGAAAAGACGAATATTCTGAAAGGTGCGTGCAATTCCGTAAGAAACGATCTCATGAGGTTTCCGCCCCGAAATATCGTTGTCTTTGAAGATAACGTTACCGCCTTCCGGTTTATAGATGCCCGTTACGACATTGAATACGGTTGTTTTCCCCGCTCCGTTGGGCCCGATGAGACTGAATATCTTCCCACGGTGAACATCCAGATCAAAGTTGTTCACAGCCGTCAGGCCGCCAAAAATCTTGGTGAGCTTTCGAGTCACCAGAAGGGTTTTGTTTGTGTCAGGCATCTTTTTCCCTCATTCTTGTCAGGAGGGATGTAAACTCTACACCTCCTCTTTTTCGCGGCCATGCCCCGCCCGGTCGGAACATCATCATAAGAATCATGACGGTTCCAAAAACGAGCATACGATACATTGCAAAAGGCCGAAAGATTTCAGGAAAAAGGCTTATAAACCCCGCTCCGATAATGACACCGGGAATTGAACCCATGCCGCCGATGAGGACGATGCAGAACATGAGGCATGACTCCCAGAAGGTGAAGCTCTCCGGCGACACGCACATGAGCTTGCTGGCGTAAATGTTGCCTGCCACCCCTGCAAGGGCGGCTCCAATGACAAAGGCAAGGAGCTTGTAGAATCTGACATTGATCCCGCTTGTCCCGGCAGCAACTTCATCCTCGCGAATACAGTTCCATGCCCGCCCGATTCGTGAGTTCTGTAATCGTATAAGCCCGACTATGCTCAGTCCCACGACGCCCCATATTAGAAAATAATATTCGATTGAGGAATCGATAACAAAAGGGCCGCCGAGGCTTGGAAAATCAATGCCAAAGACGCCATTGGGTCCTCCCGTCAGATCGAAGGGGTTGTTAATCAGAGCAATGCGCACGATTTCACCCATACCGATTGTCACGATGCAGAGATAGTCTCCTCGCAGGTGGATTATGGGAGAGCACACGATATATGCAAAAAGGGCAGCAGCCACTGCGCTCACGGGAATCAAGATAAGTATGGGGATACCGAATTTGGTGTTGAGAATAGCCGTTGTATAGGCTCCGATTGCATAAAACCCGGCGTGACCCAGGTCAAAGAGACCGACTTCTCCCAGAACAATATTAAGACTGAGGCCCAAGAGTGCATAGATACCGAAGAAAAATGCTACGTCAATATAATAATTGCTGGCGATGAAAGGATAGATAAAGAAAATACCGAGTACAATGATTAAGGCACTATGACGGGAACCGAAAAAACCGTTATAATTTAGAGTTTTGCTGTATTTCATGAGGTTATACTTTTTCCGCTACTTTTTCCCCAAACAGTCCCGTCGGACGAAAGATTAAAACCAGGATTAAAATTAAAAATACAAAAACATCCTTCCATGCCGCAGATATATAGGCAGCACCAAACATTTCCAGAACACCGAGAATCAAACCGCCGAACATTGCTCCGGGCAGATTGCCGATTCCTCCCAATATGGTTGCCGTAAAGGCCTTGAGACCATAGTTCCAGCCCATGGTAAAACTGATTTGACGATAGTACATACCGACCATAACACCCGTCATGGCACCAAGGGCAGGTCCGAGAGTGAATATAAAAAATATAACCCGGTTAAAGTTAATTCCCATGAGCGACGCCGTATCTTTGTCAAGTGCCGTTGCTCTGATAGCTGCGCCGAATGTGGTCTTCTGAATCACCCAGTACAGTATACCCAGAAGAAAAAAGGACAGGACAAGAATGACAATCTGGAGAAGCGTGATATGGATATTTCCCAGCTGGATATGGATGTTTGGTATCAGCGATGCCGGGTAAGCCTGATATCGCGGACCCCAGATGACCATGATGGTATTTTGAATGAAGATCGATGCCCCGAGAGCCGATACGACGGCGGGCAAACGCCCGGCAGGATATATCGGGCGGTATGCTGCCCGCTCGACCACAACGCCGACAAAGGCAACACAGAATGCGGCTACCAGCATCGCCGCGATCATGCCACCCCACAAACCGAAATGTGACGTTATAAAAGCGGAACCAAAAACGAGAACGGTATATCCGATGTACGAACCAAGCGCGAAAAAATCTCCATGGGCGAAATTAATTAATTTCAATATGCCGTAGACCATGGAATACCCCAAGGCTATCAGGGCATAAAAGGAGCCGATTGTCAGACCATTTATGAGTTGTTCTAAAAATACTTCCATTGTTTTTCTTCGTTTCCAAGACCGTTTTCGGTAGTTCATCTTATATAACAAAGAACCTGTTATACTGACGCACACAGGTATTAAGGGATTCAGGTAGTCCTGAATCCCTTAATGTACAAGCCCTTCGATTTAGGTGAGATTATTGAGAAATGACGATCTTTCCCTCGTCGTTCACGACGTAAAGATAAAACGGTACTCCCTCACGATCACCCAGTTTGGTGAATCCGATGGGACCCGTTATACCGGGGACACCATTAACCTTATCTCTTAAATAATTTGCAAGAACACTCGATTTTGTTGATCCGGTTTTATCAACGGCATATGCAATAATATTCAGGGCATCGGCTGCGTAGATCGGCCAGGGACTTGAAGGAATCTCACCGTATTTGTCCTTGTATGCCTTCAAGAATTCTTTGGCTTCGGGGTAGGGAAGATCACCCGGCAGCGGTTCGTTCGTCATATAGCAGCCCTTCGCTATATTCAGACCGGCGATCTTGACGAATTCATCATTAATGGCCGCATTTCCCCCTACAAAGGGGCAGGTAATTCCAATATCCCGGGCCTGACTGATTAAGAGAGCCGCTTCAGCATAGTAGCCGGTGAAGTACCACACATCCGGTTTGGTTTCGCGCAAATTCGTCAACGGGACATGAAAGTCCTTTTCACCGGGGGTTATGGCATCATAATAGACAATCTGAACTTTCCCCGCGTCGATCATGGACTTCAGTGCCCGTTTGGTATCCTCTGCGAGACCTTTGCCGAAAGCCGTGTTATCGTGCATAATGGCTATTTTCTTTGCGCTGAATTTCGCGGGAACAGCATCTGCAAAGAACTTACCCTGCGAATCGTCGCGGCCGCAGGTGCGGAAGAAGTATTTGAAGTTCCTCTGGGTCAGTCGCACAGCCGTGACGCCGTAACCGATATTAACTTTCTTGTATTTCTCATAAATGTTCGATGCAGGTTCGCAGACGGACGATCCATAGGTGGAAACGGAAGCAACGACATCTTTCTGCCCGACCAGTTTCTGAGCTGCCAGGGCACCTGTTTTGGGTTCACCGGCATCGTCAACCACCCTGACTTCTATCATGCGACCTCCCAGAATGCCCCCTTTCTGATTAATCAACTGAGCCGCAATTTCGCATGACTGTTTTGCCATCTGGCCTTCGTACGCCCATGGCCCCGTGATTGGACCCTGAAGACCGATCACAACCGGTTTCGCCGCCATTACATTAAATGGCATGAATACACACAACAGAATACCGACCATTACTACGTACTTCGTAATTTTCATCTTACCCACTCCTTTTTGTAATTGTTTGAGACTTCCTTGTTGTTTGCCGGCTCGTAGCGACTGTAATCTCAGTCCTCCTGTAAGAAGCCGTAAGAAAACATTTTTTTGCCATTGATACGGTCAAAACACTTTTTCGAATGGGTGAGTATAAGAAAGAGGTGTTTGTGTGTCAAGAATAAAGTAGTAAATAAAGCCTGCCACGATCAGCAATCAGTTTTCAGTCTTTCCCTTCTGGCGGATCAACTCCGGTGCCATCTCATCATGTTCTTTTTGCAGTTGCAGTAGCACAATAGCTGCAACAACGGAAAGACCTCCTGTAATTTGTAAAGGCTCCAGAACTTCTCCCAGTAGAAAAAAGGCCATGAATGCTGCAGAGATGGGTTCCAGTGTTGCTGTGATCATCGTACGGGTGGACCGAATGTGATTCACGCCGATGAAGTAAAGGCCGAAGGGAAGAATCGTTCCTATGATAACGATGTAGAGAAGACACCACCATTGTTCTGCATCATAGCTCACATGCAGGTAGTGAAGCGGCTTATGGATAATGTTAAGTGAAAGAGCCGCAAATAGAAATGCGTAAAAGATTACTGTCCAGGGACGATAGCGATGCATTCCCCGTTCTCCGAGGAGTGTATATGAGGCAAAGGAGATTGCAGCGATAAGTCCCCAGAAGATACCCAGACGATTCATATGGAGGAGCTCCATGTTATATCCTCCCGCAACGAGATAACAGCCCGCAATTGCCAGGAACAGTGCAAAAAGTTTTGCTGTTGTCACCTGTTCATTCCAGAAGCACATTGAATAGACTGCAACAATTATGGGTGCCAGGTACTCAAGGAGGATAGCTGCGGCTACCTGGATTTTGCTGATGGCTAAAAAATACGATAGCTGGACGAGTGCCATTGCAACACCACCGAGAAAGGCAAAGTAGGCAACATCTCTCAAACGGATAGTGAAAAAACGTCGTCCAAACAGAATAAAAGTAATAGCCAGAAGAACCGCTGAAAAGGTGACGCGAATCTGAACAAGTTCGAAAGGTGTAATACCGGCCTGGAAGAGAGCCTTACCGGCAGTTCCAGAAGAGGCCCACATGACGGCTGCACCCATAACACAAATATATCCCCTGGTAGAGCTCGCTTTCATAGACACGACTATTCCCTCACCTCTGATGACTTACCCGTATCGACATAATCAGTTTAATGACAGTAATCGAAAGAAGCAATTGCATGCAGTACGACAGAGGTCTTGTAGAAAATAAAAACCTTTTTATCTCACGAACCAATAGCATGGTCGGTAAATGTCCGCAATCTAAAATCCCCAGTAAGGCAAGCTAAGTAATTGAGGGGTGGTCATTATTACACTCCGTCTATGATGTATTTTACATGAGATAGTGGTCTTCCGTTTACGAAATTGAAAAGGATC
>JAFGQS010000179.1 GCA_016935565.1 Deltaproteobacteria bacterium
ATAAATTTGAGAAATCCAATTGATGAATTTCTTGCACCAGGTTGAAGACATCAAAGATGAGAAAGGTGTGAAAATATGGAAGCTGAAGAACATGTGATTTCATTGCTCGTTAGTAACAGACCGGGAGTACTTTCCCGCGTCTCGGGAGTATTCGGCAGACAGGGTTACAACATCGAAAGCCTCTGTGTGGCAGAGACAATTGATCCTCAGGTATCGAGAATTACGCTTGTAAGTAAAGCAGATTTATCATTCAAGGAAAAAATTAAAAAACAACTGGACAAGTTGGTTGATGTTATTGAAGTCATCGAGTTGAAGCGAACAAAATCAGTCCAAAGAGAAATGATCTTGATCGGAATCAGCATCAAAAAGAAAGTTAGAGCCGATGTCATGAAAGCTGTTGAAATGTTCGGTTGTAAGGTTATTTTCTTGAAAGCTGACTACTGCATTCTGGAAATTGTCGGCAGCAAGGAAGAAACGGAAACGGCTTTCAATTTCTTTAAACCCTTGGGCGTTCAAGAAATCGCAAGAACCGGAGTCATAGCTTTGTCACACAGGAACAATAATGATATATAAAGACAAATATCAAATATCCTCTTGACAAGAATCCCCGGACTTGCTAGTTGTTAAAAATTCCAAAGGGAACAGGAAAGCATATATGAACATACCCATCTCCACCATTCGGAATATTATTGTAATAATTAACATAATTATCTCCTTCCATAAGGAGGCGTGGTGATGGTGTAATCCTGAATACATGGATAGAAAAAAACCGTTACCCGCCAAGGTAACGGTTTTTTTTTGATAATAATCACTATATGTAAAAAATTGACAATGCGATAAGGAGGCATTCATGAAGTTAAAGGGAGCAGAAATTCTATTAAAAGCCTTGGCCGAGGAGGGTGTTGATACCATTTTTGGTTACCCCGGCGGTGTGGTTCTGGACATCTATGACGAAATCTATAAGACCCAATTCAAGCATATTCTTGTTCGACATGAGCAGGCCGCAGCTCACGCCGCTGACGGATACGCGAGAGCATCGGGTAACGTCGGTGTGTGCCTTGTGACCTCCGGCCCAGGAGCAACAAATACCGTAACAGGCATCGTAACCGCATATATGGATTCTATTCCTATCGTGGTATTTACCGGACAAGTGCCCACAGCGCTTATTGGTTCGGATGCCTTTCAGGAAGCAGATATTACCGGTATTACACGACCATGCACCAAACACAATTTTATTGTCCGGAAAGTCGAAGATCTTGCACGGACCGTAAAAGAAGCTTTGTTTATTGCCAGGTCAGGACGGCCGGGTCCGGTACTCGTGGACCTGCCCAAGGATGTGTCACAGGCCGAAACCGAATACCAGGAATCGGGCCCTCTGAAGTCGGCTTACCATGATCCTATCTATATTCCAAATCTTGAGGCATTAAACGAGACCCTGCAGATGATCAAGCAGGCCAAGAAACCGGTTATTATGGTGGGAGGGGGCGTTATTCTCGGTAAAGCATCGGATGAATTGAGAAAGTTCGTCGATAAGGTGCAGATTCCGGTCACACATACACTTATGGGTATCGGAGCATTCCCCGGAACCGATTCATTGTCACTGGGTATGCCCGGAATGCATGGCACCTATTATGCAAACATGGCAATAACACATTGTGACCTTCTGCTGACTATAGGTGCACGGTTTGATGATCGGGTAACGGGGAAACTCGATGAATTTGCTCCGAATGCAAAGATTATTCACATTGACATCGATGCGGCATCTATCAACAAAAACGTTCTCGTTGATCTGCCGATCATAAGCGATAGCAGATCCGCCCTTCAGCAGCTCAACAAAATGCTCCACCAGAATCATTTTACCATCCCTGAGGATGATAGGAGAAAGTGGCTTGAGCAAATACGCCAATGGAAAGAATATGCTCCCTTATCCTACCACCGGGAAGGTGAAAAAATAAAACCGCAGTACGTCATTGAAATGTTGTACAAACTTACAAAGGGCGATGCCATTATCACTACGGAAGTGGGGCAAAACCAGATGTGGGCGGCACAGTTCTACCTCTTCAACCAGCCGAATACGTTCCTTTCCTCCGGAGGATTGGGAACCATGGGATATGGATTTCCCGCTGCAATCGGAGCACAAGTTGCAAGACCGGATAAGACTGTTATTGACATCGCGGGAGATGGAAGCATACAGATGAATATCCAAGAACTAGCAACCGTTGTCAATTACAATATCCCTGTGAAGGTTGCAATTCTTAACAATGGATTTCTCGGAATGGTTCGACAGTGGCAGGAAATCTTTTACGGAGAGAGATACTCTCATACCAACATAAGTCAGATTCCGGATTTTGTCAGGCTGGCGGAAGCATACGGAGCAGTCGGTTTGAGGGCAACAAAACCGGAGGAAGTGATACCGTTGATTGAAGAGGCCTTAAACATACCCGGTCCCGTTGTGATGGATTTTGCCGTTGACCCCCAAGAAGGCGTCTATCCCATGGTGAAACCGGGTTCTCCTATCAGTGATATGGATCTTGGAAAATAATAGAGCATAAATTAATAGGCAAGAAAGGAACAGAGAGTTATGGAGGTAAAAAAACATACGATACAACTGGTAGTTAATAATAAACCGGATGTGCTCGCCCGGATAGCCGGGACCTTCAGCGGACGGGGCTTCAATATTGAAAGCATAACCGCAAATATTACAATGAACCCTGATGTTACGAAAATTAATATCGTTACCACGGGTGATTCAAGAACTGCTACAAAAATTCAGAATCAACTTAAAAAACTGGTCGATGTCCTTCAGGTCTCTCACGTACGGGAAACAAAATATGGTCAACGGGAAATGGCATTGATTCGGATCAAACTCACACAAGAAACCAAGGAAGAAGTGGAAAAGGCAATAGAGGAATTAAATTGCAGGGTGATTACCAAGAAATCTGACTCATGTACCGTCGAGGTGACCGGAACCGGGAACGAAATTGATCAGGCATTGACTCGTTTTGGACCGCTCGGATTGGAAGACATGAGCAGATCAGGAATCGTAGCTCTCTAGAATAATCAACAAAAGGAGTGAAAATATGGCAGAAATAACCATTGGCGGCATTACGGAAGAAGTCATCACTTCCGAGGAGTTTCCCTTGTCCAAGGCTCATGAAGTGTTAAAAGACGAGACGGTAGCGGTCCTCGGATACGGCGTCCAGGGTCCGGGACAGGCCCTTAACATGAAAGATAACGGTATCAGAGTTATTGTGGGACAGCGTGAAGGAGGGGCATCATGGGAAAAAGCGGTAACTGACGGCTTCGTACCGGGTGAAACTCTTTTCCCGTTAGAGGAAGCGGCCGAACGGGGAACCATCCTCGAGTACCTCCTCTCCGATGCGGGCCAGAAAGATATGTGGCCGGTAATCAAATCCCATCTGAAAGATGGAGATGCTCTTTACTTTTCCCATGGTTTTTCTATTACCTACAAAGACCTCACCGGGGTTGTCCCGCCGGATAACGTAGACGTTATTCTCGTTGCTCCCAAGGGATCAGGACGTACTGTTCGCACCAATTTCCTGGCGGGGAGCGGGATCAATTCCAGCATGGCTGTGTTTCAAGATTACACGGGTCGGGCGCGGGAGAGGACAATTGCATTAGGCATTGCCATCGGCTCGGGATACCTTTTCCCGACAACCTTTGAAAAGGAGGTCTTCAGCGACCTGACCGGTGAGCGTGGTGTTCTCATGGGAGCCCTTGCGGGTATCATGGAAGCCCAGTATAATATTTTAAGAAAACATGGTCACACACCCAGTGAGGCCTTCAACGAAACGGTGGAAGAGTTGACCCAGAGTCTCATCGGTCTCGTTGCTGAAAACGGCATGGACTGGATGTACGCAAACTGCAGCACCACTGCACAGCGGGGTGCTCTCGACTGGAAAGGAAGATTCAGAGACGCCGTCGCTCCCGTCTTTGAAGAATTATACGAACGGGTCGCCACCGGCAAGGAAACGGCAATTGTGCTCGAAGCCAACAGTGCACCCGATTACCGGGAAAGACTGACCAAGGAGCTTGAGGAAATGAGGAACATGGAGATGTGGCAGGCCGGCACCGTGCTCCGTTCACTCAGACCGGAACGAAGGAAGAAATAAGGAAAGCCGTCAGCAATCGGCCATCAGCTCTCAGCTAAAACAAAAAGGCTATTTCTCTTTGTCTTGCCGATGGCTTAATACTGACCGCTTAACGCATACAAAATGAGGAGGCATTAATGCGAAGCGACCTGATGAAAAAGGGACTGGAGCGAGCACCCCATCGATCATTATTTAAGGCAATGGGATATAACGACGAGGAACTTTCAAGGCCCATGATCGGTGTGGTAAACTCGGCAAACGAGATCATTCCCGGCCATGTCCACCTCGATATAATTGCAGAAGATGCCAAGGCAGGCATTCGTATGGCAGGGGGCACGCCGGTAACATTTCCTGTAATCGGAGTATGTGATGGTATTGCAATGGGTCATACGGGAATGAAATATTCCCTGGCGAGCAGGGAACTCATCGCCGATTCAATTGAAATAATGGCAACTGCCCACCCCTTTGACGGACTGATGATGATCACCAATTGCGACAAGATCGTACCCGGAATGCTTATGGCAGCTCTCCGCTTAAATATCCCCACCATCGTCGTCAGCGGAGGCCCTATGCTGGCCGGCACCCGCGACGGGAAAATGGTGGATCTGATCAGTGTCTTCGAGGGGGTTGGGAAAGTAAAATCCGGCAAAATAACACAGAAAGAATTGAAGGCACTGGAGGATTGTGCCTGCCCGGGCTGCGGTTCATGTTCCGGAATGTTTACGGCAAACTCCATGAATTGCGTAACGGAAGCCCTCGGACTCGGTCTGCCGGGGAACGGAACTATTCCCGCTATCGACGCTGCACGCAGACGTCTGGCAAAAAAAGCGGGTATGCAGATCATGAGTCTCGTAAATAAGGATATCCGACCGCGAGATATTGCCACCCTGGATGCCTTCAAAAATGCAATTGCCGTTGATATGGCTCTCGGTTGTTCCACCAATACTGTCCTCCATATTCCCGCCATTGCCCATGAAGCCGGAATTACGCTGGATCTTGACCTGTTTAATGAAATCAGCGAAAAAACGCCGAACATCTGCTATCTCAGTCCTGCAGGTCCCCATCACTTGGAAGATCTCCATCAGGCCGGCGGGATCCAGAGTGTCATGAAGGAAATCAGCACAATCGGTACAATTCACCTTGATTCTCTAACGGTTACCGGAAAGACGGTAAGGGATAACCTGAAAGGTGTCACCGTCAATAGGCGTGATGTGATACGCTCTGTTGAAGACCCTTACAGCAAAGAAGGCGGCATAGCCATATTGAGGGGAAATCTTGCTCCCGACGGCGGCGTGGTCAAACAATCAGCCGTGTCTCCCGATATGATGGTCAATGAAGGTCGTGCCCGCGTCTTTGACTCGGAAGAAGATGCCATTGCGGCCATTTTAGGAGGCAAAATTCATCCCGGCGATGTCGTTGTAATTCGATATGAAGGCCCAAAGGGGGGACCCGGGATGCGTGAAATGCTCGCTCCTACATCGGCAATCGTCGGCATGGGTCTCGACACCTCCGTCGCACTTTTAACAGACGGGCGGTTCAGCGGAGGAACCCGGGGGGCCGCGATCGGGCACATATCACCTGAAGCAGCCGAGGGTGGACCGATCGGCTTGATTCAAGAAGGGGACACAATCATGATTGATATTCAGAAAAAGAAGATCGAGTTGAAGGTTACGAAAAAGGAGCTTACCAGGAGAAAAAAGACATTCCAACCGAAAGAACCAACAATCAAAACGGGATACCTGGCCCGATATTCACAATTTGTCACATCGGCAAGCACCGGTGCGATTTTCAAGGAGTAGTACGTCCGGTATTTTCATCCGTCTTTATGTGAGCCGACAAGGTCCCGGCAGTCACACAAGACAAAACCTCCCTGTTGGGAGGTTTTGTCTTGTCATCTCCCCTCTGATCGAACATCGTATCCTCACCGCTCTTTTGTTCCATGTTCCAAATGAGAACATTGATCGTCGAATCCTATCGTCTCGTATGCTCGGGGAACAGCACTCCTCGTCTCAAAAAAAGATTGGGATAAGCGGACACCGAGTGTCCGCTTTCCGTGAGTGATGCGAAGATATTCTATTTGCCAAACCGTTCCCTCAGTGCGATTTTATTGATTTTACCGACACTGGTTTTGGGAATGGCATCGACAAATTCAAACCGGTCGGGAAGTCCGTATTTCGGAATTCTCCCGTCGTCGACAAATTTCATCATGAATGACTTCATCTCGTCGTTGGTAACCGCATCCTTGAATTCCGGTTTCAACACGACGGCGATCATCGGCCGCTCTCCCCACTTCACGTCGGGAATGCCGATGGCGGCTGCTTCGGAAACGGCCTGGTGCTGACTGACCAGGTTCTCAAGTTCAAGTGACGAAATCCATTCGCCACCTGTCTTGATCACGTCCTTGAGCCGGTCGGTAATCTTGAAGTAGCCTTCCGTGTCCACGTATGCCACATCGCCTGTGTGAAGCCAGCCGTCGTGCCAGAGATCCTTGGCGCGCTCTTCATCCTTGAAGTAGCTTGCCGTGAGCCAAGGGGTTCGCGCTACCAGCTCGCCCGTCGTCTCACCGTCGTGGGGCAGGAGCTTCCCGTCCGGACCCATGATGGCCAGTTCCGCAAGTGGAATGGGAAGACCGGTCTTAATGATAACGTCGGTGATCCGGTCGTTGTCCAAGCCAAGCATATCCTCCTTCAGATTGGCAATCGTCAGGACGGGACAGGTCTCCGACATACCATAACCGGTTATTGCCTTGATTCCCAGATCCCATGTGGCCTTCGCCAATCCCTTTGAAAAAGCGGCCCCGCCGATGACAACTTTCCAGTTGCTGAGATCAATTTTTTTCACCACGGGACTGCTCACCAGCATATGCAGGATTGTTGGCACGCAGTGTGAAAAGGTGACTTTTTCCGTAAGAATGAGTTTCAGCAGCATCTCCGGCTCGTATTTGCCGGGATAGACCTGTTTGCATCCCAGGAGGACCGCCAAGTAAGGAATCCCCCAGGCATGCACGTGAAACATGGGGGTGATCGGCATGTAAACATCTGATGATCTGAAACGGCAGGGAGAATCATACGATCCGACCATCATTGCCGTGCTCATGGCATGGATGACGAGCTGCCGGTGCGAAAAAAACACGCCCTTGGGAGCGCCGGTGGTCCCCGTCGTGTAAAAGGTTGTCGCCCGTGTGTTTTCGTCCAGGTCGGGGAAATCGTAGAAATCAGCCGCCGCTTCAACCATGTCTTCGTAAACGGCATCGATCTTCAGTTTCGTTTCTACCATTCCATCTTCATAGAGGACCACTACTTTCTTAACTGTCTCCAGCTTGTCCCAGATCTCTTCCAATATGGGAAGGAAATCCGAATTGATCAGCACGATGTCATCTTCTGCATGGTTCATCGTGTATAGAATCTGATCCGGCGAAAGCCGCCAGTTCATCGTATGAAGTACCGCCCCCATCATTGGAACGGCAAAGAAGCATTCCAGATAGCGGTGGCTGTCGTAGTCAAAGACACAGACCGTATCGCCTTCTTTTACCCCCAACCCCGCAAGAGCATTAGCCAGCTTGTGAATCCGAATGTTGAAATCCTTATACGTGTACCTGAATTTGTCCCTATAGACGATTTCCTGATTTGGCGAATAAGCAAGTGGTGTCATGAGCAATTTTGTTATAGTTAATTGATAGTGATAACTCTCTCCCGGCTGGTAAATTTTTCCTGACATGTGATTCCTCCTTTTTAATATTTCTGATTCACTTGAACAGACACACAAGTATTCACGTAACACCTTGGATTGTTGTAACAAACGTTACCCGGTTGAATTCTTTCAACGATAATTATCAGTTCTTCTTGGTATAATCGTAAACACCCTTACCGGTCTTCCTGCCGTATCTTCCTGCCCTCACGAGCTGGACAAGCAACGGTGCCGGCCGGTATTTGTCACCCAGTTCCCTG
>JAFGQS010000029.1 GCA_016935565.1 Deltaproteobacteria bacterium
GACAGTTGCCACTTGTACGTAACACGGCAAACTTCAATATATGAATTGTATAGCATGTCTCGCTTGGAAAAATCCTGAGTGTCGATAACTGATAAATCTTCACCTTAATAAATCCTTGGTATCAGTTCTCCCGTCGGAAGATCAATTTCACGTGAACCGCCGATTAAGGATGTGTCTTTTAAAATAATATTGATCTAAAGGTGGCACAATTTTGGGTCGCTGAAGAGATCCTCAAATGGGGGGTTTGGGAAGGGTTATTCAGGTTTTTCTTGTAAAATGCAGGGATTGCCTTCCGCATCCGTCGCTGATGAGAAGTCGACTCGCGTTTCGTTCAGGATACGATTTATTTTTTTTTCCAGTTGATCGAACTGATCAATGAGCTCTTTAGCTCACGCTGTCAGATGCATTCGTTTGCCCTGCTGATGCTCTACCAGTTTACAGCCCATGCGATCCTCGGAAGCTTTTAATCTGCCCCATGCAGCCCGATAGGACATGTTCAGTTTCTTTGCCGCGGCGTTCAGGCTCTGACACTCTTCAATTGCCCTGAGCAAAGCTCCACGCCCATGACCGAACAGAACCCGCCCGTCTTTTTCAAGCCATATTTTATATTGAATTTTAATTTTAATGACCCCCGTTAAGACCAAAACTTATGAAAATTTTACGGTAATAATTGTTAACAACTTCATAATGCTGATATTGCTATCACTTTTAGGAATAACTTTCAAGATTTATATTCCAATTGATAGTTATTGAGCGTTATGCGTGCCGCTTGTCTGCTAAAAGAGAATGTAAAAAGCATGGATTACGGTCTAGAATGCTGTATATTATGGTGAGGATAGAGGAAAAATGACAACGAAAATTCATATGTCACAAGTGGCATATGTAAATGGATTTATTGCAAAATATCTATAAAAAATCTTGACACTCAGCGACATAGTTTATATAGACAACCAATTGTGGAAAAGGCAGGTGAAGGTAATTTCCGATTTTTTGTTAATGTTATCATAAAGCACGGATTTATAACCTTATATACTCGTCTTTTGGTTCAAGGAAATTCTCCGATTCACTTCCTCTAAAGAGTCAGTCTATGAGGGGTGGACTATGGGTATTGCTGGAAACGGCTATGCCTCCCATGCTTGGAAAGGAGAATAGTTGGATGTTTTGCAACTAATAAGAAAGGAGCATGGAGTCATGGATGTAAGCAGAAGAGGTTTCTTAAAGATCTCCGGTGCGGCGCTGATGGCAAGTGGAATCGGTATAAATCTGAAACCCGTGGCCGCTCACGCTCAACCATTGAAGATCAAATATGCGAAAGAGACCACGACGATCTGCCCGTATTGTGCCGTTGGGTGCGGTATTATCGTATCCGCTCGAAACGGAAAAGTGATCAACACCGAGGGCGATCCCGATCATCCTATTAACAGGGGATCCCTCTGCAGTAAAGGTGGTTCTATTTATCAGCTTTCCGTCAATGAAAACCGAATGGATAAAGTTCTTTACCGGGCGCCCTATGCAACTGAGTGGAAGCAAGTATCATGGGAATGGGCCCTGGATAAGATCGCCAAAAATATAAAGGAAAGCAGAGATAAGAGTTTCGCTGAAAGAGACAAGAAAGGGCAGGTAGTCAATCGTACGGATGGATTAGCCTCTGTCGGAAGTGCTGCCATGGACAACGAAGAGTGTTTCATCTATCAAAAATTTTTACGGGGGTTAGGTCTGGTATACATTGAACACCAGGCCCGTATCTGACACTCCGCAACTGTTGCGGCTCTGGCAGAGTCGTTCGGACGCGGTGCAATGACCAATCACTGGATCGACATCCAATACAGTGATTGTGTGTTAATTATGGGAAGCAACGCGGCTTCCAATCATCCCATTTCATTCAAGTATGTCACGAAAGCAATGGAAAAGGGAGCAAAGCTAATAAACGTTGACCCGAGATTTACGCAAACTTCTTCAAAGGCCGACATTTACGCATCCCTGAGATCTGGGACCGATATCGCTTTTCTGGGCGGTATGATCAAATACATCCTGGATAACAATCTGATTCAGGAAAAATACGTCAAGTATTACACCAACGCTCCGTTCCTGGTAAATCCCGAATTCAAGATGCCAGGTGAAAATGAAGGTGTTTTCTCCGGTCTCAAGAACGGAAAATATGACAAGTCGTCATGGTCTTTCCAGACCGATGGGAACGGTGTCGTAAAGAAAGATATGAGCTTGAAGGATCCCAACTGTGTTTATCAGCTTCTGAAGAAGCACTATTCACGGTATAACCTTGATATTGTATCCAAGATTACGGGTACACCGAAGGAAAAGCTCGTTGAAGTTTACAAAGAGTATACAAAAACAGGTGAAGTCGGCAAGGCTGGAACGATCATGTATGCCATGGGATGGACACAGCATACGGTGGGTGTCCAGAATATCAGGACGATGAGCATCATTCAGCTGCTTCTCGGAAATATGGGCGTTACCGGCGGTGGTGTGAATGCTCTGAGAGGTGAGTCGAACGTTCAAGGGTCCACCGATCAATGCCTGCTGTTCCATATCCTGCCGGGATATCTGCAGAC
>JAFGQS010000030.1 GCA_016935565.1 Deltaproteobacteria bacterium
GCAAGGTGATAAAATTTTACATTGAATGAGGAAACGATGCAACGAGCGGTGAGCATACACCGTTTTCAATAATGATACCTTTTAATATTAAAGGGTTATTACTTTTATTCAAAAATAACGGAAACCCATAACGGCACGATGATCGGTTTATCCCAACCATGGGGGAACGGAATTAACCTTCAGTGTCCGATGTTTCAGTGGATTGTGCAAAAAAAATCCCCCTTCACCAAACTGGGAAGGGGAAATTACTTGAAATCTCAAGGCGATAATACGAAAATACGATTCTTTACTACCCCTTTTCAGGCCCTTTGATTCCCAACATCTCAACACGCCTATTTTGGGCTCGACCTTCCTCAGTTTCATTGGGGGCAATAGCCCCACCCTCACCATAGGCCTTTATGATAATTCGATCATTAGCAATGCTGTATTTTTTTGATAGATAGTTACTGACAGCCTCTGCTCTCCGTTCGGAAAGGCCTTCGTTGTATTTCTCAGCACCGATGCTGTCACAATAACCCGCGACAACAATTTTGATGTCGGGAAGTGTTTCTTTTAATACCGTTCCGATTTCATCGAGGAGGTTATAATAAGGAAGCTTTATTTCGGAGCGATTGAAATCAAAGAGGACTACGGGGTCTCTTCTTGAAGGCAGATAATTACCCAGATGAATGTACTGTGTCCGTTTTTCTCTCAAAGACGGATCGAGCCATTCCTTGGCTTTTTTGTGTCCCAGGCTGGAAGCCGTTTCCATATCAGCTTGTGCCTGTTCGTTGTTCATCATATAGGCGTGCAGGAAACCCCGTTCATAATAAGCATCGGCATTAAGCGGTTCTATTTCAACGACTTTATCGAAGTCTCTTATTGCTATTATACATTCGCTCGGTCGCATTGCAAAATATATCTTCCCTCTCCGAAAATAAGCATCTGCATATTGTCTGTCGAGCTTGATTGCGTTTGTATACATGCTAATTGCTTTCGAGTAGATATCTTGCTTTTCGTACTGAACCCCTTTTTGGAACCAGTCGTCAGCTGTTATTTTCTTTTCCCTGAAAGCACAGTGCCATGACAGTGTAACAACAAGAACAAAAATAAAATATAACTGAATTTTCTTCATAACCCACCTCGACTGAAACTGATATATTGAGGATTATGTTACCTTCTGCAACCCTGCAACCCTTTTGTTTTTGTGCAAAATAACACAAGACAATCATTTGAGCAAGTAATTTAAATTGCTTAGAAGAATAAAAAGGCCCCGTATACCATGGAGCCTTTTCCAACGTTTAACTGGTTGATCTTTTTATTAACCACCGTCCAGACTTGTATGCTCTGTTTTCTGGTACCATGCAGCGGGATCTGTCAGAAGTTCCTGCGTATCTTTTAAAGAGACAAAATGTTCATGTTCCATATCCGCCAGGAGATTAAAAAATTGCTTTTCCCTGGGATCGGTGACCTTATCCCGTAATTGAGCATAATATATCGCTCCTTCGGCTTCAAAGTCGATTGCTGTTTCAAGGGCATCGAGATCGTCAACATCGCCAGGTGGCATTTTTTCTACTTTTTTTACCGTGTCTTTCAGGATGTCCTTAACTATAGTATCTTTCACTTTAAGTGGGACGGTTTCGGGCCAGCTTTCTTCTTTTTCCCATTTTTCGTGAAGCTGCTTCAGTCTCTCATAGTGCTCCAGCTCCTCGTCAGCAATTTGCTTGAACATAGCTTTGCCGAGTGGGTTTTTACTCCTTTTTGCATTCTTCAGATAAAATTCCCGCTCCCTCTTTTCATTATTGAGAGCTACTTCCAAAGCATTCAAGCGTTCTTTACCCTTCATAACATATCTCCTTTTTGCTCCTGCAATGACCTTTAAAAACCTTGGTTCTTTGAACCGGACAGAACCCGGTCGTCATATTTTCTTTTAAAATTATATGAAATCATATAATCGGTCAAGAACTATTACATAAAAATTAACATATTATTGGTGCATTAGAACGATACTGCTATAGTATGCCTCAACTCCTTCATTTGTTTGGTCGGTATCTGTAAGGACAACAATTCCGGCAAGACCTGGAGGATCGCCTCGGAATATTGTGTGAAAGTCCTTAACAAGGTCTCGTTTTTCCCAGACCCATTGATTCGCCCTGCTATTCCCACTTTCTACCACGATCATTTTATGGTTTCTTGATCCCGGATAATCGATAATCTC
This sequence comes from Deltaproteobacteria bacterium, assembly GCA_016935565.1. Classification (GTDB taxonomy): domain Bacteria; phylum Desulfobacterota; class Syntrophia; order Syntrophales; family UBA6807; genus JAFGQS01. The sequence goes on from JAFGQS010000030.1 coordinate 2,198, forward strand.
TCCTTTTAGGGCACGAGTTCCCCAGATATAGTCTATCTTGAATCCGGAAGGCTCAATATTCGGCATTGTAACACCAAGGTGCTTTATAATCTTTTCAAAACCCGGGCTTTTCTCCAACGCTTGCATACCCTGTTCTGCAAAGATGACACGTACTCTGGCTGCGCTATCATTTCTATCTTTCCTGCTTTCAACGGCCATTCCAACCGTTCGATTAATCTTCCAGCGCCAAACAAGGATAGGTTGATTCTCCAAACGAATTCTCCTGTCATCACCAACATTCATCCTTTTCAAGAGAGCCGATGCACTGTTCAGGCTCGTGACATGGAGAACTGTCACCTTCTCTTCCCTTCTTAATGATAAGGTGTTCTCTGCAGTTCCCAGATACGTAAGATACTCCCATCCCTCGGGAATAGTTTTTGAGTCCTTTCCCATCCTGAAGCCCAATAATAGTGTCGCCTCACCTCCTGCAGTCAGTATGGTCGCGGATAACAACAGAAACAATATACTGATAATGATCCATGGTCGTCGAAACCACCGCAGGTATAAAAAGGATTTCTCCGGAGAATCTTTCTTTTCTTTTTGTTTTTGAAATTTCATGAATCTATGAAAAAATAATAGAACAATCTAAAACAAAGCAGCTCCTGAATTGCAATGAAATTATCTATCCTTATCCACATCGTGATGAAGAGACAAAGGAAAAAAGGTCAACACTGCAATACGAACAATACGGAATCAAGTTATTGATACTATGACGATCTTATAAAGTACCTTTCATTTATTCAAGGATGTCATTCTCGGATAGTTGATATCCTCTCAGAAAATCATCAATCGGCATCCTTTTCTTACCCTCGAGTTGTACCTCCTGAAGATATACATGTCCGTCATTTGCGGTGACCTGGAGCCCTGCTTCCAATAATTTTCCCAGTTTACCAGGCTCTTTCTCCCCTGATGTTCCGGCTTTCCCCAATACGGCAAAAAATATTTTCAGTTTTTTGTCTCCGAGAAATGAATATGCACCGGGAAATGATGAAAGCCCTCTGATCAGATTTACAATATCATCGGCACTACTTTCCCAGTTAATGTGAGCAAGTTTTTTCGACAAACGAGGAGCGTACGTGGCATGTAAAGAATCCTGCGGTGTTCTTTTTATCGTGCCTTTTATGATATCCTCGACCGCCTTCAGGAGTAGTTCTGATCCCATGCGTGACAAACGATCATGGAGATCATCATATGTTTCGTGGAAGTCAATGGGAGTCTCCTCCTGGAGCAGAATATCTCCTGTATCCATGCCTTCATCCATCATCATTATTGTAACACCTGTTTTCTCTTCCCCATTAATTAAAGCCCAGTTTATCGGTGCCGCTCCTCTGTATTTCGGAAGGAGTGAAGGATGGACATTAATGCATCCCATGGGTGGCAGACCGAGAATTTCCTCGGGAATTATCTGCCCAAACGCTGCCAATGCGATCATATCGGGAGCGATGCTCCTGAAGGTATCGATGAATTCCCGATCTCTGACCCTTTCCGGCTGTATCACAGGAATATTATGTTGCTCTGCAACAATTTTAACGGGTGGCGGCATATATTTTTTCCCCCGTCCCTTCGGTCTATCAGGCTGCGTAACAACAGCTACAACGGGATAACCATTGTTCAAAAGAATTTGCAGGGACGGTATTGAAAATTCCGGTGTCCCCATAAACAGAATTTTAGGTTTCATAATTGTTATTTCCTTTTTTCTCCAACAGAAGTGACTCCTTTGTAATGTATCACAGGCTCTTGTTTCAATGCATTCATGCTTGTTCACAATAGTGTGTCATGATCCTCAGTCCCACTCTTACGCAACAATATCGGACCAGAAAAAGCCCAAAAACATACGCATTGAAAACGAGGTCATACGGCCAGCTCCTACGAGACTGTTGAAAAAGTGCCAACTTGAGGCTGCCATTGAATATATCAATTTCCCCTTATCAAAATGATTGTACTTTTGTCTGTATCGTCTTCCAGTCGTATGTCTGAGCAAGGTTCATCGCTTCTGTTTCTGTCAGTCCTTCAAATGAAAAGGTGAAAATTGCACCGCCTCCCGCCTGACCCGGCAGTAATATTACCGTTACCGCACCCGAGTGTTCCTTCTTATTATAGACAGTATGCACCTTGAAACCCTGTATCGTTGTCATGGCAATCTTCATCTCGTCTGTTTCCATATTCATCATACCTTGAGGGACAGCGGCACTGGCCATCGCCGGATTTCCAACGACAACCATTGCGTTAATCTTTTTATCACCCTGACGGTACTCACGTGTCGCATTAATCATATTCATTCCGGGCATTTCCATTTTCACACCTTTCGGTTCTTTCCCCTCCCATCCGGGAAGATCGATAAGACACGGATATAAGGCCTGATATGAATCAGCATAAACACCGGAAACACATATGAGCATCATGGCGACTATCAACAAAATGGATGTGCCCATCGCAACCATTCCGCTTCTTTGTTTTTTTCGTAACTGCATACCCATCTCTTTCACCTCCATTATACGTAATTTTGTATCATCAGTGCTTGACGATTCTGCAAATACTTTCTGAATCCCCCGGATCTCTTTGCTCGTTTGCTGCAGGTGTAGAATAAGATTCCAGAAACCTATCGAAATGTCAATTTATAAACCTCATTAACCGCTATTTATTACCAGAGCAAATTCAAGCAAATCTTTTACCACTATTCTCGACCGTTTAAAAACATAGTAAATATTTCTTGACATTTTCAATGGTTAAAAATAATGGTATCTAAGTTTAGTATGTGGTTCCGGGCGTTCAGCCATATTCATTTCCGTGGGAAGAGCGAATGTCCGACCGCTCACATTCGGGGCATCTGAAAGATACAGGGTTTCAATTTTCCAGTAATTCTGAATATGCGTTACCATTGTATTGCAAAAGGGGGGATATAAATAATGACGGTCAAGAGAATCTGTGTTTACACCTCTATTATAATCACTGTTATATTGATGAACTCATCACTGTCAGCCCAAGAAAACAAGCTAAAACAAATTCATTTCAAAGGAGGAGATGTTGTTCAAGGACATGTCATTGAAATGAATACTAATATAATTAAAATAATGACCGCAAGCGGTAAAATCGTAATCCGTCCCGCTGATGATGTTATATTCCTTGAGAGCATTTCCGGTAAAGATGTAAAAACGAACATCGCAAACATTGAGCGACAGGATAGAGTGTTGGGATTATGGAAAAAGCACTCGTGGGGACTGCAACCCGAACTATCGTTTATCGAGTATGAAGAACCTGATGTAATGCAGGAAAAGGGCTTCATGTACGGCATTGGCGGCTCGTATGCATATCACAACAACATTATGCTGAGAATGGAAGGAAGATACAGCTACGGACAGGTAGATTATAAAAATTCGGGAACGATTGATAACATAGACGACCATATGATCGAATGCAGAGGACTCATGGGATATGATTTTTCCCTTTCATATGTAATTATCATTACACCGTATGCGGGATTCGGTTACCGATATTTAAATGATGATGCATCCGGCATGATGAGTTCAACCGGAGCCTACGGCTATGAACGGGAATCAAACTACTTTTACAGTCCCATAGGTATAGAAACAAATTTCCTTTTAATCCATGACTGGTCATTCGGAATTACTTTCGAGTTTGATATTTTCTGGAAAGGAAAACAAAAAAGTCATCTTGGTCAAGTTGCCGGATATGATGACATTGAAAATGATCAGGATGACGGTTATGGCGTGAGAGGTTCTGCTAAGCTTCAGAAAAGAAACGGCACAGTCGATTTCATAATCGAACCATTTTTCAGATATTGGAATATTGAAGAGTCGGAAGCCACCCAAGACTCAATGGGAAGATGGTGGGTTGAACCAAAAAATAATTCAACGGAAGTCGGTATTATATTCACCGTAAGGTTCTAGGAGGCTGTCCGGGAATCATAGCAACAGTTTATTAAAAATCCTGGTCTAACTCTCGTAGAGCTCAACGAAAAGTTTTCGACTCGGGTCAATTCATTCGTCGACATTGTATATCGCCCCTTTCTCGTGATTAACTTTATCACAAACAACATGCATTACTCAAATCACAGTAATCCCTAATATATGAAAAACATGACAATCATTCACCATCGCACCACATAGTACACCAACGGTTCAGAATTTTGAGATCGTGTTACTATTACTTGAAAATTAGCTAAAAATAAGGTATGTTCCCATCGATTTTAGATGATATTAGATTTCCAGGTTCTCTTCCACCTTTCGTTCTTTTGTGCCTTTAACGAGGTACAGTCAGTTATTCCAAATAGTAAGGAGTGCAGAATGGGTGAAAAATTTCTAGTTACGATTAATGAAAAAGAAGTTGAAGCATCTCCAGATCAGACTATTCTGGAAGTAGCGCGAGAAAACGGCATATATATTCCCACGCTGTGTTATTATCGAGGCACTACAAATGTAGGCGCCTGCCGTGTGTGTGTCGTTGAGGTTGAAAATGCCAGATCGCTCGTTGCTTCATGCGCTATGCCGGTAAGTCCCGGTATGGTGATCAAGACCGATACCGACAGAGTAAAAGAAGCTCGCAAATTAGTGGTCGAACTATTATGGGCTTCCGGTGATCACAATTGTCTGACCTGTGAAAAAAACGGAAATTGCGAACTTCAAGACCTGATTTATTTAATGGAAATCGAAGAACCCCGCTTTAAAATAGAATCTCCCGGGTATGAAAAAGAACGGACCAATTCGATGATCGAGAGAGATCTCAATAAATGTATCCTCTGCGGTCGATGTGTCCGGGCCTGCAATGAAATTCAGGTTAATGAAGTTCTCGATTTTTCCATGCGCGGATCCCGCACCAGAGTTGGTCCAGCCTTCGATACCGACTATATTGATTCCGAATGTTTCTTTTGTGGTGAGTGTGTCGACGCGTGTCCCGTCGGTGCCATAACCTTCAAACAGGCACGATTTGCCGGTCGACCATGGGAACTCGAGAAGGTTCGAACAACTTGCACCTACTGCGGTGTTGGCTGTCAGCTGGATCTCAATGTACATGACGGAAAAATCGTTAAGGTAACGGGCAACCGCGAATACGGTCAACCGAACTTTGGAAGTCTCTGCGTCAAGGGTCGATTCGGAATGGATTTTGTAGATAGTCCCGAACGGCTCAAAACCCCATTAATCAGAAAAGACGGCGAACTGAAAGAGGCAAGCTGGGAAGAAGCGCATGCCTTCATTACCGATAAATTGACGGCTATTAAAGAAGAATACGGACCGGACAGCATTGCCGGATTTTCGTCAGCACGCTGTACGAACGAAGAAAATTACCTGTTTCAGAAATTCATGAGGGCGGTGGTCGGAACAAATAATGTCGACCACTGTGCCCGTCTCTGACACTCCGTTACGGTGGCCGGTCTGGCCGCTGCATTCGGAAGTGGTGCCATGACAAATTCTATCGATGAAATAGAATTCACCGACGTCATCCTCGCGACGGGAACGAATACGACAGAGAACCA
>JAFGQS010000180.1 GCA_016935565.1 Deltaproteobacteria bacterium
CCCCATGCCTTCAGGAATAACGAACGATCGGTGTCTTTACGAATTCCCAAACGAGTCAGTGCAAAATCATATCTCACCGGATCTTCCGGAAATATTCTCCTGAAGTAACCGGTAATTTCATTGGCTGTCTTCATGCTTGCCTGCTTTCGTTGAGTTATACGACACATCAGGCAGAGCCGGTTCATGTGCGTATCGAGAGGTACAATGAGTTTTGATGCTGGTATATCGTTCCAGCCCCCGGGATCTACGTCGTCTTTTCTTATCATCCATCGAAGAAAAAGATTCAATCGTTTGCATGCACTTCCTTTTGCCGGACAGGGAAGAAGGCTGTTGTACCGATTATCGCTAGCATGTTCCCGAATTTCATTGACAAATAAGGCAAGTGTCCGTTCAATCGTATCATCATCTTGCCTGAACTTGGACACAAAACATTCACGAAGAGATCCGTATTTCTCAATAATTTTCTTTATACCAAAAAGCATCGCCACAAGTTCTTCACCCGTTGTGAACCTGTATTGAAAGTCACAAAAGGTATCGACAAGTAATGAATACGGTGCATCTTTTAGAAAATGGTACGGTGAGGATTCCATCCGCCTGAGGACAGATTTGACACCAGCAAGTATCTGAAAAACTTTCCCGTATGCAAGGGACGAAGCTATCATACCGACAACCTCCCGATCACGAACATTATCATACTGATATAAAAACTCGAGAGGATCGGGATGGATATATTCTCTTTTGTTATACATCAGGTAAAGATTGTCCATCATCTCCCGTGCGGCTGATAGCGGAATTTCTGGTTGCATGTTATTCTTCAGGTGAAAACTCATCCTTACCCGATCCGCACACCGGACAAACCCAATCGTCAGGAAGATCTTCAAATGACGGTCCCGGTGGGATATTACCTTCAGGATCCCCTTTTTCCGGATCATACACATAACCGCATACACTACAAACGTACTTTTTCATTCCTTCCTCTCCGATCTTTGAGTTGTGTTGTTGAAGTTCCGATTCTATGCTTGTTCAATCGTATCACCGGCTACAGAAACCAGCATCTTCAGCTTCATTGTACAGCATATGGATCAAAATGTAACCATTTAAAAGCATTAACAGAATAGGTCACGTCAACAAAAACTGAGTCTTTTCACATAATCCCGAATTGTGAGCAGTTATGTCGTGGTGACCCGTTTATCCAGTTGTTCCCCGATCATTTTTCCAAGTGAAAAACATTGATCGATGACATGGAAATCGGGAACGTGTTTTGTGCTGACGGCATCACTCACCAGATCAACCTTCATTTCTTTTAGAATATCCTCTATCTGACGTATCGATTCTCCGCTCCAGCCGTATGATCCAAAGGCAGCACCTATAAGATTCCTTGGTCTCAACCCCTTAAGATACGTTAATACGTCAGCAATACTGGGAAAGACATTGTTATTGAGCGTCGGTGACCCCACAATAAGAGCCCCTGCATCGAGAACCTCATAAGCAACATCGCTTCGATGATTTTCTGCCATTGACATAAGTTTCACATCGACACCACTACGTGCCAATCCTTCACTAATTGCCCGTGCCATCAGCTCAGTGCTGTGCCACATTGTTGCATAAACAACCACGGCTTTTTTCAACGGCTGCTGGAGTGCCCATGTTGAATAGAGTTTTAAGACTCTATCAAAACTCTCCCGCCAGACCGGTCCGTGATCGGGGGCTACAACTTCAAATTCATATCCTAATTTGTCGACCTTTTCTATGAGTTTTAAAACGAGTTGCGCATAAGGAAGGAGAATATTCGCAAAATACGTTGCCCCTTCATAATCGAGAATTGACTGATCAATTTCATCGGCAAATCTCTCTGATGACGCCAAATGCATACCGAATGCATCATGTGAAAACAATACCTTTTCTTCGTTAACAAAAGAAAACATACTATCCGGCCAATGCAGCATTCGCGTTTCCATAAAGGAAAGAGTCATAGTGCCGAGATCAAGCGTACCTCCATCCTTTATTGGAATAACCCCATCAATAGAATACATTTCCCGGAGAGTCTCGGCACCCACTACCGAGGCATACACTTCATCAGGTTTAACGATATCCATCACAGCGGCAAGGCATCCTGTATGATCCATTTCTGAATGATTCGAAACGATAAAGCGAATATCCTGCGGATTGATGATCGAAGCAATCCGGGACAGCATTTCATCCCGAAAAGGTTCCCTGACCGTATCGATGAGGGTTATTTTGTCCGAAAGAACAAGATATGCATTGTATGTCGTTCCCCGGCGTGTAGTATAACCGTGAAAATCTCTAATATTCCAATCGATCGCTCCGACCCAGTAAACATTCTTACTTATTTTGACTGCTTTATACACACTGTTCATACATTTACCTCCTTCCTGCGGGATGTAAATAATACTTCATAGTATGAAACGCGGACTCACGATACGTAAATCGTAAATTACCATTCTTTAAAAAATACTACGGTAATTTACCAATAAAATGTAATCCTTTCCATGTTTTTTAAACCATACAGAATCGATTATATATATAAGTCGGCATCGATACTGACTGCCTATTCGTGAGGACACCTCACAAGGGTAATATTTATGTATAATTTTATTCCTTTGGAGCCATTCTTGCAAAGGAAACTTTGACGAGAAAAGATACAGGTGGTAAGGTCATTACAAGTCAGTTGTAGAGAACAAAAAGGACGGTCACAGGTAACAAGAGGTCAGGAATTGCGAAAAAAATCGATCACAAAAATTATAATACACCTCGTCATTATCATATCCTGGATCGGCGTAATGTTTCTTCTGGTTGAAAAGGAGGGGTTGATCCGAATACAAACGGAAGAAGCCTCCTTCAGGACATTTATACCCAAAGATATTGAACTTGATGTCTGGAAAGGAATTTATATAAACGATCAATGGATCGGTTATGTTCATACAATCCTTAATCGCGACCAAACAAGTAACAGTGATGGACATGTGGTCCATTCCTTTTCATTCTTAAGATTCAAAATGTTTAGTAAACTTACCGGAATGTCTATAAACTCACTGCAATACCTTGATTCTGAATTTCGTCTTATCGCATTCAATGCAAGAATAGCAGGTATGGCAAATATGGTCATCAAGGGTAAAAGACTGGGGGAAAAAGTTGTCGTCAGTATTCACCACAACCGAAATACATATACGAGGACTTTTGAAGTTGGCGATGAACTCTTCCTCGATCAGAGCATATTATCGATATACAGAGGCAAAGGGCTAAAGGTTGGTGATTCTTATACGCTCACAATTCTCAACCCCCTGACAGCAAATGCCGATCAGATCAAAGCCAGAGTCGTGGGAAAGGACAAAGAAAACTTCATAATGGAAACCAAATTTGCAAGTTTGACATCCCGGGCATGGATCGATGAAAATGGCTTGGTTATTCGTGAGGAAACCCCCAACGGATGGGTAATGAAAGTCGAGAGTGAAGATCAAATAGATCACTACCTCAGTCAATCGAAAAGTACCGCTGTTGATATTATCAAAGAAACATCCGTTCGTTCACAAGGAAGCATTACGAATCCCCGGCAGGTTCGATCTCTCACTATCAAAGTGTCGGGAATTGACGTGAACGCCTTCTCGTTTGACAAAAAAAGACAAAAGGTTATGGACGGCGAAAAGGGGATCATTAACATCTCCGCAATTACCCCCGTTGCTGAAAAGGCAATAGAGATTCCCTATACGGGCGATACATTGAAAAAATATCTCGAACCGTCACCGTGGATAGATTGTCAGGACCCAGCAATCAGGGCGAAGGCCTTCGAAATCATCGGTGATGAAACAAATAGCTGGCGTGCGGCACAAAAGATTTCAAAATGGGTCTATCAAAACGTCAGCAAAACATACAGCCCGGGCATCCCTGTTGCCTCCTCCGTTCTTCTCAACAGAAGAGGGGATTGTAATGAACATACAACGATGTTCATCGCCCTTGCTCGGGCTGCCGGCATTCCCACAGAGATGTGCACCGGTCTGGTATACATGAAAGATGGTTTTTATTACCATGCATGGCCAAAGGTCTTTATCGGCACATGGGCACATATAGATCCGACGTTCGGGCAGACTGTTGCCGATGCAACCCATTTTGAACTTATTTCAGGTGGTTTTGCAGCGCAGAGCAAGCTCGCAACAACGATCGGAATGATTAAGATAGAAATTATTCAGGCCTTTGGAAGCCGGCTATCACCGGTCGGCTCTCAATCCTGACTGGAAATTCGAACATTCACGGAGAGGTTATAGTGTGATAGATATTCAAAAGGTTACGAAACGGTTTGACAGGATTGTCGCTGTTGACAATCTTAACCTTACGATCCCCCAGGGAGAATTCTTCAGCATTCTCGGCCCGAATGGTGCCGGAAAAACAACGACATTAAAGCTCGTTGCGGGACTCCTGAGACCGTCTTCCGGCAAAATATCCGTTAACGATTATGATATTAACGAACATGCCATACAGGTAAAAAAACTGATCAGCTTCATACCTGATGTTCCTTTCGTGTATGAAAAGCTATCGGGCAGAGAATTTCTCTATTTCATCGGTGAACTCTATAAAATGAACAGAAAACAGTACGAAGCTGAAACGGAACGTCTATTTGAATTATTCCACATGAAAGACTACGGAGACCATCTCATGGAGAGCTACTCCCATGGAATGAAGCAAAAAGTGGTCATCTGTTCCGCCCTCATCCATGATCCCAGGATTATTCTTATCGATGAACCGATGGTAGGATTAGATCCGAAAAGTATTCGTCTGGTAAAAGACATCTTACGGGAACGTGCCGATCACGGAACAACTATATTCATGTCAACGCATACCCTCAATCTGGCTGAAGAAATTTCCGATCGTATCGGTATTATACACAACGGAAATCTCGTCGGCCTCGGAACGGTCGATGAGATAAAAAGAGCCGCTGAAGACACGGGAAAATTTGAGGATGTATTCTTAAAACTGACAGCCGAGGCTTAAGTAATGGAAGGACTAACAGGAATTGCCAGGGCTCAATTGCGGATTTTAAAAAACAATATTACGGGAATTCAAAATCAACCGTTATTAAAAACATCATTCATATCCGCCTTTATTGTTCTTTTTTGGGTTGGTGCACTGGCACTTATGTACAAAGGATTGTGGTTTTTTAACAAATTCCCCATCGTTGGTCCGGCACTCGTTGACGAAGCCATTTATCTTTTCTTTGCGGCACTTTTTATCATGTTGGCACTCAGTAGTATTATTATCTGCTATGCTACCTATTATAATTCACTGGAAGTGGACTATCTGTTTTCGAAGCCGGTCCATGATACGGTAATTTTTATGTATCGGTTTTTTCAATCCGTTTTATTCAGTTCATGGGCCTTCCTTTTTCTGGGAGTACCCTTCCTCCTGGCATACGGTCTGGTAAAACACGTTCCCCTATGGTTTTATCTCTCAATCCCCTGCTATTTTGTACCCTTTATTCTTTTACCTGCGGCATTTGCGTCTATTACGGTACTGCTCTTTGTCAAGTTTATATCGCATCGGAGGAATAAGCACATTCTTATTGCCGCCTGTGCCATGGTTGTCGTTGTATTATATGAATACTATATGATGTACATAAGGCCCGAGCTCTTTGCGAAGAGTGAAATCGATTATTTTCTCAATGACCTTCTTCATCATCTCAGCATCTTCAAATATCCGCTTTTCCCCGGATACTGGATGGCGAAATCGATCATCCATTCGGGCGTGAATGATATCGGAAACGGCCTCTTTTATTTCGTGGCCTTTTCACTGACGACAGTATTTTTTCTTCAGATTAACTGGTTTCTGGCAGAAAAGACATTTCGTTCCGGCTGGCTCTCGTCGCGGGGTGGCCGTGCGAAAAAAAGTTTCCCTACGCATAAGGGCATCGTTAATAAAATACCAAATCTATTTTCCTTTTTGCCGCGTTTCACCACAGCAATGGTTGTCAAAGATATAAAGGTTTTCCTGAGAGATCCGGGCCAATGGTTCCAGTTTTTGATTTATTTCGCTATTCTCAGCATTTATATTTTGAACTTGCGGAACCTGCCATCTTCACTCAACAGCGCCAGCTATGATACATATTGGAAGTTTATCATTACATTTCTCAATCTCTCGGCCACTGCTCTGGTTCTGGCAGGCCTGGCGGTGAGATTCCTTTTTCCTGTAATGAGTCTCGAAGGAAACAAGATATGGATTTTAGGTCTGGCACCGATTAAATTTCGGCACCTCCTGTTTGAAAAATTTATTACCAGCTTTGTGGGAATACTCTTTATTAGTGAATTTCTGATGATCTCTACGAATATTATGTTACGGACAAAACTTTCTCTCATGCTTATATCATGTGGCTTAGCAGCCCTGATCAGCCTTGGTCTTGTCGGTTTATCTATTGGTCTGGGTAGTATCTACCCTAATTTCAAAGAGGATAATTCGGCGAAGATCGTTTCCGGTTTCGGCGGAACACTCAATTTTATTATCGCCCTGTTCTATGTCATCTTCACCATCACATCATTCGCCATACCCTTATTCAGTTATGAAGTTCATCACTCGATTACTGAACGAACGTTCTATCACATGACAGCCATATGCTGTATTATGAACCTTATTGCGACAATGGTTATCGGAATCATTCCCATGGTATTGGGTTACAAACAGCTTGAAAACATGGAGTTCTAAATAATTTCCTTGCCTTTCAGCGGTATGTTTCCTAAAATATTAAAATATTTAAGATAGATGAGAATAGTGAACGGGTGAGAGGAACCGTATGGAATACCAGGTTATTATTGTCGGCGGTGGTCCGTCAGGCATCTTCGCTGCCTTAACCTTACAAGAACTGGGTGTTGACAGGATCATACTGTTTGAACAGGGTAAAGATATCAGTCAAAGGCAACGTAATATTTCATCGGATATCCTCTGCGGCTGGGGCGGAGCAGGTGCATACAGTGACGGCAAACTGACTCTTTCCACAGAAGTGGGAGGACATCTCGGAGATTATCTCGATCAAAAATCATTTTATCAACTCCTGATGAACGCCGACAAGATATTTGTTGATTACGGGGCACCGGATCGTCTCTTCGGTGATCTGACACCTGAAGTTGAAGCACTGGCGGATAGAGCCCGCCAGGCTGATCTTGAACTCATTCCAACACGCATTCGCCACATCGGTACTGAAAATTGTCAGAATGTCCTGTCCCGCATGCATGATACTCTTTCAAATCAAATAGAGATACGCACTGGTTGCGGAGTTGAGAAACTTCTGGCAAAGAATAACAAAATCACGGGCGTCAAACTGGAAAGCGGAGAAATAATTAACAGTCAATTTGTCGTGGCGGCACCGGGGCGCTCAGGCGCAAGCTGGATGAAAAAGGAAGCGGAATCACTCTCACTGAAGACAAAAGCCAGTCCGGTCGATATCGGCGTGCGAGTGGAACTTCCAGCCACGATTCTCAAAGAAATTACGGATGTTACGTACGAATCAAAGCTGGTCTATTTTTCCAAGACATTCGATGACAAGGTTCGCACGTTCTGCATGAACCCCTATGGCGAGGTGGTCAATGAGGAACATTCGGGAATCACAACAGTCAACGGCCATAGTCATGCCCGGAAAAAAAGCGAAAATACGAATTTTGCCATACTGGTGAGCAGTACCTTCACAGAGCCCTTTGATGATCCTATCGCCTATGGTCGGTATATTGCTCGCCTCGCAAATTTAATTGGCGGCGGCACGATCGTTCAGAGATTAGGTGACCTACTGGACGGCAGGCGTTCCACCAAGGCACGAATTGATCGCTGTCTCACAAATCCGACACTTGAAAACGTCACCCCCGGTGATTTGAGCTATGTCTTTCCATACAGACATTTATTAAGCATCATTGAAATGCTGGAGGCTATGGACAGGCTTGCTCCGGGAGTAAATTCACGTCATACTCTTCTGTACGGTGTGGAAGCGAAGTTTTATTCCAACAGAATTCATGTGTCACCGGATTTGGAAACAGATGTGACAAATCTCTTTGCAATCGGTGATGGTGCCGGGATAACAAGGGGGCTTCTCCAGGCTTCTGCCAGCGGAATGATTGCAGCCCGTGCAATAACCGACCGGATCAAATAGATATCTTCATGAGATATATCTTTCAATTGTTAACCGTGCAGAAGTTCCACTATACTACCCTTTTATGTGGGGAAACTCAAATGGGATCCTGACAGTGGAAATATGATTGATAAAAAAAACAGTTCAAAACAAAAGAAATTTAAATTCAGAATTATGTCCAAGATGCTTGTAGCATTACTCGGACTTTCTATTGCAGCCCTGCTGGTTTCCGGCTACATCGCCCTGAAAGATATTAAGGATATTGGACAATATGCAAGAGAAAGCAGCATATCGCTTGGCAAGAGTGCAATTAAAGACAGTGCATCTGCCCTGGAAGATCTCGGTGAAAAAATCCTGGAACAAAAAGCCGGAGATGTGGCACTGCAATGTGAAATTTACATCAAGTCACATCCTTATTTAACCATAACCGACCTCCAGGCAAATCCAGCATTTCAAAACATTGCGGTTCAATCAATCGGCACCAAAGGATACACCATCCTCTATGAAAAGAAGACGGGCATTATGAGATTTCATCGAAACTCAGCTTTTGTCGATTTTGAACCGCATCAATTAAGCACAAAACTGCCGTCATTCTGGAAGATTTATAAATCTACCCTCGACGGCTCCAGCCGTGGCGGATATTACAACTGGCAGGATCCGGATGGAAAAATACGGCAAAAATTTATGTTCATGGTACCCGTCAAAGATACAAACTATATGGTAGCAGCAACAACGTATATTGATGAATTTTCAAAACCGGTCAAGGAAACACAAAAGAAGATATTAAAGACCTCGGTTACTATCAGCAAACATATTGATGACAGGATTACCGGGACTCGCAAGACTTTCACCGATTTTTTTATAATTCTTATTGTGTTTGTTATCTTTCTGTCCATATTTCTCTCTCGGATGATAACATTACCAATTTTAACCCTTACTGACGGTGTTAGGGCATTGGGAAGGGGGGAATTTGAATACAAAGTAGCAGTGAGAACGAATGATGAATTCGAAGAGCTTGCTGATTCCTTCAATAAAATGACGTCCGATCTCACCGATTATATGGAGAGACTGCATTGTACTACAGCAGAGCAGGAACGGCTCAGGAAGGAATTAGAAATAGCCAGTGGTATACAGAAGAACATCTTGCCTACTACCGCACCCGACATTGAAGGCGTAGAACTTGCGGCAATAAATATACCGGCCCGGGAAGTGGGAGGAGATTTTTACGATTATGTACCCGTGGACAAAGATCATTGGGGTTTGACAATAGCCGATGTTTCAGGCAAGGGTATGCCCGCCGCCATTTTTATGGGTCTGTCCCGAACAATCGTCAGAGCAAGTGCGACGGGAAATCTGAGTGCTGAAAATGCAATAAAGCATGCCAATGAATTGATTTGCAGAGATTCACGATCCGGAATGTTTGTGACTCTTTTCTATGCAATCCTGGATTCACAAACGAAGAATCTTACATACATCAACGCCGGCCATAATCCCCCGTTTTTGTTCAGAGAAGGATCGTCCGGTATCCTGGTACTGGAAGCAAGCGGAATCCCCCTTGGTGTCACCGAAGACATCGACATAGAAGAACAGGGGATACATCTCGAAAGCGGTGACTTCCTCGTACTCTATACCGATGGCGTTACTGAAGCCATGAACGAGAAAGAAAAAGAGTTCGGAGAGGATAGACTTAAAAAAATCATTCAAGAAAACACATCGCTGACAGCCCAGGATATGCTCAATGTTGTTCAGGAAGAAATCATCAGCTTTGCCGGCGCACAGCCTCAATTTGACGATATTACACTGATGATTATGAAAGTGAAATGATGATTCAAGGCTAACGGTAAAAGGCTAAAGGCCGAAGGGAACCATTGAATAGGTCAAGACATGGGTAACACTCTCATCCCCTGAGCCCTTGGCCCTTTGCCATCAGAATATTTCCATCACGGCTTCCGCCATAAATCGGTATCCTTCAGTGTTCGGATGGACATCATCGAATTGAACCAGGCTCTCGAAAGCAACCCCTTCCCCGATTTTTTTCTTCCAATATTCATGGACGCGGACAAAGGGAAGCTGATAGTCGCAAGCCAACGCCTCAAGCTGATTATAAAATCTTTCGATAAATGCGTTTTCCTTATCACTCCCGAGGCAGACCGAACTGACAAGTACAATTTCGGATTCACACTGTTCCCGTATGATTGTTACGATCATTTCAATATTGGTTTTGAACTGTTCCGGTGAACATCCCATAAATGCATCGTTCAATGCATATTGAACCAAAGTACAGTCAGGCTTACACCGAATAACATCCCTCTCGACACGGTGTGAACCTCCCTGTGCCGTATCACCCGGAACACCCCTGTTTATAAAAGACACTTTACTGTCGAGATATTTCTCACCAATCTTTTCCTTGAAATAATCAAGGTATCCTTTGCTTACCATCCATCCGTAGGTCAAAGAATCGCCAAAAGCAACCATGACAACGGGCGTTCCGGCAATTAGTTTTGCAATTGTTCGTTCCGGTTTCATCTTGAGCCTTCAAGAGATTTCCACATCGTAACCACAGTTCCATACATTCCAGGGAATGAGGATTAAACAGACCCGGCATTAATCATGCGGCATCAGGGACTGGTTAATCCAGAGACAGAGCAATAGAAACTGTTTGCACCGAAATAGTTTATTTCTCCTCTGTTTACGAGTATTTCTCACGAAACAGTAAGCCGTTGGTAATCTGACAAAATTATTTTGTCAAGAAGAATTTACCGAAAAGGAGTACTTGCAAAATAAGATAGATACATTTATATTATTTTTTCAAGAAATTATTTTTACTGTCGATTGTAGTAGAAATAGCAAAATATCTTCCGCAGGATAACATAATGAGTCTGTTCCAACCAAAAACACCTGTCAACTCTAATATGTCAACATTCCACATAACGGAACTTGAGGAAAAGCTTAAGCTTCAGAAGGCCGTTCAAGGTATAACCAATCGTATCCACGCTGCTCAAAATATAAAACAGATTATTGTTGACCTGAAAGATGGTATTCTCAATCTATTTGATGCTTATCTGATCACGATATACGTAGCTGATCCAAAAGGCAGAGAAATTTTTTCCATGCTTCTGGCAGGTTCGAAATTAAAAGAAATCAGAGTACCAATTGATAACAAAAGCATAGCGGGCTATGTGGCAAACAATAAAAAAACCGTTAATATTTTCGATGCCTATAATGATGAGGAATTAAAAAAGATCGATCCGGAACTTCATTTCGACCGCAGTTGGGACCAACAATCAGGTATCAGAACAAAACAAATCCTGGCGGTACCGATTCTTTATGAAGACACCGTTATGGGTGTTATGCAGATGCTCAACAAGAAGGGCGGCGAGAGCTTTACAAGGGAAGATCAGGCCTTCCTTGAAGAAATCGCTAACGTCATCGGTATTGCTTTTTATAACCACGAAAGAATCAGAAAAAAGAAAAAATCAAAGTTTGATTATCTCCTGCGATGCGGTTTGATAAAAGATGAGGAATTGGAAGGTTCCTGGGAGGAATCACGAAACGATAAGGAAACCATTGAAGACTTCCTCATGAAAAACTACAAAATACCGAAGGATGAGATCGGTAAATCGCTCAAAGAATTTTACAATTGCAACTTTACAGTCTTCACCGAAAATTATCCCATACCCTTCGATCTGCTCAGAAACTTGAAAGAAGAATATCTTCGCCGTGAAATGTGGGTTCCCCTCGAACGGAAAGACGGCAGAATCAAGGTTATTGTTGATGATCCCAATAATATCCTGAAGCGGGACATGATTGAGAATCTGTTAAAAACTTCGAACGTTGAGTATGATGTTGCCCTCTACGAAGACATACTGAAATTCATCAATTACTTCTATCAGACGGATTCAAGCAGGGAATCCATTTCCGATCTCGTCGGGAAACTCGATGACGACTATTACGAAGAAGAAGACGATTTTGTTTTAGAGTCGGACAGCATCATCATGCAGCTCGTCAACAAGGTAATCAATGACGCATGTTCCCGGGGTGCATCGGATATCCATGTAGAACCCAGTTTGATCAGGAAAAACGTTGAGATACGGTTCAGGGTCGACGGTGACCTGAGGGTCTATCAGAATGTTCCATTCAGCTACCGGTCTGCCATCGTCTCGCGAATCAAAATTATGTCAAACCTCGATATTACGGAACGACGAATCCCCCAGGACGGTAAGATCAAATTCCGACGGCCCAACGGTGAAGACATAGAACTCCGTATCGCCACCGTTCCTACCCAGGGGGGTGTCGAGGATGTCGTTATGCGTCTCCTTGCCAAGGGTGAAACGATGCCGCTTGAGGCCATGGCATTATCTCCCCGTAATTATGAGACGTTTAAAAGCCTTGTTACGAAACCCTATGGCATGGTTCTGGTCGTCGGTCCCACTGGTTCAGGGAAAACCACCACCCTCCATGCGGGATTACGGTATATCAACAAACCGGAAACAAAGATATGGACGGCGGAAGACCCGGTGGAAATTACGCAACAGGGTCTTCGACAGGTTCAGATCAATCCCAAGATCGGATTTGATTTTGCCCATGCCATGCGTGCCTTTCTCAGGGCGGACCCCGATGTTATCATGGTTGGAGAGATGAGAGACTACGAAACGGCCAGAACCGGTGTCGAAGCATCCCTGACAGGCCATCTGGTCTTCAGTACACTCCACACCAACAGTGCACCTGAGACAATTGTGCGACTGCTCGATATGGGAATCGATCCCTTAAATTTTGCTGATTCGCTTCTGGGTATCCTGGCACAGCGACTGGTAAGAACGCTCTGTAAGAAATGCAAGGAAGAATATCATCCCACACAGGAAGAGTATGACGAAATGGTGCGACAGTATGGAGAAGAACATTTCTCCTCCTTAGGCATTCCTTACAATGACGATTTCAAGCTATTCCGGCCCAAGGGGTGTCGTGAATGCAACAATACCGGGTACCGGGGACGAATGGGAATTCATGAACTTCTTGCATCGACCGATGAAGTCAAGAGATTGATCCAGAAACGTGAAACCGTAGAAACGTTGCGAGATCTGGCTATTTCCCAGGGTATGTCAACACTCCTTCAGGACGGAATACATAAAGTGATTGAGGGGTACACCGATTTGATGCAGGTCGTTCGGGTGTGTATGAAGTAGTCTCATATCACACCTTGTTCAGGTTTGATATTGACACATGAAAGCGACCGGCGCCTCAATGAAATAGCTTTCAAGAGTTATTTCCACCAGTTTTTCCCTCTTTTTTCTTTTCCAGCCGCGTTCGCCATTCATTGAGACGGTTTAGAGCCTCTATCGGTGTCATATTTGAAATATCAATTTTTTTCAATTCCGCAACAATATAATCATCGTCATCCATAAAGAGGCTCAACTGTCCGGTCTTTTTCCTTTTTTCAGATGATTTACCGCGGGCGATTTTCGGCATTCCCACTTCATCAAGCTCGCCCTTCTCGAGGTTCTCGAGAATCTCCTTCGCACGGACGACAACCTCTTCGGGAACTCCCGCAAGACGAGCGACCTGGATGCCGTAACTCCTGTTTGTTCCCCCCTTCACAATATTCCTGAGAAATATGACCCTGTCTCCCCACTCCTTCACGGCAATACTGTAATTTTTTACCCCCTCATGTGCTCGGGCCATATCCGTTAATTCATGATAATGGGTTGCGAACAGGGTTCGGGAGCCGAGTTTTCCGCAATCGTGTATGTATTCCGCCACCGCCCAGGCAATACTGAGTCCGTCAAAAGTGCTCGTCCCCCTACCGACTTCATCGAGGAGAATGAGACTCTTTGCCGTGGCATTATTCAGAATGGTGGCCACTTCATTCATTTCCACCATGAAGGTACTCTGACCTCGGGCAAGGCTATCCGCTGCACCGACACGGGTAAATATGCGGTCGACAACCCCGATCCTTGCTTCTGTGGCAGGCACAAAACTCCCCATCTGGGCCATAAGAACAACGAGTGCCACCTGCCTGATATAGGTTGATTTTCCCGCCATATTGGGTCCCGTAATGATAAGGAACCGGTTTTCATCGCAGTCGAGGGAAATATCATTCGGTACAAAACCATCATGGAGACCCATTCTCTCGACAACGGGATGTCTGCTCTGCTTTATTTCAATCCTGTCTTCCTCATCAATTTTCGGACAGCAGTAGTTATATTTTTCGGCTACTTCTGCCAGGGAAACAAGGGCATCAAGATCAGCAAGAAGTGACGCTGTTGCCTGTATCCGTTTAATCTCCGCCCCCACCCCGTCCCGTATTTCCACAAAGAGTTCATATTCTTTTTCTTTTTTTCTATCCTCCGCATGAAGAACGGTGTATTCGTATTCCTTTAATTCTTCGTTAATGTACCGTTCGGCGTTCACAAGGGTCTGTTTTCTTATATAGTCATCCGGCACAAGTTCAGTATTCGCCTTTGTCACTTCGATGTAATAGCCGAATACATTATTGAACCCCACTTTGAGTGTATTGATGTTCGTTCTTTTTCGCTCCTTCGCCTCAAGCTGGGCAATCCACCGCTTGCCGTCTCTGCTGACCGCAATCAGGTTATCAAGCTCGCCGTCATAACCTTCCCGGATGATATTGCCATCGCGAATGCTCATGGGTGGCTCGCTGACAATGGATTGTTCTATCAAATGGACGATATGCGGTAATTCATCGAGCCCTGTATCAATGGAAGAGATGAGTTCGGACTCCATGCCGGAAAGTAACGTTTTTATCTCCGGAATGGTTTTCAAAGATTCCTTCAGTGCGTTTAGATCTCTTCCGTTTGCAACACCCATGGATATTCTACTACCGAGTCTCTCCATGTCATAGACCCGGGAGAACAAATCGCATACATTTTTCCTCAGCAGATGATGTTCTTTTATCTCTGAAACCGCTGTCAACCGCTCCCTTATCCTGTCCGGTATAACGAGAGGGTAATTTAACCACCAGCGCAGTCGTCTTCCACCCATGGCAGTCGATGTGGCATCAAGGACATGAATCAGGGAACCCACCTTTTTGTTTTCCTGGATCGTACCGAACAATTCCAGATTTCTTTTGGCGTTGTTATCCAGGACAAGATAATTCCCTGCATTATACCACCTTATATCGTTGATATGATCTAATCTATCTTTCTGGGTTTCCTTGACATATCGGAGGGTTGCACCTGTCGCCGATGTCATTGCTTCATGTTTTACAAAATCGATTTTTTCAATAACATCAGTGCCAAAGCTTTCTCTCAAAAGATTGAGGGCTTCTTCGAAATCAAAATAATCAGGGGGAAAATAATTGATTCTGCACTCATTTGATTCTTGCATGAAAGCATTGAGAAACGCCTTCCCCTCCAATTCATCACCAATAAGCAATTCTCTGAAACCAAGCCCTGCAATTTCATTCAGCAAATAATCTTTATCCGGCGATTCCGTTACCCAGAACTCGCCCGTGGAAATATCGATAAAGGCGAGACCAAATGTATCGTCACGAATGGATAAACCGGCAAGAAAGTTATTCTCTTTCGCGTTCAGTGTGCCCGAATCGACAATCAATCCGGGGGTAACAATACGGACAACGTCTCTTTTGACAATCCCCTTTGCCTCTTTCGGGTCTTCCATTTGCTCACAAACGGCAACCTTATAGCCATTGTCAACAAGCTTTGCGATATAAGATGACGCCGCATGATATGGTACACCGCACAGGGGAATGCTGTTCTCCTTCCCTTTGTTCCTCGATGTGAGGGTTATTTCAAGAACTCTGGACGCTACAACAGCATCATCAAAAAACATCTCATAAAAATCGCCCATTCTGAAAAAGAGAATACAGTCCTTATGCTTCTCTTTAATCTCAACATACTGTCTCATAGCCGGGGTCAGATTTTTCATTCCCAACGATCACCATTCTTTTTTTTCAGATCAATGTAATCGACATATTCTACATGCCCCCGTTCATTAATAAAGGCACTGAGAAGCCAGCTTATGACACTGATGATGAGAGAACCGAACACGGCCGTCCAGAAACCCTGAACCTCAAACCCGGTTATGACACCCGATGCCATTTTCAACATGAGTGCATTGATAATGAACGTAAAGAGTCCGAGACTCAGGATATTTATGGGAAGGGTAAAGAGGATCAATAGTGGACGGAACAAGGCATTCAGTATTCCTAATACTGCAGCGGCCCAGAAAGCGGAGAAGAAATTATCCACACGAATACCGTCTAAAAGATAGGATGCAGCCATTATCGCCATCGTGAGGATTAACCATCGAATAAAAAGTCCAACCATTTCATCACCTCTATCTCGACAAATCCGGTGAACATATAGGGTGGATATTATCGGACCCGTCGAGGCATATCGTCATTGAACGTTTTCTATCGTTTATCCTTGAAATTATCAAGTATCAATCTATCGCCTGCAACCGCTAAGTGCTCTTTATCATAAATCCAGTGACATGGGATTGGTTTGGTTACAGACGAACCATAGATAGCAAAGAGCATTCATATTTCAGGGCCTTCTCCAATTTAGTTGGAGGAGAGGAACCAAGGATTCCAGGGATCATACCTGCTAAATTTAATACTTTGTCATAATTAATTGAAATTAATCGGGAGATGATCCAAAAAATATTACACAATGGCAAGCCACCGATACTCTCGAATATGGTCCAGAAATTCTAATATAATTTCCTGTTCGGCGGTTGCACTGGCCCGTGAAATGAAAATGAATCTCATTTTCTGCGACTTTTTAACAGCAACCAGATCGATCAAAGAACCTCCTATAACGGTTCTTCCCCAGAAGTCTGCTATCCTGATCAGGTGAGAAAACCGGATGGTGTACTCAGAATGTCCTCGCAACCGTATTTCTCTCGGGAATCCGTCAGTATCAAGATCTCTTCCCAGATATGCCATATCAGGAGGAATGACCGGATCGCTTGCATGCTCTGCGACAAAGACGGGAATTCCTTTTCCGCATATGTCTTCAATCAATGCCACAGCCCCTGCATTAAAATTAAAAGCGCCCTGACGAGGTACTTCCAATCCATAGCGATCGACAAACCGCACTACCTCTTCAGGCATATCTGTTACAGTAACATGTTCCCACGTATCGAGATCTCCAATAATTTCATTGAGTATGATCACATCTACGTGTGATATTGCCGGTATCAACTCCATAGCATCTGCATGAACAAACGTCATGAGATGAGACCATTGTGTCAGCACCCTTTTTTGTCGTTCCAACAGGAATCGTGAAAGATCGATCATACAAACATGATTAACGGACGATGCGTGAGCCTCTAAAAGACCTCTCATGAGGCTTCCATAGCCACCACCGACTTCACACATGGTACATTTCTGAGTCAATATCCCATATGATTTAAGTATATCGCCGAC
The DNA here is from genome assembly GCA_016935565.1 of Deltaproteobacteria bacterium. Classification (GTDB taxonomy): domain Bacteria; phylum Desulfobacterota; class Syntrophia; order Syntrophales; family UBA6807; genus JAFGQS01. The sequence continues at coordinate 17,526 of JAFGQS010000180.1, forward strand.
TATGGCGCCATAAGGTCTGGGATTATCCAACACGATCATATAAGGGGAATCGACTGATGCCAGAGACTCACAGATGGTATACTCCGTCATCAGATCGATAGGTTCATTTCTATGATATTTCCGGGTTCGGTTGATCGTTACCATTTGTTTTTCATAATATATTTGCACGAACCTGTACAGGACTAAGTGAATCATCCCCTGAGTGTAAGTACTTGTTTTTCTATATCCCCTGTATCGATACGTTAATTCATGAGACCCGAAATCCATCCCAAAATATAAAAAAACGTCTTCGGGTTGACGGAAGGACAAAAAAGTGCTCAGATAGAGGACAATAAAATGGTTTAAATCGATGAAGGAAAAAGAAACGATCAAATGCAGGCGATGCGGAAAGTGCTGTCTTGCCAATCTTATTGCTTATGTCACCGCTGAGGATTGGGAACGTTGGAAACGGCAAGGCCGAGAAGACATTATTCATATAATTGAAAATCAGCAGGCTGTCTGGGCAGGAGACCATTTCGTAAGCGCTAAAGACGGAAAATACCTTCACGGTTGTCCCTTCCTCGTACGGGAAGGAAATCGTTATACCTGCACCATTTATGAAACCAGACCGCGGGTCTGCAGAGACTACATCCCCGGATCATCCGAACTCTGCCCTCAATATCGTAATAAATAATAAACTCTATAATTCCGGAGCAAACTCCCGATACTATGATTGCAGCGAATCTCGACATGATTCTTCATCGGGATTCATTCGACTTACAATTTTTATTGTGCTAAGAGCGTATAAGAATTGTGTCCCGTTAACACAAGAGCGGGGAAATAATATAGAACATGCAACACAGAGAAAATCATCATAAAAAGCACGATTTGAAAAACATGACCCTCGACGAGATTGAATTATTCATATCCGGACTGGGTAAAGAAAAATATCGGGCAAAACAGATCATGAAGTGGTTATACCGATCCGGCATCACTTCATTTAATGAAATGTCAGATTTGTCAAAAGCATTCCGTGCAGAAATCGAATCAATCGCGCGTATCAGTTCTCTCATGATTGAAGAAACTCAGAAGTCGGTTGACGGTACAAAAAAAATTCTCTTTCGACTGGAGGACGGTAACGTTATCGAAAGTGTCCTCATACGAGAGAAGAATCACTGGACGTTATGTGTATCGACGCAGGTGGGCTGCCAGATGGGTTGCAGATTCTGTCTTACGGGAAAGTACGGGTTCAAGAGAAATCTTCTCCCTTCTGAAATCGTCGATCAGGTAACGATATCACGATTCAACACACCGGAAGGAAATGACATAAAAAATATCGTTATGATGGGAATGGGAGAGCCCCTGGCAAATTATGAAAACACGGTTAAAGCGATTAAGATCATTACCAACGATGCGGGAATGGGATTTTCAAAAAGAAAAATCACCGTTTCTACCTGTGGAATAGCACCGATGATCGAGCAACTGGGTAAGGACACATCGGTAAATCTCGCCGTGTCTCTGAATGCACCTGATAACGATACCCGCGGCTACCTCATGCCCATTAACAGGTTGTATTCCATCGAAAGACTCATCGCAGCTTGCAAATCATTTCCAATGCCCCAAAGAAGGAGGATTACCTTTGAATACATCCTCATCGACGGAATCAATGATTCGGATGGAGATGCCGAGCGACTGGCGAATCTTATGAATGGCGTCAGGTGTAAGTTCAACCTCATACCATTCAATGAATTTCCCGGATCAGAGTTTAAAACACCGTCCGATGCACGAATCGACGCATTTCGAAAGATTCTGATAAAACACAAGTATACGGCAGTCACCCGTGCGAGCAAAGGGCGTGATATTCTGGCCGCCTGTGGCCAGCTCCGTGGCACAAAAGAAAATACACGGTAATTTTCTTCTGGTACCATGTGACGTGATCTGTGATAAAACGACAACCGGGATACCGTTGATGAACGCGTATCCCAGTCTGCCCATGAGCCTTGAACCTAAACCCCATTTTTTAGTGTAACCGTTTGCCCTGCCCTGTGGCTTTCGGTTTATGTTTAGTTGTTGAATTTAGTCAAAGGCGTCATATTTATTATCGGTACTGTTTTGTTTTTATTAAATGCGAATACCATGCCAATTTATGTTTTAATCGTGATTACCTTTCCGCTTCTTATTCAGTAATGCTTCCTCAATAAAGCAATCTTCGGGAAACAGTGACAGAACGTACATTTCAGAGCATTTGCGAAGAAACTTGTATTTGCAAAAAAGGTCAAGGGTGATTTTCATGCAAAGGTTCACTTATCAATCAGGTGCTGTTGATTTTCGATGTGTGTCAGATTATTTGACGGTACCCGTTCAATCCTTGTCGGAAAGGCATCGGAATAATTTTAATTGATATAACGAGAGAAGAGGGAGTTGGATCGTCACGGCTTTCGCCACGTGTCCATAATATCCATGCAGATGTTGTTTATCTCACCCGCCCGGCTTTCCGTATCTGCCTCAGTATAGCATCTGAACTCGGGAGCGTTTCCCGACGGTCGAAGATGTATGTTTTCGTCATTGTCAAAGGTAATCCGCAGACCATCTGTCGCATTTACTCCGGCAACCTTACCGAATTGTGGACCAAAAACGTCTTCTATCGCCTTTGCATCCTTTTTTTCATCTCCTGTAGAGAGTTCGGCGATTTTTGCCTTACTTCGCTCCGTCGGAAAATCTTTCAGCCGGTTACTAACAGTATATCGCTGCGGTAATCCCGACGCCAGTTCACTGATCGTTCTCTTCCTTTCGGTTGCAAGTAACAATATGGCGATATGAACTACGACGGCATCACGGGTAGGCAACGCTTTCAATATTTTTCCGTTACGATCGATATCGGAACCGATGAGAAAGCCTCCGTTGGCCTCATATCCGACAACACACCGTGCCCCCATTGCGCGGGCACGTTGCATTCCCTCAATAACGAAAGGAGATCCGATCTTCGTGCGGATTACAGTTTCAAACAAGCCGCTCTTTTCGACGGCCGTATTACAGGACACGGTTGTTACAACCGCATCCGCATCGAAATAGTCCGCACAGAGAATTCCCGCCAGATCACCCCGCAACCACCTGCCGCATTCATCACTTATCAAGGGACGGTCACTGTCACCATCCGTCGAAACGACGGCATCAAATTCATGTTTGCCGGCCCACATCGTTCCCGATTCCACATCTTCCGGCCGTATCGCCTCCGTATCAACGGGAATGAAGGTGTCTGAAAAACCCAGGGGTGTCACATCCGCACCAAGACGGGACAGGATCGTCACCATGAGTTCTCTACCGACGGCGGAATGTTGATATACACCGATTTTTTTACCCGACAGACAGTCGTTCCCGAAAAAGTGAACGTATCGGTTTATGTATGCATCTACCGCATCGTTACGCGGAGGCGGAAGCTCAACCTCATCGGTTAACATTCCCTGGTCATCAAAGAGTCTCCGCGGAAATGTCACCGACTGACGTTTCATGCCGATTTCATCATGCTTGAGAATTTCGCCTTCTTTTTTTGTGTATTTAATACCGTTGCGCTCAACGGGAATGTGGCTTCCCGTTACCATCACGGTGGGAATCTTATGAATAAGGCCGTGGTAGGCCAGGGCAGGTGTCGGAAGGGTGCCGCAATTCTCCGGTGTATACATCCTGTCCGCAACCGCTTTCGCAACAGCTCTCATAATGCGGTCCGTACTGGGGCGCAAATCCCCTCCGATTGCGATCGTGCCCTTACCACTCAATTCACCCACGTCTTCCAGATACTGAATGAACGCTGCCGTATAAACGTAACAGACCTCATCGGTCATATCCTTTACTAATCCACGGGCGCCGCTCGTGCCGAACTGAACACTACTTTTACCCATGAGAGTTTCTAACCGGTCTGTTTTTTCTGTCATAACTCCTGACTCCCGCCATGGTGGTAAAGACGATGCTTTCACCTCACCTTCCACTCAGCCTGCTGCGTGGGCATTGATAAGTTTTCGTATAGTATAATATCCGCAAACACCGAGATCAATAGAACCTCAATACCATACAAGAAATTATTTTCAATCGATTTATTCAACACAATACTGCCGGATACTATCCGTGCATGGTATTGAATATTCTATCCCGCTCATTCTATTCAGAATAATTGTTTGACTTGATTCCTGCTAATCTATAATCTTCAAAACAACATTATATTTCAAATTCCAACCGGCGGAGCGATATTTTCGCTTTAACGATAACGGGAGGTGGCCCATGAGAATTATTGATTTACGCAGTGACACCGTAACGCTCCCCTCACCGGAGATGCGGGAGGCAATATACCATGCTGACCTGGGGGACGATGTATTCGGTGAGGACCCTACAACAAACCGGCTTGAAGCCATGGCCGCCGAGCGTACGGATAAGGAAGCAGCCTTGTTGGTTTCCAGCGGAACCATGGGCAACCTGGTATGTGCACTTACCCATTGCGGCAGGGGTGACGAAGTTATTCTCGGCAATCTTTCCCATACCTTTGTATATGAAGCGGGCGGCATCGCTGCCCTCGGTGGCATACACCCCCGCACCGTTCAAAACATGCCTGACGGAACAATGCTGCTTGAAGATATAAAGGCCGCCATTCGTGGTGATAATGTTCATTATCCACGAACCCGCCTGATCTGTCTTGAAAACACACATAATCTCTGCAACGGTCTTCCATTGACCCCTGAGTACACCAGCTCGGTTGTGACACTCGCGAGAAATCACGGTCTCAAGGTACATCTTGACGGAGCCCGCATATTTAATGCTGCCGTGGCTCTCGGTGTCGATGTAAAAGAATTGACCCGTGGCGTTGATTCGCTGAGTTTCTGCCTGTCCAAAGGGCTCTCCGCTCCCGTTGGATCGGTAATCTGCGGTACCGGAGAATTTATCGCCGAAGCGCGACGAACCCGGAAAATCCTGGGAGGCGGTACGCGACAGTGTGGAATCATATCGGCAGCAGGCATCGTCGCTCTTGAACGGATGGTGGAACGGATTGAGGAAGATCACAAAAATGCGGAACGCCTGGCCAACGGTATTGCCCGGATTCCGGGATTACAGATAGATCCGGCGAAAGCACAAACGAATATCGTATATTTTGAACTGAAAAACGATCTCCTGACACCCGATACACTGCTAACACAACTCGATCAAAAAGGAGTTAAATTCATGCATATGGGTCAATCCCGCTGTCGGATGGTGACACATTACGGCATCGACTCCGATGATATCGATATGGCACTGGAAGTCCTGGCTGAGGTCATGAAAACGTCATAGCGCGGTACTCGTTAAGACTCATGCATGCTCTTCATAGATGCTGCGTGTCGTTCTTCCGCCTCTTTTTTACACATTCCTATGGAAAAATAATCTCGCAGTACTCCGGAATTTAATTCTTGACCATCCTCGTATGTACTATGCTGTTATAATTTTTGCAAAGCTGGTGGAGGGCTTTTCGCAGGTTCTTCATTTCGACGAGCATGTTGTATTACATGATCCGACGTTCTTCTTATCTGTATCCAATATCTACTTAACCCCGCACTTACCTCCACAGTGAAGACAACACACTTCATTTCGGGGAACATGAATCACGGGAATAAATCAATGAAGACATGGTATCGAAGAATTGCTGGAACGTGCAGGAGTGAAAAGTAACGGATATCGGTCTTGTGATATTCAGTTATATAACGACCACTTCTTTCAGCGAGTTTACAACGGCGGATACCTTGCATTGGGAGAATCTTTCATTGATGGTTGGTGGGATTGCCAGGCTCTGGATCAGTTTATTGACCGGGTCCTGCGGGCGAAGAGTGGGACCGGGGTGAAAAAAAACCGGAAGCTTTCATGGCACATACTGAAATCGAAACTCTTCAACCTTCAGAATAACAGACGGGCGAATCAGGTCGCTGCGTGTCACTATGATATTGGAAATGACCTCTACAAGGCAATGCTGGACAGACGAATGGTCTATACATGCGCGTACTGGAAGGATGCCGCTGATCTCAACGCCGCACAGGAGGCTAAATTGGATCTTGTGTGCCGGAAGATGAACCTGGAACCCGGCATGACGGTTCTCGAACTCGGATGCGGCTTCGGCTCATTTGCCAAATACGCGGCTGAAAAATACGGTGCCGTCGTCACGGGAATTAATATATCGCGTGAACAGGTGAATCTCGGACGAGAAATCTGCAGGGGTCTTCCCGTAGAATTGAAAGTGGCCGATTACCGCAATGCTTCGGGAACATATGACCGCGTCGTTTCCATAGGGATTATGGAACACGTGGGATATAAGAATTATCGTACGTATATGGAAACGGTCAATCGAACTCTTAAGGACGACGGTATTGCCTTTTTCCACACGATCGGCGGAAATGTCAGTCAATCCGCTTGCAACGAATGGACATCGAAATATATTTTCCCGAACAGCGTGCTTCCTTCTATCTCACAGCTCGGCCGGGCTATGGAAGGATTCTTTGTCATGGAAGACTGGCACAATTTCGGTCCTGATTATGACAGAACCCTCATGGCCTGGCATGACCGGTTCGAGCGTGCCCGGCCCGATATCAGAGACAAATACGGAGACCGGTTTCACCGAATGTGGCGTTTTTATCTTCTCTGTTCAGCCGGGTCTTTCCGTTCCCGGACGATCCAGCTATGGCAAGTCGTTATAACCAAACCCGGCAGAGCACAGCCTGATTGCCGGTTAAACTGACAGGAAAACCGAATGATTGATGCTGATGTCATTATCGTCGGCGGAGGACCGGCAGGTGCAACCTGTGCCTGGAAGCTTCAGCGACAGGGGATTCAGCCGCTCATACTCGACAAGAAATCATTCCCGCACCGGAAGATCTGTGCCGGCTGGATTACACCATGCGTATTCCGAAATCTCGGGATAACGAAGGAAGAATATCCTTTTGGCCTTCTGACATTCAGGCGCATCATTTTTCATGTCTCCGGTCTAACGATTCCGATCCCGACCCGGCAATACAGCATACGACGATACGAGTTTGACACATGGCTGCTTCAGCGGGCCGCAGTCCCCGTCAGAAATCACCACGTTAAGCATATTAAGAAAGACGGGAATCGTTATATTATCGATGACATGTTCCGCTGCACCTATCTGGTTGGTGCCGGGGGGACGCACTGCCCCGTCTTCCGCACGTTCTTCGACGTCATCTATCCCCGTTCCCGGAACGGCCTGATAGTTACCATGGAAGAAGAGATCAAATATGATAATCGGGACACTACCTGTCGATTGTGGTTTTTTGACAGAAAGTTTCCCGGCTATTCATGGTATGTCCCCAAGGCCGACGGCTATCTCAATATCGGCATCGGTGCCAGGTTTGCCGTGCTGAAAAAGCGAGGCGATACGATTCGTGATTACTGGAATGATCTTATTGAAAAGCTTATAAACCTTTCACTGGTTGAGGATCGTGAATGGAAACCGAGGGGATATAATTACTACCTCAGGCAACCTGTCGGAAATGGACGGCTGGATAATGCCTTTATTATTGGTGATGCCGCCGGTCCGGCAACAACGGACATGGGAGAGGGTATCGGTCCCGCTGTAGAAAGCGGCATCCGTGCTGCCGATGCCATTGCCAACGGGGGCGACTGCTCACTAAGATCGATCAGACAATACAGTCTCATCAGTATCCTGTTCCCTTGGCTAACATAGATAAAAAGACCGGATACACCCGTGGTTCATCAGGTGAATTGTTCATCTACGAAACACAAACATACTCTGTCTTTTTGTATTCTACCCACTCTTCTTCGAAAGATAAATAAATGCTGACTTCTGTCTTCTGACTCCTATCAAATCCCACATCTCACACCATGAGCAGCTCGACACACATCTATTTTAAATTTTTTTACAATATATGACCTATCCGTGACCATGCATCGTATATGAGATAGGCATGGTTATGATGGCGCATGCCCTGGGGTGACCGGCGAGAATGA
>JAFGQS010000181.1 GCA_016935565.1 Deltaproteobacteria bacterium
AATATTAGCTTGACATCTTACAGGCTTTCTTCTATTTTTCTGATGGTAAAGGGGTTTTTTAATCTGAGTTGCGAATATGCTCCGAATGAATAATGACAATTGCGGAGAAACCATGGTTGACGAAAATCAGACAGAATTCAGTGTAGGTCTTTCCGATGAGGAAAAAGAAGATCTTGAAAACCTGATTAAGGCGTATCGTAACGAACAATTTCATCTCTCACCGGATGCTGATATAGAGGATATACAGAGGCAATTTGCAATCGTGACGGAACAAATCACCCGGGTCTCTGAAATAATGCTGCGATTTGATAAGAGAATGAAATCATTTTACGAGATAGTTCGTCTTTCTACACAGAAGAGTGAGAGTATGAACGAGCGAATAAACACGATTGTGAAATATATTAAGAGTAAAACGAATCTATAGCCGGGAGTTACCATTGAACGGTCAAGACGAAAACAAAGTAAACATTGTCAACAGTATTATCGGCGGGTCTATGTCGCTAGACTCAATTGATGAGTTTAAAAACATTCTTCAATCCGCTCATGATGATCCGGCACTCCTCAAGATCTATGCCGATTTACTCGTACAAAAGGAAATGTATGATGATGCCGCAAATATGTATCGAGAGGCCGTCGAGCATTTTGTCGAGTCGGGCATGATGATGCTTGCCGTCTTCTGTAAAATCCAGGAATGGAGCAACATCAGATCGTCTGATCGCGAATGCCGATCAATATATTCAGGTTTGCGGGATATCGAGTCTGATCAGATAGCCGTTTACAATTTCTTTGCGAGGATGACGTATTCCGAGCTTTTCGCTGTTATAGATGAATTAGAACCGGTACATATTCAAGCCGGGGAGCTGGTTAAGAAGCCGGAAGATCCGGAGAACGACATCTGGTTCATCGTCTCGGGAGTACTGAGTGAAACAACCTATAAACGTTCCGGGGAAGGAGAAGGGGAGTTTAAAAAAGTAACTGAGAATCTAACAGAAAATCACTTTCTGGGTGATATTTACCCATTTGAGGAAGAGAAATTATCCTCGTCGGTAATTGAAGCAATTACCGATGTTGAGGCACTTACAATTTCAAAGTCGGATCTGGTGAGTATATGCAGAAAATATCCGAATGTTGAATTTTTAACAATGGAACTGTGTGCTACTCGTTCGGTGTCAGGAGGAAGAAGATCGTATCAACAGGTTCGGGTGTCCACGAGGTATCAACTTCAGACTAAAGTAACCCTGAAGATTTTTCCGGATGAAAAGGGCACGAGTGCATTGGTTCTCAACGGGTTCACGGAAGACATTTCATTAGGTGGGGCATGTATTCGTCTGGGGGAAAAATACTGGACAGGATCTCTAACGGAGATGGTGGGAAAAGATGTCAAGATCCTGATCAGTGTACCGAAAGTGTCGGCAGGAATTGATGCTTTAGGGACAATTGCCTGGAAGAGGGAAGTATCGTATGAAGGGAGAAAAACCGTATTAATTGGTGTCCAATTTAAAGAGCTGACGAAAGATAACTTTGAGTTTTTGAAAAAACACTGCTATGTGGGTGACGGTGAACAGGATATGATCTATAGCTTGTGGGAGTCATTGGTTAAAAGTTAGCAATGGAGATGGTTTTGCACGAACGAAAACAGGAGTCTGAAGTGGAGATTACTCCTCAGATATGGGCTGTGGGAGGAGGGAAGGGCGGGGTTGGTAAAAGTACCGTCAGCACGCTCCTGGCCTTTTGGCTGGCCCGGATGGGCAATAAAACAATTCTTATGGATGTCGATCTCGGTGGAGCGAACATTCACACCTTCATGGGAATCAAAAGTCCGCCTCGGACGTTGAACGACTTCATTGCTAAAAGATATGATTCATTGGAAGATATCTCTATAGAAACGGAAGTCGAAAATCTCCGTATCATCTGCGGAGCCTGTGACATTCTTACCTTGGCGAACCCTCATGTTGCTCAAAAGACGAAAATTATTCAGAATCTTTCCAAACTCAATGCGAAATATGTTGTCCTTGATCTTGGAGCGGGTACATCATTTAACGTGCTCGATTTTTTTCTTGTGGTTCATCGAAAAATTATTGTTCTGACACCGCAACCTATTTCAATTCAGAATGCATATGCCTTCGTTCGAAATGCGGTATTCAGACGTCTCAGCCGCCTTTCAAGTCAACAGCCCTATCTTCAAGCCCTTATCAGAACGGCCATGGATACGAATAATGAACTCAGGGTGAAAACCATCAGAGACCTTTATCAGGTTATCGAAGATGCACGGGGAAAGAATGTGATGAATGATCTTGAGCACGAGATCGGCAAGATTCAGCCACAGGTAATCACCAATATGATTACAAATCCAAAGGACAAAAACGCCGGTCGGGTTATCCAGATTGTTTCCGAGAAATATTTGATGATACACCCTACCAATCTGGGTGGCGTTGTTTATGACAAACGATTACATAATGTCATTACGGAAATGATACCGTTAACCACGCTGGTTAAGTCAAGTGATGCCTTTGCCAGTGTGTACGATCTTGTCATGAAACTTATCTGATTGTTGCTGCAGATCAGTGGCACTTCGGTGATCATATCAAAGAGAAAGTCACGCCTTGAAAAAAAAGGTTCTATATCCACCCACATGAGACAGAAACCGTCATGCATTCTCACTGTATCAACCATGAGTCATTGTAGAAGTGACTTTCAGACGAGCAAAATAACAACGCAAGGGAGTGAAATTCTCCCACAGGAGGCGAATTATCATGTCAGGTTCGGAAAAATACGCTTATAAAATGGTGAAAAAAATCCGGCTCCGGATTCTGGATGTGCCCGGAGCGTTGGGAAAAGTTGCCCTTGAACTTGGAAGACATGGTGCGATGCTTGGGGATATAACGAAGGTACACCTGACAACCCAGTACATTACCCGCGATATTATAATGTTCTTCGACAGTCGTGAACAATTTGAAGAAACGATTCATGCCGTGAAAAAGCTCAAAGGCTACAAAGTAATCTCAGTTGACGACGAAGTTTTGAATATTCACCGGGGCGGTAAGATAGCCGTTACGCCGACTGTAAAGATGGATACGCTGAGTGATTTAAGAATGATCTATACCCCCGGTGTTGCCCAAGCATGTAACTATATTGTTGAAAATCCCGGAAAAGCACGGCAATTGACTTCCATCGGCAATTCCGTATGCATTGCGACGAATGGATCTGCGGTTCTGGGGTTGGGTGACATCGGAGTTCTGGCAGGTATGCCGGTGATGGAAGGAAAGTCCGTTATCCTTCACAAAATGGCAGGGGTAAGTTGTTTCCCCATACTGATAGACAGTGATGACGCCGATAGGATCATTGACACCCTTGAAGCCATATCGAAAACATTCGGTATCATCATGATCGAGGATATGAAGGCTCCTCTCTGTTTTGAAGTCGAGCAACAATTGCAGGAAAGACTTTCAACCCCGGTCTTTCATGATGACCAGCACGGTACGGCAACAGTTATTCTGGCATCATTGATAAAGCTGTTACAACTTCTCGACAAAACCAAAGAGACAGTCAGTGTTGTAATCAATGGAGCCGGGGCGGCGGGTTTAGCTACCGGTAAGATGCTTCTCAAGTATGGATTTGCCAACTTGGTCATCTGCGATTCGGAAGGGGCGGTTTATCGAGGACGTAAGAAAAACATGAATAACTATAAAAAAGAGATAGCGGGCAGTACCAACAGAAATCAGGAAAAGGGACCTCTGAAAGACATTATTAAAAAGAAAGATATTTTTATCGGTTTGTCCGGACCAACCCTCGTCTCGAAAGAGATGGTGCGGACCATGAATAAGAATCCCATTGTGCTCGCCCTTGCTAATCCCATACCGGAAATATTGCCCAACGATGCATTAGAAGCGGGGGCGGCCTTTGCCCTGGACGGAAGAACGGTAAACAATTGCCTCGCATTTCCCGGTATCATACGAGGTGCGCTCGATGCGTGTGCTCCCCGGATTACCTATGAGATGAAATTTAAGGCCGCAGAAGCTATTGCAGCGTTAGCAGGAAAACATGAAGGTGTTCCCAATTTCATGAATCTTGGTATACATCGGAAAATCGCAGATGCAGTCAGAAGGGCCGCTACTGTTCCCTCGTGAATCATCATTAACGGGGCCGGTTTGATGTGACGTTCCATAGTTGATGACGTGTTCTGTGGCAATGGGGAAACCGGTCGAGTCGGAAAGCGCGGGTATTAAGAAATTGGTCAAAAATATGTTTGATGAAAAGGCGAAAAAAAATATATCATGTTCCATAAGGAATGCGTTTTTCACTATTGAAGATTTATGAATCTGCACAGGTCGGCACAGGTCCGGTTTTCCATAATTTTATTATTACTCCTGTTCGTTACCGGTTGTACCCGTGCGTATCGACCGATCCATAATACCTATACCCCCGTTACACAAAAACCGATCAAGCGATTAGACTATACCATACAGGTAGGAGCATTTTCAGACGTCAACAATGCCGTGAGACTCTCCGATGAATTGAACGAGAGGGGTTTGGATGCATATCATTATGTCGATAGCACCAAACTGTATAAAGTGCGCTTCGGCAATTTTTTATTCAGGGATGATGCTCACCGGGAGGCGGTTTTGCTCAAGGCTATGGGCGTGATTGATGGTTTTTACATTGTCAGTCCCAGTGAGTACTCCATAGTGAAGGGGCAGAAGTACGGACAGTCATACGTACGGAGCGAACTTGTAAAGACGGCAAAAGCATTTATCGGCATTCCCTATCGGTGGGGGGGGTCGTCTTTCAAAAAAGGATTTGACTGCAGCGGCCTTGCCATGGCTGTTTATAAACTGAATGGCCTCAATCTTCCCAGAACATCCAGGCAGCAATACCAAACGGGTGTTTGTATTACTCGAAAAGATTTATCAAGGGGGGATCTCGTTTTTTTTGACACTTCCGGTGGGGGGAACGTTTCCCATGTGGGAATATATGTCGGTGACGGTAAGTTTATCCATGCACCGAAAAAAGGGAAGACGGTGCGGGTGAGTTCACTGTCAAGCCGGTATTACAGCAAACGGTATGTTGGCGCGCGATCGTATCTCTAGTTTTTTAGAGTATTGCCCGGTTAGAACATTGTAAATAAGCCACAAAATCCCCCTGTGTCCCCCTTTAG
>JAFGQS010000003.1 GCA_016935565.1 Deltaproteobacteria bacterium
AAGAGGTATACAAGGACAATCAGCTTCAACCACGATTTGGTAAGTTCCTCGAGCGCTTCATTCGTCCGTTTCAGCCGGTGTGAAAATTCCCGGAGGAGAAGAAGCGACACCCCGCTGCTTTCTACGAGAAGATGACAGAATGTTTCACTATCGATGACGGCGATAGTGCTGTCCTCAACTGCGACGACCGAAGCTGTTCGTGGAATATCGATAATCGGTGCCATTTCGCCGAAATAATCTCCCGGTCCTAAATCGGCGAGCTTCTTTTTCGTGTGGCCGGTTTCCTTTTCCACACTGACCTGACCCGAAATAATATAAAACATATCGCTTCCGGTATCACCTTCTCTGAATATGTAGGCACCTTTGGTGTACCGTCTGCCGAATTTTCGAAAGAGACGCTCGTATCGTTTCATTATCCATCCTCTGGGCTGAGAAACGCTTTTTCGAGAAGAAGCAAATCCCGCTTTCTATACGACGAAATCAGTTCCGCACAGAAGAGAAAGATCAACGCAACATAAAATACCCAGATAACAAAGAGCATCAGGTTTTCAAGGGAGCCGAAGATGATGTGATATCGGGAATAATGAGCAATGTACCACGAGAAAAGATTCTTGCTGATTTCTGCTAACGTTGTGAACAAAAGACTTGCCGAAAAGGCATTACCCCAGCTGATTTTTGTTTTCGGTATTATTTTGTACACGAAGGTGAAATACATGAAGATGACAAGATATGGAACGAGATAGCGAACAATTATGTGATGGCCCGATCGGTTGACGAGCCATGATTTAATGATGGTTGATGAATTTGTTTCGAATATCGCTGCAAGATAGGTAATACCGATGGTCACGACAAGAACCGTCCATCCGATAAGAATCATTACGATGATGAGAAGTTTCGATGTTACATATTTCCGTTGAATTTGAGACCGTAAAATGATCCCGAGAGACGTCTGGGCAGAGTTGAAAATAAGCGATGAAAACCAGGCAAGCAGGATAATTCCCAGCCAGCCGAGCACCTTCATTTTCTGTTCAATCTGACTGAGATGTTCGAGGAGATTACCGGTGAAATAAGGATGAAATGTCTGTATTATCTTGATTAATTCATCATGCAGGTTTGGGTTGGAACCGAAGACAAGGCCACTTACGATTATAGTCAATATAAAAAACGGAAATGCGGAAAGGATGAAATAAAAAGCAATGGCGGCCGCCATATTAGTACAACCGTTGTACTGAAAATCTTTAATGGCGTTTTTTACGATATCCCAGGCAGTCGCAGTATTCAGGATGAATCCGGAAGATTCTTTCATATGTTTGTTGTTTTCGGATGTCGGGGTCATCATTATGTATCATGTTGATATGAAATTACATTTACATGTTCTGACTATAAAGAGCGGATGGTGGTGTGTCAAGGACAAATACTGTTACAGGATGATGTTAAGAAGCCCTCCGGTTATCAGTGCTGACATAATCATGATAGCCGCTGATTTGAGGAAATCTTTAATCCCTAATTCACGGAGGAGGACAACAAAGGTTGCAATGCAGGGGAAAAACATTGTCAGAACAACACTGCCGATGACCATTTGTTTCGCTGTGAGTGTCGATAGGGCAAGCATTCCGAGTGCTGCATCTTTCCGTAAAAAGCCGATGACAATGGCTGTTACCGACTCCTTGGGAAGACCGAGAACTCCCGTAACAACCGGCGCTGCTGCATTGGCAATGTAATCAAATACGCCGATGACAAAAAGAATATTGATAACCAGTACCGCCGCAAGGATGATGGGAACTGCTTCAATGAGAAAACCGCGGATTCTCATTCCCAGCTTCTGAAATATCGTCTGCCATGGTGGGAAACGGTATGGAGGAATCTCGAGTAAGAGTTCAGGACTCATTCCTTTGAGAAGACGGTTGAGAATGGTGCCGAGAATAATCCAGACGAGGAAGAGGATTGCATAAACCAGGGCGACATATTCTCCCCCGTATTTTCCGACCAGCCCGAAAATCATTGCCTGTGCTGATGCGCACGGTATGGCTATGCATACCAGGGTAGCTGCAATAAACCTTTCTCGTCTGCTTTCAAGCACCCGTGTTGCCAGGATAGCCGGGACGTTGCAACCAAATCCGAGCATAGTGGGAACGATAGCATATCCATGCAGTCCGAGACGATGCATGGTGGTATCGAGTAAGACAGCCAGCCGTGGCAAATATCCGACATCTTCGAGGAGACCGAGAACGAAATAAAAGGAAACAATATACGGAAGTACCATCGCAAAGGGGACATAGAGTCCACTGCTTAAAAGACCGAAGGATTCTACGAAGTTGATTTCGCCGGAAATAATTTTGCCCACCACAACATCATGGAGAAACCCGCTTCCGCCCATTATGGCGCTCAGCTTCATGAGTACAGGCGTCCACAAGGTGTTAAAGAGGGGGTCAAACACATACGTGATCAGATTTTCTCCGATAAAGCGAATGACGAAAAATGAAGCAGCGAGGACAGCAACAGCAATAACAGTTCCCGATTTTGGCTTGACGCTGGCATCCTCAAGGCGCTCGTACCATCGGTGATGGCGGTGGGTGATCCGTTGAACCTGCTCTATTATTTTGCCGACACGGGTCCATCGTTCACCGAGTGTCATGGAAGAATTATGCGGGGACGATGCTTTCGGGATACTCTTTACCAGATCCCGTATGCCCTGACCGGTCAAAGCGGACGTTGGAATGACGGGAACTCCCAGGATCGTTTCCAGTTTCTCAACATCGATAGTAATTCCACGATGTTTTGTGTCATCCCAGAGATTCAGGGCAACAACGAGGGGAATGCCTGTTCCCAATAATTGCAGGGTTAAATAAAGGTTTCTTTCCAGGTTCGTTGCATCGACGACGTTGATTACGACATCACCGTCTTTGAGCATATCGGCGGCTACTTTTTCAGCATCACAGGTCGGTTCCAGTGTGTACGCTCCGGGAACATCAATGACTTCCGCCGGTTCATTGCACACTTTCATATATCCCCGGGTGAAACCCACCGTCGTGCCCGGGTAATTTGATGAGATAACACGAACTCCGGTGAGGCGTGAAAAAATGACACTCTTGCCGACATTCGGATTGCCCATAAGTAAGATTTTCATTCTCATGTCCGATCTACGCTGATGATAATCTTACTGGCCATACCAAATCCCAGAGCCACATGAGTTCTGTTCACCAGAACAGTTGTAGGACCCCTCGAGGACATAGAACTTATTTTTGTTATTTTTGCACCGGGAATAATTCCAAGTGCACCAAGTCGATTGACCAGACCGCGTCCTCCGTGAATTCTCAGAACCGTTCCCATTTCATCCGGGCTCAGTTCACTCAGTGATTTAACCACAGGGGCCTCTCTTACCTTGACGGTTATTATGTAACCGTTGTGAAATATCTTTTCATATATTAGAAACAGGATTATCGAAAATATTCCATATTTTATAAAGGAAATTCAAAAACATTTATATAATAAAGAAATTAAGCAGAGAAATCTACCCTTAACTGACAATCATGTCAAGTGATAAACAAGACGTGTCTTATTTTTTCCGTTCCCATACCTCTGTGCCTTCCATTCATTTGATTACTTGCATGACAACAGGCATATGCTGTAGGGTTATTTGTATGAAAATATGCCGCCGGAATACCCCGTGTTTTACGCGGGGATGAATGGGGTCATTATAGTTTCTTTTCCCCCGGTGGGAGAAGGTTAGGAAGAGGGGGTAATTCACTACAATATAATCATTGTACTGTAATAATCTAATAGGAGGTAACTCATGAGAATTGCAATTTCTTCCACAGGTGCCGAACTCGTGTCTCTTGTCGATCCTCGATTTGGGCGATGCAGGTACTATATGATTGTTGATCCTGAATCGTATGAATTCGAAGCGGTGGAAAATGTGGGTGCGGGAATGCAATGAATCACCCGCGGAACGGCTACCGGGAATCTCGTAGCCGGTCATAATGTTGATGGTGTGATTACCGGACACATCGGTCGAAAAGCAACCAGGATTCTCAAAGATGCACACGTCAATCTGTACAAAGGTGCAAAAGGAACGGTAAAACAGGCAGTAGATGTATTCAATGAAGGCAAACTTGAAGAAGCATGAACAACCTGTTCCTCCCTTACTGATGCGCCAAAGCCTCACTCCTTTTATGAAATCATGCCGGAATGCCCCGTTTTTAAACGGGGATGAATGGCATCCTTATAGTTCCCTCTTACTTGGTGGGAGAGGGTTAGGGAGAGGGGGATTATGACATATTGTTCACCCCCACCCCTGGCCCGGAACCGGTATTGATGCTTGCATGCTTTAAAGAGCGTAAAGCGCTAATTCGTCGCTCCCCATGCGGGAGCGTGGATTGAAACAACACCATCATTTAAATGATCTAGGAATTTATCCAACGTTGATGAAGTACATCCATTAAAACAAGGATTGAAACATAAAATCACGATGAAAATCATCTTCCTTTTCCTGTATTGAAGAAGCTGATCCACTAAAACAAGGATTGAAACACGGAGATTTCGGATCAATTTTGGATATGGTTAACTTAATCAGTTATTGTCTGCTGATATTTAAAGAGGAGGATTTATGAGCACGCTTATTGATCTGGCGATTTTCCCTTTAGACAAGGGCGGCAGTGTGAGCCCGTATGTGTCCAGAATGGTAAGAATTATCAGAGACAGCGGTCTGTCGTATAAGCTCGGCCCCATGGGTACGAGCATCGAAGGTGAGTGGGATGAAGTCATGGCCGTGGTGAACCGCTGCTTTCACGAACTTGCGAAAGACTGTGAACGGATATATCTAACCATTAAGTCTGACTACAGAAAAGGAACCGCCGGGCGCATTGCCGGTAAGGTAAAATCTGTTGAAGAAAAGTTGTAGCCGTACCTTGGGGGAATAAGGGAAGGATCAAAAGATTCCTGACTGTGAAAGACGACCGGCTTCACCGTCATCTCTCGTGCAAGAACACGGATTGAAAGTACTTGCCAATTTTGATCGTGTCGGATACATAGT
>JAFGQS010000031.1 GCA_016935565.1 Deltaproteobacteria bacterium
TCGGGATTAAGGACATCCGAAAACAGGGTTTCAAACATAAGAAGGTGCCTTTCTGGTATTTGTACTTTCATATCAATAGCTTATAGCACATAACGGGGGCAAAAACAACCATCAATCATCAACGTTCTTCAATTTTCAAAGAGCAGTATCAATGTTTACGCGGGTTTCAAACCGCATTTTTCAGGACGGACTAAGTAGTCTCAGCGTAGCCCACTCTGGCGAAAATGTCGATATGACACGGGTACTTGGTCAGGTCGTTACCGGTATCGGATTTCTCGGTGCGGGAGTAATCATAGCGCGCGAAGGGCTTGTCAGAGGAATTACATCCGCAGACGCACATTCTGATAATAATTATATCGACACGAACAACAAATAGGGACATCCATTTTCCCCTTGACAAAACTTATCATGGATGTCCCTATTTAATGCAGCCGTTCTTATCACTCACCGGTAAAACCGAATTGAGTCTATCTTCATTTGTCCCTTAACCGGGGGATTGTCTCTTCCGATAGCACCAATGCCGAAAAGCTCTACGCGGTCCAGACGAAGGATTTGATCCCCGTGTCGTGCGCCGTACTTTTCATCCCCTCCCTTTATCCATCCTCGTCCAACGGTCAGACTTTCAAAGGGAATTTTCACCAGTTTCCATTCCTTATCCGCCGCGAATTCTCCCGTCCATGCATCCATGACGTTCGGATCATCGGGGCTTGAAGTCAGGAGATAGAAATGGCCGGTCATTGGTCGCGATGCCCGAACGAAAAATTCCACACCTCGATACATATAGAGATCTCGCTTTTTACGGTTCTCCGCCTTGGCAAAGATTTTTTTGCCTCTCTTTCCTTTGAAATTAAATCTGATTGCCAGTGAGTTTCGAGAGTCTTCCGCTCCCTCTGTGCGATCCAGTCCGGCGTGAAAAGCCCCTCTCATTTTATGGCCTATCTTCCACGATGGATCAGCCGCATCTTCCTCGAAGTCTTCATTCATAGGACCGGCATCTCTCATCTCCGACGGCTTGAACAGCTCCGTTCGCATCGATATTGCCGCAAGTGCCCGACCCGTCCTGACATTTAGAATCCGCAGGTTGATATCCCAGTTTTCTTTTATCTCTGCCAGGGTTCCTGTCAGGATGAGATCGGCCATATGGAGATGTCCCGTTTTGGCCGATGCTGATTCGTCCATGAGCCCGGACATGCTCAACTCCAGCTCACTCATAATAGACTTCAATTTTGCCCGCTCCACGACATTGAAATGTCCCGAGTCGATCAGAGCCGATGCAAGCCCCTCGAGGGTTACTCGTCCCGCTTCTTTCTGGTTGCCCCGAATGACTTCAAAATCGACAATAGCTATAGTCTTCTTGGGAATCTTCAATGCCACCTGGGATCCGACGGCATAGGTAAGCGGCTTCTCTGCAGTAACGCGAATGACATTTCCGTGGGTTTCCCGAACAACAACGGGCACCGTATCGATATCAACCGTTATTCCTGCAATAAACAGCCCCTTCTCAACCACCTGCTGTGCAATGTCGTGGATCGTCTGATCCACTCCCGGTTTTAAGACTGGCATTGCTACCTTCAGGACCGCTTCACGATCGGAAACGCTTTGTACTGTCGCAGTAATATCTAACTGATATGATTCCTCAGCCTCCTTCGTCGTCTTGATGCCGGTACATGAACAGACGAAAACAGCCGTCATTATCACTATGATTAGTTTCAGTCTCCCTTTCATTTCTTATTTACATGCCTCCTTTCAAAACCTGACACCGCCTGTTTGCTATTTGCCCCGTTTTCTTCCGTACTCTCCGAGCGATTTGTATAATGCTTCCATCCGTGGATACGCGCTCCGGTAGATGGGATACAGGTCATTGTATATCTCCGTATTCGCAGGATCAGGTGTGAAGGTTTTTTCTATCTTGATGAGGTTCGTCGCTTCCTCATAACTACCCCAGATACCTGCCCCGACACCGCCCATGATTGCCGCGCCGATAGCCGTCATCTGCTGCGGTGAAGACAGACGCGCAAACGGCATCCCGTTAACATCGGCATAAATCTGCATCCACAGGTCGCTCTGGACGCCGCCGCCGATCGCCCTGATCTGATCGAGGCTGAAGATCGGCACATTCAATTCTTCATACAGGTCGTACAGCCACCGCATATTGAAACAGATGCCCTCGTACAGAGCCCGCAACATATGTGTCCGGTCATGCGTCATGCCCAATCCCATAAAGGCACCACGGGCATCGATATCAAAGTGCGGGGCCCCGCCTCCGCGTAAATAGGGCAGGAACACGAGCCCGTCGGCACCGGGTGCGACGCTCGCCGTATCCGCTTCCATTTTCTCGTATATGTTGGTATTCAGTATGTTGCTCGCAAACAGATCCTCCGTTTTATAGAACCCGTCCTTGAACCAGTCCTGTGCGATGCCGCCGGCGGCGGTTATCATAACCAGCTCGTAGCCGCCCTGGGGCTGCATAGTATTGCAGTTCATCTTGTATTTCGGGTCCAGGCTGGGCTTGTCGCTGAATACGCCGGACCAGTTTGCCGAGCCTATGTAGGTATATGCCATTCCTTCTTTGATGACCCCCGCCCCGGTGTTGGCACAGATGACGTCTCCGGAACCCATTGCAACGGGAGTCCACTCTGCCAGGCCCGTTTCCGCTGCGGCTTCTTTCGTGACATGGCCGACGATATCGTGGGAATTGAGAATGTCCGGTATTTTCCCCATATCAACACCGGCAGCCTTGAATATAGCGGGCGAAATCTCGCGCTTTGCACTGTCCATCATTCCGTTCATGGACATATCGCCGTATTCTGTTGCGAACCTGCCCGTCCACCGGTACGTCACCAGTTCCTTATACTGAAGGAACATGTAGGTCTTTGCGTATATGTCCGGAGCATTGTCCTTGTACCACATGACCTTGCAGATTGGTGCCAACTCGGGCTGCCACCCGACGCCGGTGATCCTGTAATATTCATCATTGCCGCCGAGGGCGCTCATGAGGCGTTTCGCCTGCTCGTCCTGCCGCATATCGCACCATATACCAACTTCATCCATCAGGGCATTGCCCTCTTTATCGACGGGAATCATTGTCATCATCTGGTTGCTGAACGAAACAACGGCAATATCCTTGGGATCGATCCCGCTCTTGTCGATGACGGCTTTCGTATTCTGAACTACCACATCATATACTTCCGAAATGCGCTGCGTCGCCCAGTTCAGATGCGGATAGTAGGTGGCATAATCACCCCCTTCTGAGGCTACTATGTTGAGCTTGTCATCGACAATAACGGCCTTATTGCCTGTCGTACCTGCATCATTCACGAGAATATACTTTTTGGCCACGGTATTCCTCCTTTCGTTGTTTGATCATTCCGTCCTGCAAATATTTCTTATAATTTGTCTGTTTCCCGCAGGCTGTCGAGCCAGCCCGTTAATGTCACGAGAAACCTGTGCCGTGCGTCCTGCAGTTCCCGGGGAAGTGTGCCCGTCAGCTCGGCTTTCCTCTCAAATCCGTTGTCTCCGCAATCCCATACCTTGTGGCTGCCCACAAAACAGAGGGGCATGTCGGACAGTCCGTCCCAGTGCTCCGTCGTGTAGAATCCCAGTTTCGTGAGTGGAAGGTCGATGGTTGCATCGACGGTAATCCAGGTATTGTTGACAAAGATCTTCACATAGTTGTGAAAATCGATGATTTCCCATTGGACCAGCTGGTCACGCAGGTCGTCCGGCAGATCAACCAGTCCGTACATATCGTCCGGAAACCAGGTAAGATCCTTCCAGCGCTGCATGCAAATCATGTCTTTGGTGCGCAGCCCGATTCCCTTATACAACTCCCGCAAGAGGAAGTTTTTCCCCGAGCATGTTCCTTTGTTTTTTTCATACACGTCTTTCGGATCACGGGACCCGATGCTGCCGAACCGTATGTCCCTGACCTTTTCAAAGATTTTTATGATCTGCTGATTCCGCGGCAGCTCAAGAATGTTCCAATCGTCAAGAACTGTTTTCGTGAACGTGTCTTCCATAAAGGAAACTCCTTTTTCTTAATACAATCGTAGAATCTGAGCGCAGGAATAGTCGCCCATTCCGGAAAGCCACAGGTTGGCGGCCCACAGTATGCGATCCTGGTCATGCTCATAGTCCGGTCCGAGGGCTATACCGTTGACGGATATCCCCTGCGGAATAATATCCCTGGCAATCGATGTCATCATCCCGGTTATGGCGCTTGAACAGGCGCTTTCATGAATCGATCCCTCTCCGGCGAGCCCGCCCTCACCTTCTCCTTCGCCGGTATACCCGGTGGTGGTATTCACAAACACGATCTTGCCGCCCTTGTTCCGTATCATGCCCGGAACTGCTGCTTTCAGTATCAGGAAGTAACTCCGAATCCACTCGTCGAACATTCGGTCCCAGGTCGCAATGGAAAGATCTCCCTGATCGATCACGTCCCGCATATCCTCCAGGTAACATGAACAAATGAGATAGTCGATACCGCCCAGTTGGGCGCTCATATTCTCGACGGCCTTCGTGAATGCTCCTTCGTCTCCGGGAGGCACGGTACGGTACAGAACCTGGCGATTCGATTTTCGCACCGCGTGGGCAAGCGCATCGTCTCTCCGATAATCGAGATCTATCAGCCCCAGGTCAACGGTGTTGCGGGAGAGGTACTCACTCATGGTCCGCCCGAAAAAACTGTTTGCCCCGAATACGAGGCCGGTGCGACCGGTGTAGGTGTTATGAATCATGGCTGTCCCTTTATTGCAGATACGTAATGCCGCCATCGGAAAGGAGGGTAATTCCATTGATTCCGGCAGTAGTGTTGACGGAAAAGTGCGCGTAAGTGTCGGCTATTTCTTCAGGAGTAATCATCCGACCGGTAAGAGATTTTGCGTTCATCTTCGCCAGTCCCTCTTCGACATCATGACCCCTGCTCATGATAACTCGCCGAATCATTGGCGTCCCGACATGCCGCAGTACTAATGCGAATGTACTGATCCCGTATTCGCCGTAGTGCCTGGCGACGTACTTGGTCAATCCGATAAAACCGGCCTTGCCGGCAAGATAGGGACACGGTATCCCCGAGGACGAAAGGGGTGCGGCGGAAAAAAGGATTTTGCCCCATCGCTGTTCCTTCATGTACGGCAAAGCCATCAGGGTGCAGTATACCGCCCCGGAAAGATCGATCTTTATGGTGGCGAGGAAATCCTCATAGGAGATCTGTGGAAAATGATGCGTCTCCAGGGGGCCGTACACGGCGGCATTATTGATAAGAATGTCGATGCCGCCTCTTTGGTTCTCAATGCGGCGGTACATGGATCTGACATCTTCTTTATCAGCAATATCACACGCAACGGGCTCTGCCCGCATATCCATGTATTTTTCATTGATGGCCTGCGCGAGATCGGCGGATTCCTTAATATCACAGAGATATACAAAGGAGCCCAGGGCCGCGAATCTTTCGCAGATCTTCATCCCTATTCCACCGGCGGCACCCGTTACGAGAGTGGTCTTCCCCTTGAGTGGTTCTGCCATGCCATCCCTCCTCGCACATGATCGGGGTCAGGTCCCAACGTTCAACAGATTCTTTAGTATCCAAGTTAAGTTCTTGATTTTATACTTACTAAACTGATTACATGACAAGCGCTCTCGATCAATTACTTCCTTAAAATTGATCGAATTTTTATCAGATGTAAGAAGTGAATGTACAGAAAGATCTTTGCCACCCTTTTTCATTTCTAGCAGTATTTATACGCCCTACAAAGCAGAATTTCAAGGAACTTCTTAGTGTTGCGTGGCAAGTGGTAAGTGTAAAGTGAAGGCAGGTAAAAGGTTTCAGGGATCATGTTTCAGGTAAAAAGTCAGTTGTTCGTGGATCGCTATCAGTGCATCGTCGTGCGGAGGTTGTGAGCTGTTAAACTATGCATGTCGAGCCATTCTCCGGAACAGCGCTGCCATCACAATCGTTGAAAGCACCAGACCAACGACAAGTATCATCAATGCCATAACGAGTCCGATGTGAAGTGAAAGGTAACTGAATGCTATTAGCGGTATCAGGGTGACAGCAACGACTGATTTCAATACCTCGTGCTTTTCTATGAATAGCGCCAGATCTGGTGAGTATTTGTAATATGTCCGGATGATCATGCGTCCGAATGAACAGTGTACCAGATAAGTATCCCGGAAATCCTTCAGAATGCTCACATGGCTTTCAAGGGGAGAACCGTATGTAGCCGTGGCAAGGAAGCACCCACCCCTCCCACTATCACCGGCACCAGCACCAAGATCTCCCGACAATGATTGAGAACTACCGGAGGAGATTCCACCGGGATCAGTGATAATTCCGTTGGCCACACCGTCGCTGTCACCGCTACCACCGTCTGTGAGTTCCAGGATGAACGACTGACCGTCGTCATTAAATGTTGTGTGCTGTGTATAATTGTACCACCCGTCAAGTGTGTCATACTTGTAGAAGTTATCCGTCGAGTAGATTCCCGCTGAAAAATAAACCCGGACACGGGCGACGGCACCGGGTTGGTTCAAAATAAGGCGGTACGAGAAAAGCCCGTAGATAATATCTGACGGTCTTTCGGAACTATACGGAATATCTGCAGGGTCAACCGCATCCAGCGCCTGGATTTCAGTTATGGAATCGGAAATCTTTTCAACACCGATATTCACCGATCCATCTGATGCCCTGACACATTTTATATTTTCAGGTTCATAGATATCGGGTATGCCATTGAGGTTGAAGTCAACGGTACCGTCCACTTCCCATTCATCGGGGACGCCATCACCATTAGTATCTATGACATAGTATGATGTGGTAAATTCTGCAGAATCCGACCATTCCGATTCTGCTGAATAGACGTCGTAAAACCGGACACGTGCATAGTACGTCTGATTCGGCTTGAGTATCATGTGAGGTACCGGCAGTGTTGTACGATGACTGTCGGTTGCAACATCAAGAACAAGGCTGGAAAAATCATTTTGTTCACTGATCTGCCAGCGACTTTTCGTGTGAGAATCGCCGTCAGTATCTGAAAATGGATCAGTGGTAATACTGAGAGGTACTTCGGTCTCATTCTGACCATCTAGCGGATATGCAATGGACGGCTTATCGGGCGGAACATTAGACGCCGGCTGGTCCACAATTGTTACCTGCCTGGCCGCTGTTTCGGTTATGTTGTTAAATGTGTAATTAACCTGGATTGTAACCGTCTGGCTGCCCGACACATTCAAAGTTGTCAGCACACCGCCGCCACTGATGGATGCATAGGGTGAATCCTCGCTCCAGGTCGCAACTTCTGTAATGTTATGCGTCGATCCGTCGTTGACCATTACCATAGCCGTATACGATGCATTGCTGTTCTCAAGCACCGAATCCGTCCCGCTTATGGAAACACCGACAGGCACTACTGATGGGTCGGATACCTCGTTGGAATATGAGCTTTCCGCACCGGCATTGTATGCCGTCACGGCAAAGAAATAGACTGCGCCATCCTGCAAGCCACTGACTGTAAACTGAGGGGCATCAGGGTCGCTCAAACTGTTGACAGGCACGGTTATCGGCGAGTTGCCTTCTGCGGCCCCGGTACTGTTCTCGTACGTAAACGAACCGGTTCTGTAGTACACCTTGTACCCTGTAACATTTTCTGACGCATCGTTGGGATCCCAGGCAAGGGTGACGTTTTTTGCCATGGCACTGTGTACTGATGAGATAAGAAGGAATAATACAATGACTCCCCAAAGAATAAGTGTGTTGAAGAGGGATCGATACTCCTGCTCCTTCATTGTAGATCTCTTTGTCAGAGGCTTCATTGAGCCCTCCCGAGTCGGCTGTTCATATCAAACGGCTTTTTGCATGTGGTGCGTTCAATGTGCGTGCTCTTATGACATTGTTCATCAGTACCTGGTAAAACGAATGAGTGGCAATCTCTCTTAAAATAACTAGATTTTAAGATCTTCGGTTTTTTCCAGCACGGCATATATTCTATTCAGATTCGGCAGAGATCCGATTATGGGAAGATCGACATATTGTGCCACCTGTCGTTCTGACTTGAACGAAGGATCTGACCATTCGAGCACTCCAATCAATACCAATATGGCTAGCACTGAAAAAAATGCAGTCAGTACAAACGGAACAGTTCGATCCGCTCTCCAGAAAGCCCGGTACTTCTCTACGTTCATAGCACCGGTCATCGCAGGCATTTCATTTGCCTGCAGCTTGACTCTGCTCCGGGCAATGCCTTCCCGTGATTTACTCATCAACCGCTGGGAGAAATAGCCAACCAGTATCCGTCCCATCCTCTCATCGGGCCCGGAATAATTAATTTTTACAAGATTGCCCGTGGGTGCCGTTAACGTCATAGTGCTTCTCACCGTATCCAGAAGCGTGCGGAACTGACGATCCGCCCTATAAACGGCAGTTCCCGCATACAGGGTTGTATAGAGCTGTCTCACTGCATAATTGTTCAGAAAGAAGATATCCGGGTTGGAAATTATATTCTCGACCTTCGTGATGCCTGCCCCCGTCGCAGCGTGAGCGAAAGGTGTATCCTTCGAAATCGAGATGCTCTGATTTACAGAAAAGCGATCATAATGCATAGCCCCAAACAAAAGGTAGAGTAAGGGCGGCAGCAGAATTAACAACAACCAGTTGCGACGAGTTGATAATCCATGACCATAACGTTTTATGTTAAAATGCATAATGCCTCCTTTCGTGCATCAAAAAGAACAGGGGTTCTTCTATACCATGGGATTTTGCCATTGGTTTACGACAACACCGAGAACATTTACTCCTGCCGTGTCCAGAAACATACGTGCACGCTTAATGAGCTGGCGAGGTGTCTCATTGGTCAGGACGACCATAGCGACTCCATCAGCAATCCTGGCAATATTAACGGGGTCCATCATGCGGCGATTGGTTGGAAATATTGACGATGTATCGATGACGGTGAAATCGTAATTCTCACGTGCCTGTTTCACGATTTCTTTCCCCAATAAATATTTATTTATCTCTTGCCGACTTCGGCTTTGATCAGAACGTGCGGTCAGGATATCAAGGTTTTGAATGCCCGTTGGCTGAATCATTTCTTTAATGGAGTTGTCGCGCTTGTAGATGTCAAAATCAAACGTCAGATCTACACCGAACATCTTATGCAACGCGGGAGAATACCAGTTGAGATCCACGGCAAGGACATGTTTATTTGCGTGGAGCGCTGCAACGGCTGCAAGTCCTGCAGCAACCGTGGTCTTCCCCTCACCCCTCGCTCCGCTGGTCACAGCGACGCATGCAGGATTTACATTCAAGGTCTGCTCAATTACCGAGTAAATCCTTTTCATCTCGGCTATTTCGGCGAGCATCTTGACTTCTCTGCTGATTGATTGGCTCATGAGATCTTTCCCTCCTTTTAATCCTTCAGGAATACCAACGATTCATGTCTTCAAGGAACGATACCGCAGGCTTGAATTTTATTACGTAATATGGATTTGCAATACGATTGCTTCACTAACATGGTCAGAAATATGGGATATGAACTTGATGTATGTCAAGGGAGCGTAATCTTAACATGCAGTATCTACGGTGCAAGTTGCCATTACTATATAAAATATCGGGCCACATATTACTATAGATACGTTCCTGTTCCATTTTTTATAGTGTCGAACAATCGATCGTTACTAATAGCAACCGATTATTATAGCAAGAGCCGTACCAGCAAGTGTTTGTTAGGGTTATTTCATAATATACTGATTGTAAGGTACCGTAATTACATATGTAAAAGCCATTGCTATCACGAAATATTTCGAAATATTTTTCATAGCATTACGTATGTTCGAGTCAAAACTGTAAAAGAATCCGACAGTTTCTCGGTAGTTTGTGGGCATTGAAAACATAAGTATCTGTAAATATATGTCTTTCGCCTGATGAAACATGTAAAAGAATCCGACAATACATCATTTTACCATGTGTTCCCACTGGTTAACTCAGTCAGATAATGTGTATCAGGTCTTAATATTCAACAGATTCTTTAGTTCCCAAGGTAAGTTCTTTAATCTTGAACTTTTAAAAACTGACTATATTACCGGAACTCTTTATCAATTACTGTTGTATGATTGATCGAATTTCTATGAGATGTAGGAAATGAATGTACAGAAAGATCTTTACCATCCTTTTTCGTTCCTGGTTATATTTATACGCCCTACAAAGCAATATTGCAAGGGATATCAGCTATCTCTGAAGTAATCCAGGGGGCAGGTTCGAGAATCTAGGTGATGGGAGTCAGAAGACGGAAGATTGATTCGTGATTCGTGACAAGTGATGAGTGGTAAGTGGGAAAGATGAGGGTATAGGATATTGGGTGCAAGGGATCGAGTAACCACATTGAAGAAGACAGGAGTCAGGGGACTTTTGTAAACCCGGCGGGCTTGGCTATTTTGAGATGTTTCAGCATTTTTTCCCAGAGTTTCTGCCACGTTTTCCATGAGTGCCCGCCCGGCGCGGTAAAGACGTTTTCCGGCGGCAATACTTCGGCAAGCACCTGACATGACTCGACGAACCTGTCCTCCGTTCCATATCCGAGGAACACGGATGACCGCCTTTCAGGGTCCGACACATATGATCGAATCGACTTCCAGAGTTTACACGAATACTCCCATGCATACTGCGGGCACACATCCCATGTTTGCAGCCCTCCCGCCTCACTGATTATGTTCGTTACGAAAGGATCGCTGATGAACGGGGCAAAGAGAAACAACCCCTCAATATCGTGCGGGTATTCCATCGTATAGAGCAGTGCGGCATGCCCGCCCAGGGAGGTGCCGAGAAGGTAAATGTGTTTATAGCCCCTGGCTTTCGCCGGATCGATGACACGGCTTTTCATTTTTTTTACGATCCGCTTTTTGAGATACAGCGTCGGCTGTACGTCAATGGCCATGATATCGACGATAGCCCCGTGTTTCCTGCATATGTCGATAAGTCCCTGCTGCTCATAAAGCTTGCCCTGCCCGGCAACCGTGGGCAATAAGACGACGAGCGTTTTTCCCTCCCCTTCCCCGAACCCGGGATAGAATTTGATGCTCAACCTGTCTTCCCGCATTAATACGAGAATGACCGCAAGTATGGTGATGATGAGTAATATCGCGAAAATTCGTATGAATTTTTTCATTGCAGTGTCCTTGTCGTCGGTGCTGCTTGAATTTTTATACAATAGGGGACCAGGATTAAAAGCAGTCAGCTTTCAGCTATCGGCCATCAGAAAAGAAACTGAGAATAGTCAGCTGTCAGCCATCAGGTGTCAGGACACATATTCCGTTGGATCCGTTACACCGGCTTCTTTAAATCCTTTCTTTCTCAGGAGGCAACTGTCACAATACCCACATGATTTGCCTTCAAGTGTCGGATCGTAGCAACTGTGTGTCATACTGTAATCAACACCTAATTCAATACCTTTTTGAATAATCCGGGCCTTGGTCATGTGAATAATCGGGGTTCTGATTTTCAGTTTGGTTTTGCCTTCGACACCGGCTTTGGTTGCGAGGTTTGCCATGCTCTCAAACGCTTCAATGTATTCCGGACGACAGTCGGGATAACCACTGTAATCAATTGCATTGACGCCTATGAATATATCAGATGCACCCAACACTTCTGCCCAGGCAAGCGCGTAAGACAGAAAAATGGTGTTTCGCGCAGGAACGTAGGTAACAGGAATTTCCTTTATTATTTCTCTTTCGCTCCGGCCTTTTGGTATCCTGATATCATCGGTCAGTGCCGAGCCCCCGATTGTCATCAAATCAATGTCGATGACCAGGTGTTCTCTGACATCGAAAACTCCCGCGATTTTCTCAGCCGCATCCAATTCTATTAAGTGACGCTGCCCGTATCGGTAACTGAGACTGTAAATCTCATAGCCTTCGGATTTTGCAATCGCCATGACTGTGGTTGAATCAAGGCCGCCGCTTGAAAGAACAACGGCTCTTTTCTTGCTCATATAAATCTCCTACACTCCTCTTTTTTCAGGATCCCATATAATCTTATGCAGTTGCAGGTTGAGTCTCACGTCCAAACAATCTTCCAGTATCCACTGAGCGAGCACATGCGGTATCATTTGTCCGAATACGGGTGAAAGGTGGGGCAAACTCATTCTTGATGATTTACACTGTATGATCTCCAGTATTGTCCTTGCGTATTCATAATCTTCTCTTCCCCCGATGACAAATTTTATTTCGTCTCTGTCAGTTAACCTCTCCAGGTTCTCCAGATCATTCTTCTCGTCCTCGCCGCTGGAAGGACACTTGATGTCAACAATCCTCACACAGCGCTCATCGATCAGGCTGATGTCCTGACTGCCGTTGGTTTCCAGCAGAACTTCATAGTCCCTTTCAAGAAAGCTTGTTATCAGGAAAGGCGTGTCGTGCTGGATTAAGGGTTCACCACCCGTAACCTCGACCAGGCGGCATTGGTAAGACGCAACCACGTCAACAATTTCACTGATTTCCATATCCCGGCCCTCTTCATAAGCATAACGGGTATCGCAATAGGAACATCTGAGGTTACATCCTGTCAGTCTGACAAAGACGCAGGGGCGGCCGGTATAGGAGGATTCACCCTGGATGCTGTAAAAAATCTCATTGACTTTGATCGACACTTATTCCTCCCGGTAACCGGCTCCGGCATTCGGTGTCTCTGAAACGATCACCCTTGATATTCTCACTTTTTCTGTATTGAGCCTGTTGCCTATCTCTTTATAGAGGAATCTGGCAAGATTCTCCGATGTGGGATTCACATCCGTAAATGCCGGGTGATCGTTCAGGTTAGAATGATCAAGGCCTTCAAGTATTTCATTAACAGTCTGTTTGATGTCCCTGAAATCAATGCCGATGCCAATGCCATCCAGTTCACTGCATTTGACAAACACCTCGATGCCCCAGTTATGTCCGTGGATTCGGGCACAATCGCCCGGATAACCCCTGAGGAAATGGGCTGCCGAAAAATGAGTCTTTACGTATATTTCAAAAATACCCGGCATTATTCTTCCTTGTAGATAAGATTTTTTCTATCCACGATACAGTGAGGGATCATCTCGAATAAACAATTTCGTTATATAGACATGAGAACTGAAAATAGCAAGGAATATTGAGATAGTGATGTATAATAACGAGGGTGTGGGAGGTGGCGTGAAGTGTAGAACTTATTCATGCGGTTTTCCCCGCGTGTTTGACTGTATACCCTTGTTTTTTGAGTTCTTCCACCAATGTGTCCCGGTGATCACCCTGGATTTCAATGATACCGTCTTTTATGGTGCCGCCGGTACCGCATTTTTGTTTCAGCTGTTTTGAAAGTTTCAAGAGTCCGGCATGGTCCAGGGGAACTCCGGTGATCACGGTTACGCGCTTTCCTCTGCGTCCTTTCGTTTCCTGCCCGACCCTCACAATTCCATCGCCCCGGCGAACCGTTCCTTTCTGACGGCATATGCAGTCAATGATAGCGTTTCCGCAGGCCGGACACATCCTGCCATGTTCGGTGGAGTAAACACGGCCGGTATTGCCGTCTTTTCTTGTCTTCATATTTAAAATTTACCTGATTACCACTCTTATTTCTATTTCCCGGCCTGCAATGGCAAAACCGCAAATTTTTAAATTTAAATTAAGGATAAAATCATTTTTTACCAGCATTGCCCGGGTAGGAAATTGCATGTAAGCCACAAAACCCCCTTTGTCCCCCTTTGCAAAAGGGGGATTGAAATGAATGCCATTGTTTATTGTCCCCCTTTACAAAAGGAGGACTTCAATGAAAAATATTTCACGGTAATGACATTGTAATAGTACATAATATTATTAACTTATGCTGGATATCAGATCTGGAACATTAATGAATATTCCACTGCACGTTTCACAACGACGCTTACACAAAGTCTTATAGCAAAACCTGCCGGAATATGCTATGAACAACCTGTCAATCCGACAAACCGTGATGAAAGGGAAACATTCAGGATATGTTACGTTATCTGCCGGGTCCGGTACGAGGCAGCTTGTCTTTTTTGTTGTATGTTATCAACACGATCTTCTGGACGACTCCACTTTTTATTATTGCATTTCTGAAACTGATCATTCCTGTCAAAGGATGGCGAACATTCTGCAATATCGTGTTAACTGGCCTTGCCAATAACTGGATAGCCGTAAATAATTTCAATCAGTGGTTTACCAATAAGATCCATTGGGATGTAACCGGACTGGAAGGTCTGAAGAGGAACGAGTGGTACATGGTCCTGTCCAATCATCAGTCCTGGGTTGATATTCTGGTTCTCCAGAAGATCTTTTATCGTAAAATTCCTTTCTTGAAGTTTTTCATAAAAAAAGAATTAATCTGGGTGCCGATCCTCGGGCTTGCGTGGTGGGCACTTGATTTTCCCTTCATGAAACGATATTCCTCGGCGTTTCTTGAAAAAAACCCTCACCTGAAAGGAAAGGATCTGGAGACGACCAGAAAGGCCTGCGAGAGGTTCAAAACGATTCCCATGTCTGTTATGAATTTCGTCGAGGGAACGAGATTCACCGCAGAAAAGCACCGCAAGCAGGGATCACCGCACATAAACCTCCTCAAGCCGAAGGCGGGAGGAACAGCGTTCGTTTTTCAAGCGATGGGTGAACAGATACACCGAATCGTTGACGTAACCATCGCCTATCCCGGCGGGGCGAAGGGTTTCTGGCAATTTCTCTGCGGAAAGGTACATGAAATCAAGGTCAGGGTGACGTCGTATCCTCTGGGCAATGAGCTGCTGGGTGATTATTTCAATGACGTTGAATTTCGTGAGCGATTTCATGAATGGTTGAATACGCTGTGGGAGGAAAAGGACCGGCAGATTGAGCATTTGCTGCATTCCAGGGCGCTAACATCTGGTTGAAAACAGAAGTCACCCCTGTGGAACCGGCAATAGCGTGTCAGCGCTGCTGATTTCCACGGGGCGAGGGATAAATCAGAAGTCAGGAGACAGGAGTCAGGAGACAGAAGGCGAACGGAATTCCAGGGGCAAGTTTCCAGGCGCCAGAAATCAGGTTTCAGGAAAAAACAAAAACGATGGTGGTGATAGTAGGGTATAGTGAATCGAAAGATTCAGAGATCTCGTCATTCAGGGATCGCTGAAAAAGAAAAAGCGGAGTCGGTGACTCCGCTTTTTTGTCGTGTGGCTCACAGTGCCTGTTGAAACGACTTCTGGAAATACAATCGAGACTACATCTTTTCAACTGAGACCCTGTACAGGTACATATTTTGAGTGGTTCCCGGTTCGACGATCCAGTAGAAGTAGTGTGACCCTACCGAGAGGTTGAGCAGGACCGGGTGATCGGTGTGATAGTAATGGCTCCGCTCATCCCATGTTTGTACCGTCGCATAGCCCGAACCGGTCCAGTGCTTCAGCGTTGCCTTTGCACCATTGAACGTCTCGAAATTAATGAGGTACCAGCCCGATGTGGGAACGCTGATGTTAAGATAGACGGATGGTTTATCGATCCTTGTCCCGATCGATGAACCCCAGTAACGGTTATATAACCGTGCATAGGTTGAACCTGAATTCCATGCTCCGCTTATCTCTCCATTAATATAAATCTTTCCATAAAACGGGCTGGACTTAGTGGGAGCATATGGTGTCAGGATCAGAGGTGTGCCACTGGCATGGGCCACCCCTGCCTGAAACGGATTCAGATGAGACAGCGAGGAGAAAAACCATCCTGTCGTTTCCGGTCCCGCCCCCAGCTTGAACCCTTCCGGTTTTGCCTTTTGGATCTTATCCTTTCCGCCGGGCTGTTTGAGCACCTGCTGGAGCAGGGTGTCTCTCGTCGGTCTTGTCCGTTCCTGTGTTGGCGCAGCTTTCGTGTCTTTCATCTTTGCCGTCTCGGGAGGTTCCGTGGATGAAGCACGAAGCACTGTTTTACCCTGTTGTTTTGCCTTCGCCTGTTGGACTTTCTCCTGTCCGCCCTGCTGTTTGGTCACTTTCTGAAGCAGGGCTTCTCTTGTCGGCCGTGTCCGTTCCTTTGTCGGGGCAGTTTTGTCTTCTTTCAACTTATCCATTTCGGGAGGTCCCTTGGCGGATGCCGGCAGCATCTGAAGTCCCGGGTTTATTGTCTGAACCTTTTGCGCAGCATCAGCCGTGCTTATTACTGATTGTTGAAGCGCCATCCAGCCGAGGAAGCCTCCGACGACCAGCGCAATGACCACAAATCTGAATCGCCACGTCCGTAAATCTTTCATGAAAATCTCCTTTCGTTGTTAGAGGATATCTTTTACTTGAAATACATATTTCAACAACTGGTCCGATAAGATATTGATCGTTACTTTACCTATACAATACCGAACTCATGATAAAAAAGCTCTCCCAAGTAACATAAGAAATGAATACGAAACAGTCCGGGCGATCATCCCACCGTGGCGGATGATGCTCACATCTTGAAAAGATGCGTGTGCTCAATGTTCCTCTGATAGAACAAATAGGTTTTAATATTATGATGTTTATAACCATATGTCAAGGCTATTCGAGGACAAACAGGTTCAAGGTTCCATGTTCCAAGAAAAGAGTCAGGGGCAATGAGCAAGGCTAAAGGCGAAAGGAATGGAACAGGGTATAGCGTGTTGGGTGGAGGGGGTCGAATAAAAAAGTTACATGAATCTTATATATTCAGTGCATTTCAGTTTGACAGTTTGTCGATGAAGGATCGTAAACCGATTGTATAGTGTCTTCCCGAGGTGAGGAATCCTTCGTTATGTGAACCTGATATTTCCAGGAATTCCTTTGGGTTACTTGCCGTTTCGAAGAGCTTCTGTCCATGACTGAAGGGTATTATCTCGTCATTTCGACTGTGAATAATAAGAACGGGACTCCTGACCTCACGAATACAATCGATGGCTTTATACTGGTAACGGGACAGAAGCCTTACCGGAAGATAGGGGTATAATCCGGCGGCGATATCGGGAACGGAGGTGAAAGTGGATTCGATGATTAATCCTTTCGGCTTGTGGTGTTTGGCGAGCCGTGTTGCGATTGTCCCACCGAGAGATCTTCCGAAAATAATAATCTCATTCGGAGGATATTCTTTTATTCTCACGAGATAACGCCATGCCGCTTCGGCATCACGATAGGTCCCTTCTTCGGTTATTTTTCCCCGGCTCCTGCCATAGCCGCGATAGTCAAAAATGAACGTACTTAATCCGAGACGATAGAATATGTTAAGAGAATCGAGTCGATGAGATATGTTGCCTGCATTCCCATGGCAGAAGAGAATTACGCCTTTTGAATCCTCTCTCGGAATAAACCAGCCGGAAAGAATTACGTTGTCCTCAGTTATGAATGCAACTTCCTCAAACGGAAGCTGCATGATTTTCGGCGTGGCCATGATTCGTCGTTCGGGAAAGAAGATAAAGTGAGACTGAAAGACCGCAACCAGGATGATGACAATGACATACACCGCAAGTGCTGTACCCACTATGTTCAAGACTGACGACCATAGACTCGATTCCAGCATACGCACAGCGTTTCCTCTCCGAAAGTTATACTTTATATGTTGCATTGAACATGCTGTTTTTACTGTGACATTTCATTTGTCGGGGATCAAGAATTTTCAGCAAACAGTTATCAGATTTCAGCGGTCAGGGAACTTTCGTGTTTCGTCGTCCGTGGATCACCAAGCGTTGAGTGATGAGTGGTAAGTGGAATAGACGAGGGTGTAGGTCGTGCGGTGTTGGGTGTCAGACCGGAAATCGTGGTTCGTGTTTTGTTGATCGAGTTCCGTGTTATGCGCACCGACAGGAAGAAACACCATTAGTCTGTATCACTCTTATTCTTCGAACCGGTCATTTTGGCTACGGCAAAGCCAATTATGAACCCTGCCAGGATAAGAATCGGAAAGAAGATGATTCGCGACATGCTGATTTCCCAGAAGAACAGTTTGAGTGATACGACCTCAGCGTTTTGTACGAGGAGAACAGCAAGCGTTGCAACTGCTATTGTGATAATGATAAATTTCGGTTTTGCCATATCGCCCCCGAATCTTATGTATTCATAGTGAAAAAATGGTGTGATCATGTATGTCTCGTCTTTGCAAATCATAATACCGAAGTTGGATTCTCATGCCAAGAAATATTTGGTACATGATGTGACTTCGTGAAAAATCAGTGCCTGGCATTCCTTTCGGTAATATGAGATCCGATCCGTTAATTTTTAGAAAAACGATTGTCATCACTTACATCACTAAAAAACCTAAAAAATCAGAATCGTACTTTGATTGTCTCACGATTTATGGTAGAAGGATATCAATTATTTTCAAGGATTGGAGGCGGTCATGGAAAGAAAGTACATTCCTTCGGAGATCGAAGATAAATGGCAAAAATACTGGGAAGAAGAAAAGTCTTTCAACGTAACGGAAGATCCAGGCAAGGAAAAATACTATCTTTTGGAAATGTTTCCCTATCCTTCCGGTAAAATCCACATGGGTCATGTGAGAAACTATACGATCGGCGATGTCGTTGCACGGTATAAAAAGATGAAAGGGTACAACGTACTCCATCCTATCGGCTGGGATTCATTCGGTATGCCCGCAGAAAACGCCGCCATCGATCATGGCGTTCCACCGGCTAAATGGACAAATGAAAACATCGATACCATGAAAAAGCAGCTCAAGAAGATGGGTTTCAGCTATGACTGGGACAGGGAACTCTCCACTTGCGAAGTTAAATACTATAAATGGGAACAGCTCTTCTTCCTGTGGATGTTGGACAATGGACTCGCATACAAAAGAGGAGCAACGGTTAACTGGTGTTCCAAGTGCCAGACTGTTCTGGCGAACGAACAGGTTGAGGCGGGTTTATGCTGGAGGTGCGGGACTGAAGTTGATGAGGAGTATTTCGAACAATGGTTTTTTCAGATCACCAGATACGTTGAAGAACTTCTGGAATACTGCGACAAACTTCCCGGCTGGCCCGAACGTGTGCTGACAATGCAGAAAAACTGGATCGGGAAAAGTCATGGATGTGAAATTGTTTTTCCCATGGCCGACTCTGACGATGTCATCAAGGTTTTCACGACGAGACAGGATACGATATTCGGTGCAACCTTCATGCTCATTGCCGCGGAACATCCCCTTGTCATGGAATTGACCAAGGGGAAACCCATTGAACAGGATGTCAGAAACTACGTAGAACGCGTGAAAAAACAGGATAAATTGATGAGAACCTCCGATTACTACGAAAAGGAGGGTATCTTTCTTGATGCATATTGTCTCAATCCTGTAACCGAACAAAGGATGCCGATTTATGCGGCCAACTTTGTTTTGGCCGATTACGGTACCGGCTGTGTCATGGCCGTACCGACTCACGACCAGCGTGACTTCGAGTTTGCTAAAAAGTATGGTCTCGAACTGATTGTCGTCATTGATAATCCGGACAGTTCGCTCGACGCCGAAACAATGACTGAGGCCTACATCGATGAGGGAATCCTCATTAACTCGGGTCAATTCAACGGTATGGAGAATCTGAAAGCCCTTGATTCCATTGCCGAACACCTTGAGTCCTTGGGCCGCGGCAGAAAGACTATCGAATATCGCCTGCGAGACTGGGGAATCTCGAGACAGCGATACTGGGGAGCGCCCATTCCCGTTGTCTACTGTGAAAAGTGTGGAATGGTACCCGTGTCTGAATCCGATCTTCCCGTTATTCTTCCTGCCGATGTAGCGCTAACGGGAGCAGGAGGGTCTCCACTGGCGCGGCTGTCTTCATTTGTCGAAACGGTCTGTCCGAACTGCGAAGGCCCGGCAAAACGGGAAACGGATACAATGGATACGTTCGTCGAATCATCATGGTACTTCGATCGATTTTGTTGTCCTCACTTCGATGAGAAACCGGGACTTGACAAGAAGAGTCTTGACTACTGGATGCCCGTTGATCAGTACATCGGAGGAATCGAACATGCTATCCTTCACCTCTTATACTCTCGTTTCTATACCAAGATGTTGAGAGATTTTGGAGTTATCGATGTAGACGAGCCCTTCACCAACTTACTTACCCAGGGTATGGTCTGTAAGGAAACGATGCGGTGTAAAGAACATGGATATCTCTATCCCGACGAGGTTCAAGATGGAAAATGTACGCGCTGCGGTCTTGAAATCAATATCGGTAAAACGGAAAAAATGTCGAAATCCCTGAAAAATGTCGTTGATCCCGAATACCTGATTCAGAAATACGGTGCCGATACGGCGAGGATGTTCTGTCTCTTTGCCTCACCACCAGAAAAAGACCTGGAGTGGAGTGACCAGGGAGTCGACGGCTCGTTCCGCTTTATAAACCGGGTATGGCGCATCATTATCGACTATCTGGACGATATAAAGGGCATCGAACCATTCGACGGCACAGTAGATCTTGACGGTGATTTAAAGAAACTCAGGAAGAAAGTCCATCAAACAATCAGAAAGGTAACGTCCGATATAGAGGACCGTTTCCATTTTAACACTGCGATCAGCGCGGTCATGGAACTGGTTAATACACTCTACCAGGTAAAACGTCCGGACAAGGCTCATGCAACGGGACTCTCTGTTGTGAAAGAAGCAATGAATGCCATCATCATTCTCCTCAACCCGATCGTGCCGCACGTTACGGAAGAAATGTGGGAAATCATTGGCGGGCAAGGGAGGCTTTCCGATATTTCATGGCCTACATATGATGAATCAGTTGCGGCTGAAGAGGAAATAACCATCGCTATCCAGGTTAACGGCAAATTGCGAAGCAGGGTTCAGGTCAGTGCCGACGAGGATGAAGACCGGATTAAGGAACGTGCCCTCAACGACGAAAGAATTGTAAAATACACCGAGGGCAAAACGATAGTGAAAAAGATCTACGTCCCGAAAAAGCTGGTTAATATCGTCGTGAAATAATAAGGCAGCAAAGCTGCAAATTAGAAATCCTAAGTACGAAATTCGAAAAAATATCAAAACTTTAAATTCGAATGTCCAAAACTGTTTCGGAAATTTGTTATTTGATATTCGGATTTGTTTCGTATTTCGATATCTTAATTTCGAATTTATTTTCCGCCAGTATTTGTGCAAAAAACGTATTTGTTGAGAACAGATGATCTACGGTGCTTGAGATGAATAAAAAATTGTGGTTTTTTATCTTATTATTGATGCCCCTGCTGAGCTTGGGGTGTGGCTATCATTTTTCACCGGGGGGGGAACATATCGATGAAAATATCCGTACCGTATTCGTAGAAAATTTCAAAAATAAGACCAGTGAAGCGAATATCGAAAATTATATACGAAATGCCCTCATCAATGCGTTCCGGAAGAGAAGCAGATTTGATCTGGCAAACAGCAAAGAGACGTCAGACGCCTATATATCGGGAAGTGTCAACAGATCGGACATCTCTCACCTCTCCTACACGAGCACCGATGTGGCGAAGGAAGATGAAATGAATCTCATCTTGGAGATTACGTTTAAAAAAACCAGTAATAATGAAATCATCTGGACGAATAATAATTTTAGGGGGAAAGAAGCCTTTCTGGTAAACAGTGATCCCAACAGAACAGAAAGGAATAGAAAAAATGCCCTTAAAAAACTCGCCGATGACATGGCTGAAAGGGCATATCGGAATATCATGTCGGGATTTTGATTCTGAAAAAAAGAATTAACTCAAAGCGTTTACTTTCCTCGTCAATCGGGATATCTTCCGGGCAGCGTTGTTTTTGTGTAATACACCTCTGGCCGAAGCCTTGGCGATAACAGATGATGCCTTAAAAAGAGCATCCGCCGACTTTTCACGATCATTTTCCTCAACTGCCGCCAGTACCGCTTTGATCCTCGTCTTCACAAGGCTCTTCGCAGAAACCTTTCTTAACCGTTTATTCCCGCTTTGCCTCATCCTCTTTTCCGCAGATTTATGATTGGCCAAAAATACGTCCTCCCTTTTACAATGAGATTTTAAATCAATAATAGCTATACCAGTTTTTATATCGTGTCAAGTTTAAATCATCTTTGTGTCAAAAGCAAAAACAAAGATTTGGTGTTTTTCAATCTCATATGATACATAGAGCGTCGATGATAAAAGCCGTTTATACTCATGTGAGGACATTCAATTTGAACAATAAGAAAATCCTTTCCATTCTTTCCATAAGTATTGTCTTCTCTTTTTTCTTTGTATCTCTTTCAGCAGGGGATGATACATTCCCTCGGCCACAGGGAGCTGTCAATGATTTCGCAGGCGTTATTTCATCCGGCTATGAACGTTCCATGGATCTTCTGGCCCGGGAAGTCCTGCAGAAAACAGGAGTTTCAATAGTTGTTGTGACCGTAAAAAGTATTGAGGACAATGATCCTGCCGATTACGCAAACAGGCTCTATCAGGCATGGGGCATCGGCACAAAGGGAGAAGACAAAGGAGTCCTCATTTTTCTTACCCTGA
This sequence comes from Deltaproteobacteria bacterium, assembly GCA_016935565.1. Taxonomy (GTDB): domain Bacteria; phylum Desulfobacterota; class Syntrophia; order Syntrophales; family UBA6807; genus JAFGQS01. Next base: position 22,428 of record JAFGQS010000031.1, read on the forward strand.
AGGAAAGAAGGATAAGAATTGAAACGGGTTACGGTGTCGAGGAGATACTCCCTGACGGTCGTGTCGGCGAGGTTCTTGATCAATATTCCGTACCCTACTTAAAACAGGGCGATTACGGAAAGGGCCTTGCAAACGCCATGGCTGCTGTTTCTACTATCATTGCAAAAGACGCGGGCGTTTCTTTATCGGGGCACCCTGTTATACCGGCAATGAAAAGACCGAAAGAAAGCCGGGGCTTTAATTTATTTTCACTGGTTCTCATTCTCATCGTCATGTCAATGCTCCTCGGTACACGGCAGGGACGAGCAATGCTTCCCTGGATTCTTCTTATGCTCATGATGGGAGGCAGAGGTGGCGGCGGTGGCAGTTTCGGCGGTTTCGGCGGCGGTTTCGGCGGTTTCGGCGGCGGAATGAGCGGCGGCGGCGGTGCGGGCCGCGGATTTTAAAACGATGGAAGCTATCGGCTGTCAGCCGTGGGATTGACCTTATTATGCATTATATAATTCTTTTTCCCAACGAAAGGGAGTGATAAAATGGCCAGGATACAAAAACCGGAAGAAATGTTCCCGGACATAGTAGAAGATTTCAAGAAAGTCTTTGCCGACAATCTCATTTCCATTATTCTCTATGGCAGTGGAGCCGGGAGTGACTACAAACCCGGCAAATCCGACCTGAATTTCCTTGTTATTATATCCGAAGAGGCAATCGACCATCTGGATCAAGCCATTGAAACGGTCTCCCGATGGAAGAAAAAGAATGTTGCCGTTCCCTTATTCATGACAAAATCATATATAAGCTCTTCTCTCGATTCTTTTCCCATCGAATTCCTCAATATCAAGAAAAACTACATCCTCGTTTTTGGTGAGAACGTACTCAAAGATATATCTTTTGATGCACGTCACCTTCGACTCCAGTGTGAGCGGGAAATTAAGGGGAAACTCCTGCTCTTGAGAGAAAGCTACCTGGAAACTGAGGGAAAACAGAAGAGAGTTAAAGAACTGATCAAGGCTTCCATAACGGCTTTCATTTCTATATTCAATGGAATTCTGTATCTCAAGGGCATTGAATTACCCGCAACGAGAAGGGAGATCATCCAATCCGTCGCGGGAGAAATACCGATCAATCCTGAAGTATTTATGACATGCCTTGACATAAAAGAAGACAAAAAGGAATTCTCATCGGCCGAGACAACGGGTATTTTCAAAGATTACCTGATGCAAATCAGAAAGTTATGGGAATTTATCGATCAAATGGAGTTGTGAGAACAGGTGCACTCAGCGTTTGGTATCAGGCTACGGTACTGTATCGTGTGATCTTGACGTCGACCGCTGAAAGTTCATCAAATAAGGAGGATATGAGCATATGACAAAGGGACAGAGAAATCTATTAATTGCCGTTGTGGTAGTTATTGTAATTGCTTTTTCAATGTATTCTTTCGTGAAGGGAACATATAATTCTTTTGTGTCCCTTGATGAATCCGTCAAAGCATCGTGGGCACAGGTAGAAAATCAACTGCAGCGGCGGTACGATCTGATTCCCAACCTTGTGGAAACCGTCAAGGGTTTTGCCAGGCAGGAAAAAGAAGTTTTCATCGGTGTTACTGAAGCTCGATCAAAAGTCGCCGGCGCAGCCACCATCCCTGACAAGATCAAGGCGAATAACGAATTGTCCGGAGCCTTGAGCAGGCTGCTTCTTGTCGTAGAACGGTATCCCGACATCAAATCGAACCAGAACTTCATCAGACTCCAGGACGAACTCGCCGGGACGGAAAACCGGATTGCCGTTGAAAGAAGGCGCTATAATGAAGCGGTAAAAACCTTCAATGTAAAGATCAGAAGCTTCCCGGAAAACCTCTTTGCCGGAATGTTCGGTTTTACACAAGCTGCTTTCTTTGAAGTGCCGGAAGCGGCAAAGGCGGTACCGAAGGTTAAATTCTAACCGCGGAGCCAAGGCTCAAAAGAATTTCATCCCGAATCTTAAAACTGAGGTCGATAGACCGAATCGACCTCAGCCGGGACCACCACGCATGGAATGATCAACTTCTGTCATTACAACAACCATAAATCGCACACCGTATACAATTTCCATTTATCGGAACGCCTGTCGATCTTCACTGTAAATCAATTTATATTTAATCTCTTTTATTTCTAAAGTCTGATCGTACCTCTGCCGATCTTACACATTACTATGAGCATAATAAATGAACTCCATCAAGAAAATGTAAAGTTGCCGTCACCACCGGCAATAGCAGTGCGGATACTTGAAGCGGTGAAAAAGGATGATGCCTCATTCAATGAGCTTGCCAGAATTATATCATCCGATCCCGCTCTCTCCGTAAAGGTATTGAGGGTTGCGAATTCGTCATTCTATCGAATGCCGAACAAGGTCGACAGCATTCAGAAAGCACTCACGATCTTAGGCATTAATGTCCTGAAAAACATTGCCCTCTCATTCGTCATAGCCGATGGCTTACGGGGAACACCGGAAATCGGGTTCGATTTTGATCTATTCTGGAAACGATCCGTAACCGCAGGGGTTGGGGCAGAACTATTAGCGGCACGTATTAACTATAAAAATGATGACACATTTGTGACCGCCCTCCTCCAGGATATCGGTGTTGCTATCATGTACCTCTGCAAACCCGAAAAATATTCGCAGGTTCTTGATGAAAAGAAGGTAACGGATGCACCGGCACGAACTATCGAAAAGCAAGTATTCGGATTCGATCATCAGGAAGTCGGATCTGAAATACTGAAAGATTGGGGTTTACCCGAAAATATATACATCCCGATTCTTTACCACCACAATGACAGGGAAATTCCAAGCGAATACGCCATGTTGTCACACATTCTTTCATTATCGGACAAGGTATCATCCGTCTACTATGGCAGGAACAAAAATGAGGAAATTCAGAATATAAAGAATATTCTCTTCGATTATTATGGAATCAGCGGACCCGATGTTGATACTATCGTTGATTCCGTGGCCCACGAGAGCGTTGAAATACTTGCTTACTTCGATATCGATCCCGGCAAAATGGTCCCGTATTCACAGCTGCTTCAGGAAGCAAATGAAGAACTCGGCAAATTAAACTTTTCTTATGAGCAACTCATTATGGAATACAAGGAGGCAAAAGAACGGGCGGAGAATCTTGCCCGGGAACTCAAATCAGCGAATGACAGACTGAAGTATATCGCCTATACGGACGAGTTAACCGATTTGTACAACCACAGATGTTTTCATCAGCTCCTGGAAACTGAATTCAACAGAGCGAGGCGATACGGCAGGCCGTTTTCACTGATTATGTTTGATCTTGACGATTTTAAGAAAGTCAACGATGAATTCGGTCACTTACGGGGCGATATCGTATTAAAAGAAATGGGTGCACACGTTAAGAGAAACGTGAGAGGTTCCGATTTTGTCGCTCGATACGGCGGCGAGGAATTTGCCGTTATTTTACCCGAAACAGACTCGAAAGGCGCATCAATCCTCGCTGAAAGACTGCGTAAAGATATCGAACAGATGAAGATTGTGGCAGATGGCAATAAAATCAAAGTCACCATCAGCGTCGGTGTGGCCACGTATGTACCCGGTTCTCGGTTGAGAGACAAATCTGAAATGATCGGGGCAGCGGACAAAGCATTGTACCTCTCAAAGAGAACGGGAAAGAATAAAATAAGTGCAATGGAACTCACTCCGAATTGACGGTTTCATAAATGAGCCTATAAAGCGATTGTGATTATGAAAAAGAAAGGCAGGACTATTTTGGTCCTGCCTTTTTTAGTTGTGAAAGCGTTATTCATCGTTATGAACAAAGCCATCCAGTAGGCAGAAACACGATAACGTCTTCATTGTACAATCCACATAATTTCTTTATAATCACATCCATCAATAAAAAAATAGTATCTCAGGTCGGTCCCGGCTCTACCATAAGGACGAAAGCTGACAATGATGACGGTTCGCATGATAGGATCAATAGAACAACACGTTAATTTTACATCTGCGTATGTCGATTCCCGTACTGTTGATATCTGGCTTCCCCCGGGATACGGCGATTCAGACAACCGCAGGTATCCCGTCATGTACATGCACGACGGTCAAAACCTTTTTCATTCGGAAACGTCGTTTATCGGTGTCGATTGGGGTATGGACGAAACGATGGCCCGCCTGATTGACAAAGGCAGCATAGAAGCGGCTATCGTTGTGGGAATCTGGAACACACCGAATCGTGTACGGGAGTACATGCCGCAGCGACCGGTAGAGTCACCGGCTGGAACCACGGTGCTTCAGCAGTTCGCAGCAGAATTCGATGGCAAACCGCTGTCGGACAACTATCTGAAGTTCATCGTTCGCGACGTGAAGTCGTTCGTGGATAACAGGTATCCCACGCTCCCCGGTCCGGAGCATACGTTTATCATGGGTTCCAGCATGGGTGCTCTCATTTCTCTCTACGCCCTGTGCGAATATCCCGATGTATTTTCCGGAACCGGATGTCTTTCGACTCACTGGCCCGCCGTTGAATCGGTCATCATTGATTATCTGGAATCGGCACTGCCCGGTCCGGGAAGACACAAACTATATTTCGACTACGGCACGGAAACACTGGATGCACCCTACGAATCGTGCCAGAAGAGCGTTGATACGGTAATGCAGTCTGTCGGGTATGAATCGGGAAAGGACTGGAAAACACTGAAATTCCCGGGAGCGGAACATTCTGAAAGAGCATGGCGGGATCGGGTTCACATACCACTGCAGTTTCTTTTAGGAAGGGGGCAACCGGAATGATCATCTGCCTCCTGGGGGAAGTCTCCGAATCTTCATCCACGTATTTATTACATGTATGTGACTGCCAAGCCGGTCATTGTTTAATTAACGATTTTTCTTTATAATAAATCAATTTCGGAGAATGAGTATGGGAAATCTGACCAGGGTAGCCGACGTATCCGACATCGCTCCCGGTGGCGTTCGGATTGTTAAGGTTGAGAGGAAGACCTTAGCCGTCTTTAACATTGACGGAACATTGTATGCCATTGACAACACCTGCCGCCACCGAGGCGGTCCCCTCGGTGAAGGTAAGCTGGAGGGGACAACCGTCACGTGCCCCTGGCATGGCTGGAAATACAATATCTCTACCGGTGAAAATCTCACAAAACCGGATAAGAAAATCGCGACCTATCCCGTTACAGTTAAGGAGGACAGTATCTTCGTGGAAATTTCATGAGAAAAAAAATAGCGGCAATGATCTTCTCATAACAATCAAGGATAAGATGTATCATAAGGAGGGAAACTCATGAAGATATCGGTAATCGAAATGTATCATGTATCCATACCGCTGACGCATACCTTCTGGCCCACGTGGATACCCGGATATCCCCAGACCCATAACAGTTTTACGTTGATAAAAATTATCACCGATGACGGCATCGAGGGATACTCAGCCGGATCGTCCATGGGAACCGAACGGCAGGGTCTTGGCGAACTGATCGGAGGTTATCTGCTCGGTGCCGACCCGACCGATATCGACGGCATTCAGAGTCTGCTGAAACAGGCAGGGTTTCTCGGCTGGCGCAATTTCTGGATCGAACCCGCCTGCTGGGACATCATCGGAAAGAGTCAGGGAAAACCGGTTTATGAACTCCTCGGGGGCAATGCCCGGCCCGTTCCCGTCTACTGTTCCACCGGTGAAATGCACGAACCCGGACAAAGAGTGGACGAACTCAACGCCATGAAGGAACGTGGGTTTACAACCTCCAAACTGCGCGTGAAAAACAGAGAACTTCAGGATGACATCAGACTCATTGAAGCCGTGAGAAAGGGAATCAGCAATGATATGGTACTCGGCGTCGATGCCAACCAGGGGTGGCTCGTAACCATCGTCGATAAAATACCGGCATGGGATCTGGAACGGGCTACCGAGTTTGTACGGGCATGTCATACCAACAACATTTCCTGGCTTGAAGAACCGCTGGACTCCAGAGACTACGACGGCAACGCAGCACTGAAAAAGGTATCCGAGGTAAAAATTGCGGGTGCAGAGCTGAACTACGGATGGGACGAAATCAAGATCATGTTCGAAAAGGATTGCTTCGATCTCTATCAGCCCGATGCCACCTTTGCCGGCGGCATTGCCCAGGTTAAAAAAGTGATCGATGCCTGCCATAGCAATAACAGGGAATTCTCACCCCATACATGGACCAACGGAATCGGTTTTTACGTGAACTGGAATATGGTTCTTGCCGATAACAATAACATCCTTCCCCTGGAATACCCCTTGGAAGAACCATCATGGATACCTGAATTCAGAGAGGGAATCATCGAACCTATCATACCCGACTCCAATGGCCTTCTTCAGCCGTTTACGCGACCGGGTCTCGGGTTTGAAATAGACAAAGGGCTCCTGAAAAAGTACGGGAAGCGCTTTTTCAAACTGACCGAAACACGTCTTAAACTCAAGGTGATCAGGCAGAAGGGATTAAAGGCTGCATTGGATCTCAAGAAACGGAAGGAAAATCAGTAAGGCGGACCCACCTCACCGATGTGAGCATATACTGAAAGCACAAATATGTTTTGGCAAAAGAACACCGTTTACGATACAAAATCAATATCACTGCATTTCTCTAACATGTTTGGATATCCGGAGAAACGATTGAGCCGCTTGATAGAGCCGGACTTATACGGCTCTTATCGTCTCACCGGCTTGTTTAACTACATATTCATAATCGCTTTTACCAGAGTTTTACGTTGTATCAACACGCATTGCAAATAAAGACACTGCGCCTCTCTCAGATAATGTAACGATTCCATAAATATATAACTGTGCCGACCGATGTTGTGATATTTTTAATGTGTTCCCCGTGTGCATCAATCAAATGCCATTTCCGTCTTCCATTCCTTCCAGACATTACCGACGAGATCGGGTCCTGGCTTTAATGTCTTTTTACCGGGCCTCCATCCCGAAGGCGTTGCCTCGGTTCCTTCACTGTCCCGTACAACCTGGAACGCCTGAATCTGACGGATAGATTCATTGACATTTCTCCCTACGGGTGGTGTCAGCACTTCAAATCCCTGAACAACACCGTCCGGATCAATAATAAATCTTCCCCTCGTTTCAACGCCGGCATCCTCGTCATAAATGCCATACACTGCCCCTACTTTTCCTCCAGCATCGGACAGCATGGGAAACGGAATACCACCCTTGACCATTTTCGACAACTCATGATCAACCCACATCTTATGAACAAACACACTGTCGACACTCATTGATAGTACGGTAACACCAAGCTTCTTGAACTCAGGATGTTTTTCGGCAACTGCCGAAATTTCCGTTGCTCAGACAAAGGTAAAATCCCCGGGATAAAAGCAGAGCACTACCCACTTACCGAGGTAATCTGAGAGCTTCACTGACACAAAATCCCCCTCAAAATAGGCCGGGGCCTCAAAATCCGGTGCTTTCCTCCCAACTTTTATCATACTGCCAACCTCCTTCTTTGTTGCTACCGTTGTTTCTTCTTTTGGTGCTGATTCAACAGATTCGCCAACAGGTCCCCCCGTTGGCCGCGCACAGCCTGCTTTTATTTTTTTTGCCATAGAGAACCTCCTTCTGTGTACAAATTGCAAACGCCAAATCGGGTTTCAACAACTGTAAAAAATGAATGTCAAGAATTACCCACTGTTTTATGTTGAAAACGTCTACTACATTCACATGGCACGAGGCTAAAAGGAACGGACTTACAAAAAGAACCGGAGGATGGGAAACCGTCGAGATAGGTTGCGTACATACAGTCTCTTGATAGAAGAATGAATCAAGCTTTATCCGGCAAGTACTGCAGCGTTTCTATTATAGACAAGAAACATTTTCATGTAAAGAAAATTAACGGATGATAATTGATCAATCATGATCTGATATGGAGTGTTCGTGCCATAGAGCGCCGGAAAATATTTTTCAATATTAATTCCAGAGAATGCCAACGACCGCACCGGTCATATAGGTGGCAAGTGTACCGGCCACGATTGATCGAACGCCAAGAGCAACGATTTCACCGCGCCGTTCCGGTGACATAGTTCCCATACCGCCGATCATGATTCCCAGACTTCCCGGGTTTGCAAAACCGCACATTGCGTAGGTCATAATGAGTACACTCCTGGGACTCAGGGTACCTTCGGGTAAATGAGCAAGCTCAAGGTACGCAAGCAGTTCATTGAGAATCGTCTTCGTCCCCATGAGCGATCCCGCCGTCATCGATTCATTCCAGGGAACACCCATAAGCCAGACAATCGGCGCCATAATAAAACCGAGAACTTTCTGCAAAGTAACAGGCTGTCCGCCCAAATGAGGAAACAGACCCAGTATCAAATTGATCAGATAAACCCATGCAACCAGGACGATCAGCATGGCAATGATATTGAGAAGCAGTTCTATCCCCTGAATCGTTCCTTTCGTAATTGCATCCATTGAACTCGCATATTCATCGGGGGCGGTTAGCTCGCCCGATGTCGGTTCACCTGTTTCGGGAACCATGATTTTAGAAATCGTAATAGAGGCGGGAACACTGATAATGGAAGCTGTTAAGATATGTCCCATCACACCGGGAACGGTATCGCCCAGGATGCTGGCATAGAGTATCATAACCGTCCCTGCTATGGTAGCCATACCGCAGGTCATGAGCGTGAAGATTTCACTCCGTGTCATGCCTTTCAGGTACGGACGAATCAAAAGTGGTGACTCAACCATCCCCACAAAAATATTGGCTGAAACGCCCAGACCTTCCGCCCCCCCTATCTTCATGGTCTTCTGCAATGCACAGGAAAAAGCACGAACGACAAGGGGAAGTACTTTCCAGTAAAATAAGAGAGCAGAGAGGGCACTCATCACGAGAACAAGGGGAAGCGCCTGAGAGGCGATGATAAAGCTTGAACCGGGAAATTTTTCTTCAAACGGCAGGGGTCCTCCTCCGAGATAGCCGAAGACGAATGATGTACCCGCTGTTGTTGCTTCTTCAAGTGACAGGACAAGTTTATTTAAAAATATGAAAAAATCTCTGAAAAAAGGAATCTTCAGAAGAACGGCAGCAACTGCCAGTTGAATAACAATTCCGATGAACACCGGTTTCAGGCGTACCTGACGGCGATTCTCACTGATCATCCATGCAACTATTGAAAAAACAGCCAGTCCCGCTATACTTTGAATCATCATTCCGTAACTTCCTCTTCCGCGCGGTGCTGCCATCTCCGATGTTATCGCTTGATAACGAGGACCGGTTTCTTTGCCTTGCGTATGACCTTTTCAGATACGGAACCGAGAAGCATTTCTTTGACGTTACTCACCCCGTGTGATCCGATGACAATAACGGACACATCTTCTTCCTGTTCAACACGCAAGATTTCCCTGAATGGAACACCTCTTTCGAGTCGAATGCGAACGGTAAAACCTCTTTCCGTCAGGCTCATTTTTGTTCTATTCAGGTCTTTCGTAATATTCTCTTTAATCTTTTCTTCAATGGTCATAAACAATTCAGGAGCATATCGACTTGAGAAATCCATTATATTTGCATCCATTACATGGAGTACAATCACCTCTTTTTTGTCTGCATTTTCCAAAGTTTTGATGAAATCCAAGGCATTTTTTGCAACATCGGAAAAGTCAGTGGGGTACAGAATTTTTTCAAACATGGGTTCCCTCCCGGTTAAACGTTAAATTGCCGCTATTCTGCACGATTTCACATATATTTTCCAGCATGAATTTGCATTCGGATAAATTTCGGATAATACACCCATCTCAATCACTGCAGTACTCCACGGGGTCATCCGCTTCAATCGACGGTACATGCGCTAATGGCCCAGACGTGGGTACCCCGTCATGCGAATCAGGCACCGTCAACGCGGGCACGGTATGTAACACGGTTATCGGGGCTGGTTCCGCAGGGGGTGGATGTTCTAGTGGAACCGGTGTTGGGGTGGCTTGCAATAACGGGACAGGTGAATAGCACGCTTGCAACCGTGAGGCCCCAGTCATGATCATGGATCGCGGCAGTTGATCCGGCAAAAAAATATCTTTGTTGGTCGGGGAAAAATATGTATCTTTTAATCGTCAAGATTTATTGATTTTCCTTGATTTTTACAGTTTCTCTGTTATACGTTTCACCATAACAAATTAAAGGGTCCCGAGATCTGCTCTTATGTCGACCGCATCCTGTCAGTTAAACGCATGGACGCATGCTATACATAACGTCCATGCAGTACCGGAAATGGATACTGACATTCACAATCAATATCCTGACCCCTGTTCACATACTTGACGCGGACATTGCACATGAACAGTCAAAATCCGAGTGAAAAAAACAACTCCTATGAAACAGACAAGCTGCTGACATGCCTGGAAGTGGGAAAACTCCTCACATCAACACTGAATTTACGAGGAATTCTGGAACTCATCATGAGCAAAGTCAGTCAGCTGGTTGATGCCGAGAACTGGTCTCTCTTGCTGAAGGATCAGGAAACGGGTGAATTATCTTTTGAAATAGCTGTCGGCATAGATAACAATACAATTAAAGGAATCCGCCTCGCTCCCGGCGAAGGGATTGCAGGTCAGGTGGCTGAAACCGGAGAACCCGTTTACCAACCAAATGTCAAAGATGACCCGAGATTTAATGAGAGTATTGATGAGCGAACAGGATTTACCACCTCATCAATTGTGTGCATACCTCTTACCATTCACAGGAAAATATTGGGAGTCATAGAAATAATCAATGTCATGGATATGGAACTGTTCAAAGCGAAAGATCTTCCCATTTTGATGATTCTCGCGGATTATGCAGCTATTGCTATCGAGAACTCCCAGTATTTCGCACGAATTCAACGAATGAGCGTGACAGATGAATATACCGGCTTTTATAATGTACGGTACCTTCATCACATATTAGATGAATTAATCATGAAGGCAGACAAGAGTGATACCAAAATAGCAGTCGTTTTCGGAGATATAGATAATTTTAAAGATGTTGTCGATGAGTATGGTCATCTTTTAGGCAGTCAGGTGCTCAAAGAAATCGCGGTAACTATCTCCCGCTGCCTGACCGAAAAAGATATTCTCGTGAAATATGGTGGAGATGAATATGTGATAATACTTCCCGACAGAAACAAAGAGGAAGCACTTGATCTGGCTGAAACAATTCTTCAGTCCCTCAGAGAATCAACATATCTGAAGTCACGACCGGAACCTGTTAAGATTACGGCCAGCTTTGGTATTGCCGTGTATCCGGATGACGCTCATACAAAAAAAGACCTCCTTCTCTTAGCGGATAATTCAATGTACAAAGTCAAGAGGGGGCGTAAAGACGGAATCGGAACGACGTAAGTCACGCTACGTTATCTCCGCACATCGAGAAGCAACGGCATGCACGTCAAGCATCAACTGTCAATATTTGATGCCATCGTAAAAAGACTCAAAACTGTATTTACTGAATTTTCCTCACACCTTTGCCTCCTACTTCAAATTTCGAATGACCGTTAAAGGTACCATGTCTAGCTCACGCTACACGTTTTTTATTGGCGGTACGGACTTATTTCTTGTTATAGTGTAAACACTTAAATCGAGCATACGACATCATCGAAACACGACTGCACATGAAACGGACGACTTCGGAACGTTAATCCATAACACACCAGATGAGGGAACATTATGAGCCACCGTAAAAAAACAGTCTCCGGTAATATCGTCGATGTAGTCAACGCTGAAACATATCCGGGAAGATTGAAGATCTCTGATGGCAAAATCGTTGAAATCAGCCGGGGTGAAACGAGCTATGAGACGTATATCATTCCCGGGTTCGTTGACTCCCATGTCCATATCGAAAGCTCCATGCTGACGCCATCGGAATTTGCCAGGGCGGCTGTTATTCACGGCACCGTTGCCGTAGTATCCGATCCTCATGAAGTCGCCAATGTCATGGGAATGGACGGCGTCAAATATATGATAGAAGATGGAAAAACCGTTCCCATGAAGTTTTATTTCAGTGCTCCTTCATGCGTACCGGCAACACCCTTTGAAACGTCCGGTGCCGTTCTTGATGCGGAAGGAGTGGATGAGCTCCTGAAACTGGATGACATAAGATATCTCGGAGAGGTTATGAATTATCCGGGAGTCATATACAACGACCCTGAAGTCATGAAAAAGATTGCCAGTGCCAAAAAACATTCAAAATTGATCGACGGCCACGCACCAGGCTTGCGAGGCAGCGATCTCACAACATATGTCCGGGCAGGAATTTCGACTAATCATGAATTCCTGTCGAAAGAAGAAGCCCTTGAAGACATTCAAGCAGGCATGAAAATCCTGATCAGAAAAGGATCGGCAGCGGACATCTTTGAAGAATGTATACCCCTTCTGAAAAAATATCCTGAATCATGCATGCTGTGTGCTGATGACAAACACCCCGACGACCTTCTCAAAGGGTATCTCAACGATATGGTCCGGCAAGCCCTTACGTACGGTATCGACATTATGAAAATTCTCCGGGTCGCATCGGTCAACCCTGTCCTGCATTATGGGTTGGACGTGGGACTGCTTCGTGTCGGAGATCCGGCAGACTTTCTTGAAATCGACAGTCTTGACAATGTACGAGTCCTGAAAACATATATTAACGGAGAGGTCGTAGCAGAAGAAGGAGCTTCGCTCATACCGAAACGACAGCCAAGGATTCTTAACAATTTCAATACGAAAAAGAAAACAACCGATGATTTCGCCCTTCCCTCTTCAGCCGGCATGGCAAACATTATCGGAGCTCTTGACGGCCGGCTTATTACAGAGAAACTCATCGAACATCCACGGATAGAAAACGGCTGTGCCGTATCGGACGTTGACAGGGATATTTTGAAGATAACTGTGGTCAACCGTTACCGTGACTCTCAACCGGCAGTCGGGTTCATACAGAATTTTAACCTGACACATGGTGCCATTGCTTCCAGTGTTGCCCATGATTCACACAATATCATAGCGATCGGCGTCACCGATGAAGACCTGTGCAGGGCGGTCAACCTGATCATAGACACAAAAGGTGGAATCTGTGCCGTTTCGGGAGACCAGGAGAAGATCCTCCCGTTGCCGATCGCGGGGATTATGAGCGATAAAGATTGTGAAACCGTGGCAGCTGACTATACGGCCGTTGATGCGATGGCAAAATCCATGGGGTCAAAGCTGCGGGCACCATTTATGACGCTATCATTTATGGCACTGCCTGTCATTCCGAAACTCAAACTCACCGACAGGGGACTCTTCGACGGTGAAAAATTCGAATTTATCGATCTTTTTGAATGATCGGCACAATATTATGCAGACGGCACATCAGTTAAGAATCAGTCCGCTCCTTCAGAAAAAGAATACATCATGTGCGAATCCATCACGTCTCACTGTCGGCACAAAGATGGTAATCCTGATTCTGTCCGACAATGACGTTTATTCTATCCTCACATTGAATGTGAAGGCATTGCATTTATCACCGACACAGCGATGAGATGATATATGAAAGACAACGAATTCCATAATCGTTTGATCAATGAAAAAAGCCCCTATCTGTTACAGCACGCAAATAACCCTGTCGACTGGTATCCATGGGGCGATGATGCCTTTGAGAAAGCGGACAAAGAGAAGAAACCGATTTTTCTCTCCATAGGTTATTCAACCTGCCACTGGTGTCATGTCATGGCCCACGAGTCGTTTGAAGATCCCCGTGTGGCACGTCTGATGAACACCTTGTTTATCAATATCAAAGTAGATCGTGAGGAACGGCCCGACATCGACAAAATCTACATGACCGTTTGTCAGATGATGACGGGAAGTGGTGGATGGCCGCTCACTATCATCATGACACCGGATAAACGGCCATTTTTCGCCGCAACGTACATCCCGAAGGAAAACCGATCCGGAAGAACCGGGATGCTTGAACTCCTCCCTCGGATTGATGAGATCTGGAAATCCAGCCGTGATGAGATAGATCATACGGCTGATACCATCGTTACGTCTCTGATGTCGATCGCCGGCGATTCAAAACGGGAAGAACCGGCGGATGATATACTCAAATCGGCATATGATCATCTCGTGCATATCTTCGATGACAATCACGGTGGTTTCGGGATTGCCCCCAAATTTCCCTCTCCACAAAATCTGCTGTTTCTTCTCCGCTACTGGAAGCGAAGCGGCAGTGAGTATGCACTCGAGATGGTGGAAAAGACCCTCAAGGAAATGCACTGCGGCGGTATACACGATCACATCGGATTCGGATTCCATCGTTATTCCGTCGACCATAAATGGTTTCTGCCGCACTTTGAAAAGATGCTCTATGACCAGGCTATGCTTGCCATTGCATACACCGAAGCATACCAGGCGACAGGAAACGATCTTTATGCCGAGACGGCACGGCGTATCTTTGATTATGTACTGCGACATATGACGTCGCCTGAAGGCGGTTTCTATTCCGCAGAGGATGCAGACAGTGAAGGAGAGGAGGGAAAATTTTATGTCTGGACACATGATGAAATTACGAAAATTCTCGACAAAGACAAAGCCGAGCTTATGATCAACGTATTCAACATGGAACAGTCCGGCAACTTTTCAGATGAGGCGACAGGAACAAAAACGGGGAGAAATATCCTGTATCGTACCAAATCCCTTGCTCAAATGGCTGCCGACCGTGGCATGCCGGAAGACGAATTCTTTGAAGCAATCGAACAAGCGCGTCGGAAACTCTACGAGGCCCGTGAAAAACGCATCCATCCCCATAAGGATGACAAAATCCTCGTTGACTGGAACGGCCTTATGATCGCCGCACTTGCAAAAGGGGGGCGGGTCTTCGGAAATGCCGACTATGTAAATGCCGCTGGTAAAGCCGCAGAATTTATTCTGCATCGAATGCGCCGGGACGACGGCAGACTATTGCATCGCTTCAGAGAGGATGAGGCGGGAATATCGAGTCATATCGATGACTATGCGTTTTTCATATGGGGACTCATCGAACTTTACGAAGTGACATTTGACGTTGGCCACCTCAAATGGGCACTTGATCTGAATGCGGATTTGATAGATAACTTCTGGGACTGTAAGGACGGGGGATTTTTCTTTACACCGGCTGACGGTGAAAATTTAATTATCCGCCAGAAGGAAATTTATGACGGTGCACTGCCATCGGGAAATGCTATCGCCATGTTGAACATGCTTCGACTCGGGCGTATGACCACCAATACGGAATTATTAGATATGGCATGGCAGACAGGATCGGCTTTCTTCGGCACGGTCAAACAATCTCCGGCAGCATATGCGCAGCTCATGGTTGCTCTCGACTTTGCCTTCGGACCATCCTATGAAGTGGTTATTGCCGGTCATCCACAGGCAGAGGATACGAAGGAGATGCTGACAACGTTGAACGCTCATTTCATACCGAACACGGTGGTCATCTTCCGACCGATTGACGAAGAACCTGATGAAATCGCCGGGATTGCTCCATTTACGAAGGATCTTACGGCCATCGAAGGGAAGGCAACGGCCTACGTCTGCATTCACAATACCTGTGAACTGCCGACAACGAATGTAAAAAGGATGCTCGAGTTTTTTCATATCACAACGGACTAACTTATAAGTGCTCATTCGAAACCATATTTCAAGGAGGACACTACGAAGTCATGGATGCTCTATCGACATTATTTGATTCTACAACATTCAAATGGATTATTCTTCCACTTCTTATATTCAGCGCCCGGATAATTGATGTCACCCTCGGGACTATACGTATTATTTATATTTCTCGAGGATTGAAATATTTGGCTCCTATTTTCGGGTTCTTTGAAGTCCTCATCTGGCTTCTCGCCATTGGACAGATTATGCAAAACTTAACCAACGTTGTGTATTACATCGCCTATGCCACCGGTTTTGCCACCGGAAATTTTGTCGGCATTTATATCGAGGAGAGAATGGCCGTAGGCACTGTGATAATTCGAATCATCACGCAGAAAGATGCTTCGGAGCTAATCCAATACCTCAGATCAGAAGGTTACGGCGTTACAAGCATCGACGCCACCGGTATGACCGGACCGGTTAAAGTCATTTTTACAACGATCAGACGACAGAATCTCGAAGAAATCATAAAGCATATCCGGAGATTTAATCCGAAAGCATTTTTCTCGGTAGAAGATGTCAGATTTGCAAAGGAGGGGGTATTCCCGCCGCCAAAAAAGCTGGGTTCTGATACTCTCAAAGGTTTACTGAAATGGCAGCGTAAGGGGAAATGAGTAAACGAGCATCAAAATGTGATGGATCTTATTTATAAAATGAAAATGACTCAAAATATCTCGTGTACTTTCACGTCAATCAAACACGGCCCCTGACAGGGAACTAAAAAATGTACTGCAGAACAAGATAAAGGAGAGAAAACCATGAAGATTTTTATAACAGGAGGGACTGGTTTTGTCGGCAGCACGCTCACGCGAGAGCTGACCGGTCAGGGACACGAAGTAACCATTTTAACCCGAACCATAAAAAAAGGACGGATCCTCCCGGAAAGGGCATCATTTCTTGAAGGAGATCCGACCAAACAGGGACCATGGCAGGAGAACATTCCCGAACATGATGTGCTTATTAACCTTGCCGGCGCCTCAATCTTCAGCCGATGGTCCAACGGAAAAAAGCGAGAGATACGAGACAGCCGCATCCTGACAACCAATCATCTTGTGGAAGCGCTCGCCGCCAGAGAAGGCAAGGAAACGCACCTGCTCAGCACATCTGCCGTGGGTTACTACGGCTTCCATGGAGATGAAATGCTGGATGAAGGCAATCATGCAGGAACCGACTTTCTCGCTTCCGTTGCCGCAGAATGGGAGGCAACCGCACGGGGTGCCGAACGATATGGAACACGGGTTGTCCTCTGCCGTTTCGGGGTCGTTCTGGGAAAGAAAGGGGGGGCATTGGAGAAAATGGTCTCGGCTTCCAGGTACTGGCTGGGAAGTCCACTCGGGACCGGCACACAATGGGTTTCCTGGATTCACGAAGTTGATCTGGCACGTATCTTTCTTTTCCTGATTGACCATACGGATCTGGCAGGGCCGATCAATTGCACCGCACCTGAACCGGTTCACAATAGAGAAATGGCGGAACTGATAGGAAAAGTTATCGGCAAACCGACGTTCCTGCCGCCGGTATCCCGTTTTTTCGTCAAGCTTATGCTCGGCGAATTCGGTGATGTACTCTTGAAGGGACAGAGGGTCTATCCTGAAAAATTAATGCAAAATGGATTTGTATTTCAATTTCCTACAATGGAAAGTGCATTAAAAGATATTTTACAAACATAATATTATGATGTATTAATTCTTTGTGCTTTTTGTAAGCATGTTCGGACAATTCGTGAGGGAGAAAAGTATGCTTATAAAATGTTGGGGGACACGAGGATCGATACCCGTATCCGGACCGGAGTATTTAAAATACGGCGGCGATACGACATGCATTGAGATCAGGACAAAAAATGACGAGATCATTATTGTCGATGCGGGATCAAGCATCAGAAGAGCAGGAAACAAGTTCATCGCTGAAGGCCGTTCTGATTTTACAATGCTTTTTACTCACGCGCACTGGGATCATCTCATGGGATTTCCATTCTTCAAACCTCTTTATTCATCAAAAAGCCGCATAAAAATTTGCGGGTGTCCTTTTGCCCAATCAACGGTGGAAGAAATGATTTCCCGAATTATGACTCCTCCCTACTTTCCTGTAAATTTTGATAATATTCGAGCCGAAATCACATACGAGGGTGAGTGTTACGAAAGTTTCTTAGTAGATTCCGTCACCATCACTCCGATATTCCTGAATCACCCTAACCAGGGCCTCGGATACAAATTTGTCGAAGACGGCAAATCTTTCGTCTTTATCACCGACAACGAACTGGGTTTTAAGCACCCCGGTGGATTGGATTTTGACGATTATCGTGATTTTGCAACAAATGCCGACATTTTTATCCACGACTCAGAATATACTGAAGGGGACTATAAGAGGACGAGGGGATGGGGCCACACCGTTTATAACGACGCGCTGAGGCTGGCCATGGAAGCCAATGTTAAGAACTTCGGACTGTTCCATCACAATCAGGATAGAAACGATGACGGGGTCGATCAGATTGTCCGGGATTGTCATACCATGATCGAGAAGCATCGCTCCCCGCTCGAATGTTTTGCCGTTTACCAGAACATGGAATTAATACTGTAAGTTCAGAAGTCAGGAGTCTGAAGACAGTATTCAGAATTAATTTATCTCTAGAAAATATTTCTTTGTCCGTGTATCATTTTTTTTACATCCCTTCAATTAACGTATCAGGAGCTTATCCAACTGTGGACTTCCCGCTATTAAGAGATATTTTTATTATCTTTGCTCTGTCGATCGTGGTCCTCTTCGTTTGTCTGAGAATCAAGATACCGACAATCGTAGGATTCCTCATTACCGGTATTGTCGCGGGCCCATACGGACTGGGACTGATCAGTGCGGTTCATGAAGTCGAAACCATGTCGGAAATCGGTGTCGTCCTCCTGCTTTTTACAATCGGCATTGAATTCTCCCTGAAGGACCTTATTAAGATCAAAAAATCGGTCTTTCTCGGCGGCTCAATACAGGTTATCCTTACCATTCTCGCTTTTTTTATCGTGGCCCGTCAGGTAGGACAAACGATTCCCCAATCGGTTTTCATGGGGTGTCTCATGGCTTTGAGCAGTACCGCCATTGTTTTGAAACTCCTTCAGGAACGGGCCGAAATAGAAAGTCCCCACGGAAGGACGTCCCTGGGAATACTCATCTTTCAGGACATCGCCATCGTTCCTATGATACTCATAGTTCCAATGCTTGCCGGTGCTTCCGGAAACATAGCCACGTCACTGGGCATTCTCCTGGTAAAAGCTGCCGGCATCCTCGTACTGGTCTTCGTAAGCACCAAATGGCTTATACACAGTCTTCTCTACCAGATCACCCGTACCAGGAATCGAGAAATATTTCTTCTGAGTATCGTTATCATATGCATCGCCGTGGCCTGGCTCACATACAGTCTTGGGTTATCACTTGCTCTCGGCGCTTTTCTGGCGGGATTGATCATATCCGAATCGGAATACAGCCACCAGGCACTGGGAAATATCCTGCCATTCAGGGACATTTTTTTAAGTTTCTTTTTCGTATCGATCGGTATGCTTCTGAATCTGGATTTTGTTTTCCGAAATACCTGGCTGATCGTACTTATCACGATGGGTGTCATCCTTTTGAAGTCACTTATTGCCGGTTTCACCACATCGCTTCTCGGGTACCCTCTACGTACCATGATTCTCGTCGGGTTTGCTGTCAGCCAGGTTGGAGAATTTTCTTTCGTTTTATCGAAAACCGGCCTGGAATATGATTTGCTCATACCGGACAAGACCTATCAACTGTTCCTTGCCGTTTCGGTTTTGACAATGATCGCAACTCCCTTTATCCTTCAGATATCGCCATGGCTTGTCGATGCAGCCCTTCGCCTGCCCTTTCCGCAAAAATTGAAATCGGGAGTTCATCCCGCATTTACGATCAATGATATTGTGAAGATGGATCATCTGATCGTTGTCGGTTTCGGCATCAATGGCCGGAATGTAACCAGGGCAGCTAAGATGGCAGGTGTTCCTTACATCGTTATCGAAATGAACCCGGAAACGGTACGCCTTGAAAAGGCATGGGGCGAACCCATTTTTTACGGAGATGCCACGCACGAAGCGATTTTTCATCATGCGGGAATAAGCCGTGCGAGAATCGTTGTTTTAACCATTGCCGACGCATCGGCAACACGAAAAATCACCGCCCTTGCCCGTAGATTGAATCCAAAGATCCACATCATTGCCCGGACTCGATTCCTTCAGGAAATGGAACCACTGTACGGGCTCGGTGCCGATGAAGTAATACCGGAAGAATTCGAAACGTCCGTAGAAATTTTCACCCGCGTGCTCTCAAAATATCTAATACCGAAAGATGAGATTGAACAATTCATCAATGAAGTTCGAGCGGACGGATATCAGATGTTTCGGACCCTTTCGTCTGAAGCCGCATCCTGTTCCGACCTGCGTCACTGCATGCCGGATATCGAAATCACGACCGTACGAATCGGTGAGACATCCCCCATTGTCGGGAAGACCCTGGGCAAAACCGAGATGAGGAAACGATACGGGGTAACCGTCCTGGCAGTGCGGCGCAATGATACAACCATTTCTAATCCGGATGTCGATTTCACCTTTGCCGCCAACGATATCGTGTTCATTCTCGGAAGGCCGGATTTGTTTGCAGAAGTCACCAATTTGTTCTATAATTCATGACATTGTAAGCTCACGGTTCAAGGCTGACGGCAAGAGCGACAAAAAACAGGAAGCAACAAACCCTGCACACACATAACAATGGAAATTGAAAAACGGTGACACTTCGTTCAACCCGAAACCCCGAACTCAAAACAGGAACCAGATAACCGGAGGTTTTCACTATGCAGGTCTTAATCATGTACTTTTCACAAACGGGAAATACGAAGAAACTGGCAGAGGCAATTGCCGCAGGCGTCGAAAGAGTCGAAGGGGTAAGCTGTCTCACAAAGCCTGTCCAGGAGGTTACAACGGATGATTTCGCTTCCTCCGACGGCATTATTGCCGGTTCTCCCGTGTATTTCGGAACTATGGCGGCCGAATTAAAGGAACTTTTCGATAAATTTATCGGCGTCCGAAGAAAAATGGAAAGCAAAATCGGTGCTGCTTTCGCAACATCAGCAGACCCCTCCGGCGGGAAGGAAACGACCATGATGTCGATCATCCAGGCCTTTTTGATCTATGGAATGATAATCGTCGGAGATCCTCTCTCGGCAACAGGCCATTATGGTGTGGCATGTACCGGCGCCCCCGACAAAAAGACAGCCGATAACGCCGCCAAGCTGGGAGAACGGGTTGCTTCTCTGGTCAAGAAGTTGAAAGGTTAATTAATTTTACGGGTCACAGTACCATCAACACTCTATTCGGAGAGGAGGAAATACATGATGTCGGTAAAATACACAAAGCAGGTTCTTATTATCTCAATTATCTGCCTGATGACATGTGCTGTCTGTCCCACAACGGCAAACGCACATAGCCCGGGAAGTGTCACCTTGGATTATAACATTGACACAAAGGTCTTGAGTGTGACAATTTCCCACTCCGTTTCGAATGCCGCCAAACATTACGTTGATAAAATCAAATTCTCACTGAATGGAGAGCTTATCAAAACGTTCGAATACACGAGTCAGCCCGATAATTCCACCTTCACGTATCAATATTCCATAGAAGCAAAGGAAGGAGACACGTTGGAGGTCAAGGCGGAATGCAATTATTTTGGATCGAGAACGGCAAAGTTAATTGTTCACAAGGGCAGTACCGGCGCATCTCAATGAAAGATTCAGAACGGGAATACGAGTGAACCACAATGTTTGTGTACCATGCAGTACTCATGACAGGCGGATTTCTATGCATGACAACAGGAGTAACCATTGCCGTGCTCATGAGAAAGAAGCGATGGTGGCTCACGGCCCATACAAGAGCCGGGTATGCCGGTGCAACATTCGTTCTGCTTGGTCTGATCACGGCACTGTATATGGTTTCTCTTTCTGAAGGTAAACATTTTGCCGTATTGCACGCTTATCTCGGTCTTCTTTCCGTCTTCTGCGCTGTGCTCACACCGACGCTGGGCCGTATGCAGTTTATATTCAGACGGAAGGCTGCAACGATACGACCCATACACCGCTGGTCCGGTCGCATCACCATTGTCATGCTCTTCATAACAATACTCTCCGGTCTCATCCATGCCGGAATCATTTGATCAGAGATTCATACTGCAAGTTTAGAGTTGCACAACATCATCCGTCTGTGGTTCAATACTGAAATCTCACATTGAAATGATGAGCATTGAAATAATTCTCAAAGGGAGGAAACCACCGTCCATGCTTACAGTGGAAAACACCATGCTGATCGTCATCGATATACAGGGAAACCTCTATGAATCAATGCATGAGAAAGAATTTCTCTTCAACAATCTCGCTATGATCGTGAAAGGTGCACAGGTCATGGAGATTCCTATCCTGGTGACCGAACAGATCCCGGAAAAACTGGGACCGACCATTCCTCAACTTACCGAACTTCTCACAGGCATTCAGCCCGTACCAAAAGCGAGTTTCAGCTGCTGCAGCGATGATGGTTTTATGAAAGAACTCAAGGCAATCAACCGCGGGCAGATATTAATGACCGGTATCGAATCTCATGTGTGCGTGTATCAGACAACAATGGATCTTATCGATGCAGGCTACGAGGTGAACCTGCTGGCTGACGGCGTCTCTTCTCGAACGAGCATGAACAGAGCTATCGGAATCGAACGTATGGTGAATGGCGGTGCGAAACTGAGCAGTACGGAAATGGCTCTCTTTGAATTAGTGAAAACCGCGGAAGGAGATAAATTCAGGCAAATGATAAGGATAGTAAAGTAATCGTAAAGAAGTCAGAAACCAGAATGGAGGGAATGAACCATGAAAGTTCTCATTCTTTATTACTCCATGTATGGCCATGTTCATCGCATGGCAGAAGCAATTGCGGAAGGTGTCATGGAAGTCGAGGGGGCAGAGGTGGAAATGCGTCGTGTCCCTGAAACGCTTCCGGAAGAGGTACTGGGCAAAATGGGGGCTCTCGAAGCACAGAAATCCTTTTCTCATATCCCCGTAGCCTCAATCAAAGATCTAGCATCGGCGGATGCGATTATCTTCGGCACGCCGACTCGATTCGGCAATATGTGCGGGCAGATGCGTCAGTTCCTGGATGCCACGGGCGGGCTCTGGGCAAAAGGCACTTTACTCGGAAAGCCTGGAAGCGTTTTTACGAGCACGGGCACACAGCATGGAGGCCAGGAATCCACGATTCTCAGTTTCCATTTGACCCTGCTCCACCTCGGAATGATCATCATCGGTTTACCGTATTCCTTTCAGGGACAGAGTAGAACGGACGAGGTGACCGGTGGTTCTCCCTATGGTGCTTCAACAATCGCCGGCCCGGCCGGGAACCGCACACCCACGGAAAACGATCTGGCAGGAGCACGGTTCCAGGGAAAACACGTGGCGACAATCACGAAAAAACTTACGCAGTAAAAACAAATATCGGAATAGGTGATAAGGGGTACACGCCTTAAGCCCTATGCCCTCAGCCTTTCGCCCCATGAATAAAGCTTATGAAACCTATTTACCTGGATTACAACGCAACAACCCCCGTCGATCATGAAGTTGCGGAAGCGATGAAACCCTATCTCGAAGAGCATTTCGGGAATCCATCCAGCCTTCATCTTATGGGAATTGCCGCCAGAAAATCCGTGGAAAATGCGAGACGGCAGGTAGCGGATCTCCTGAATTGCATTCCCGAAGAAATCGTCTTCACCAGCGGCGGAACCGAGTCCAATAATTATGCCATTAAAGGAATCGCTTTCGCCAACCGGCGGAAGGGACATCACATTATCACAACAACCATCGAGCATCCCGCCGTGACGGAGGTCTGTAACTACCTCGAAGCATTCGGGTTCCGCACAACATATATCCCCGTGGACGAAACGGGTCTCATTGACCCTGGCAAACTTGAAAAAGCGATTACAAACGAAACCATTCTGATCACCATCATGCATGCAAATAACGAGGTGGGAACCATTCAACCCATCGAAGATATTTCTGTCATCGCGCACAAACACGGGATTTTCTGTCATACTGATGCGGCCCAGTCGGTGGGAAAGATCTCGACAGATGTCAACAGCCTCAACGTGGATCTTCTGTCAGTCGCCGGTCACAAGGTATATGCGCCGAAAGGAATCGGTGCACTGTTTATTCGTGAAGGAATTCAGCTTGAGAAATTCATGCATGGAGCCGGTCATGAACGGAACCTGCGTGCCGGCACCGAAAATGTCCTCGAAATTATCGGACTGGGAAAGGCCTGTGAAATCGCAAAGCGGGATCTTGATACAAACATGGCCCACATGATGGCCATGCGCGACCGGCTTCACAACGGGCTGAAAAACAGGATTGCGAGTGTCAGGCTCAACGGTCATCCTGAAAAACGCCTTCCCAATACCCTGAGCATTGGTTTTAAAGGACTGGAAGCATCGGCCCTGCTGAATGATTTGATGATGGCGGACATTGCCGCATCGGCCGGTTCGGCCTGCCACGCCGGATCGACGACAGTTTCTCATGTCCTGGAAGCAATGAATGTGTCCTTGGAATATGCCGTGGGAACGCTCCGCTTATCGGTCGGGAAAATGACGACAGAAGACGAAATTGACCGGGCTATTGCAGAGCTTGCAAAAGCAGTTCAACGATATCAAAAATAGCAAAAGGGTGGGGTCAGTTTCGAATACCCGGCCCCACCTTAATGAGTTCTATTCAATACCAAATTCCTTCAGTACTATTTCTCTGAGAGTCACCTTTTCCAGCTTGCCGGTCACCGTCTTGGGCAGTGTGCCAAAAATGTGGATGAATTTCGGTGCCTTATAAGATGCCAAATTTTCCCTGCAGAACGTGATCAGTTCTTCCTCAGTCAGTTTTTTCCCTTCCTTCAGGGCGATGCAGGCTACTACTTCTTCTCCTTTTATAAGGTCGGGGACACCGATCACTTGTGCTTCGGCTATGGCGGGATGCGTATAAAGATGATCCTCAATTTCCTTGGGGAAGATGTTATATGCCGCCCTCACGATCATATCCTTCTTCCGGTCTTTCACGTAACAGTATCCGTCTTCATCGAAGCAGACCAGATCCCCCGTATGAAGCCATCCATTACGAAGCGTTTCCGCTGTCTCTTCCGGCTTGTTCCAGTAACCGAGCATCACGCACGGGCCCTTGATGACCAGTTCGCCTACTTCACCGATGGGAACCTCTTTATCGTTCTCATCAAAGGCGGCAACTTCGATCTCCGGTACAATGGGAACACCGCACGACATGACTTTTTGCTCTCCTTTTCCGGGCAGCGGGTTCATGAAAACCACCGGTGCCGCCTCCGTAAGACCATACCCCTCGCTCAGCGGCGTGAACTTCTCGTTCCACGCCCTCAGGATGGGCTCCGGTGTTACCGCCGCCCCTGTCACACAATAGCGCAGATTTATTTCCCGTGCATAATCATCCGCTTTCGGGTGACTCACCAAGGCATAATATATTGTCGCCACACAGTGACAGGCCGTTGCCTTATACTTTGCCATGGCCTCAAGGAACGAACCCGGTTCGAAACGCTCGAGCCAACACACCGCACCTCCTTCGATGAGAAGCTCCCCCACGACGTGTGTCAGCGCATACGAGTGGAAAAGCGGCAATGCACAGACTGAAAGATCATGATACGTCGTCTCCGCCCAATCGGCACAGTGGCGCGCGTTCGACCATAAGTTCATGTGCGAGAGCATCACGCCCTTTGGCTGTCCCGTCGTTCCCGACGTATAGAGGATGGCAGCCAGGTCATCTTTCTCCACATCAACGGCGTTGAATGTATTCGGATACCGGCCGGCCCATGTATCGTGACGCATGATATTGTCGCCCTCACCGCCGCCGACGATGACCATTTTCTCAACGCTGTGATTCGGCTTGTTAAAAACATTAAGCGGCACCGAAGCGATTGTTTCCGAGGTGACTAATACCTTCGGCGTGCAGTCTCTGACGACATAGTCAAGCTCCTTTTCCTTGAACATGACATTGATGGGATTGACCACTGCCCCCATTTTCATAACCCCGAAGTACCAGAAGAAAAACTCAACACAGTTCGGAAGAAAGAGCGACACACGATCACCCTTCTCCACTCCCATCGCAACGAGTCCATTTGCAATTCTGTTAATCTCAGCATCCAGCTGCCGGTACGTCCACGTTTCATCCTCAAAGATCACCGCGGTCCTCTCCGGATGAGCGTGCACTGAATTTTCCACATAACTTGCAACATTTACCCCCTTCATGCTTCCCTCCTTTGGTCATCCTGAAATAAAAAAAGGGCCGCGGAATATCCGCGGCCCTCACATACAAAAAAGCCGCGGGCAGATCGTCTGGTCTGCCCACGGCTCTGGTTACCGGTTAAGGGTCACGAGCACAGCAGGCAGACCCTGCGAAAAAAGCAAAAATAGCTGTCTGCCGTACTGATTGCTGTCATTGACATCTGTTTATCTCATTTCCTGTATCCGGATAACCTGTAAGCAAATATATCCCTCATGTCAAGGAGAAACTACAATTGTCAACAAATATACCTCAACCCCATGATCCGCCGGCTGCCGAATGCGATACGGATTATGAACTCTGTTTTTTACTCGAACGTACACCCTTTCTCGGTAAAAACCTTCAAGCGGTTAGATATTTTCTGCCTTGTCGTCTACGACCATGAAGTTCATTTCTTACACCTCTTTTTTATGTTATGCTTTTCGGAGTGATTCATTTACAGCATATTTCATGTGATACAAGAATGAAAAATACATTTCAGCATTCTATATCATTGCTGGGTAAGAACTGCGTTTTTTGATGTACCGAGAAAGGTTTTGATCTGTTCATCATGACCACTGAACCCATCAGGATGGTTAATTGATCAGGATATACATTCCTGATTCATTCCGGATCATTTCCGCCCGTGGCTCCGCTGTCAGCCATCGGCAACGAGAAAACATCATACAGAAGTCAGGGTTGTTTGTCCCGGGTTTCTTCGTATATCCGGGTTATAACACTGCAAACTAGTCCGGGATCTCCCTCAAACCAGCCGGAAAAGGTGATCGGTGTTCTTGTGTCAGGATAACACATAATCGATTCCCTGGCTATTTCGTATTCTTTCGATGTACCTTCTATACCGAGTTGAAACAATTTATTCATGACATGTGATGCGATATTGAAAATTATATGTCCGATATTGACAACATTGCCGTAGCGATGGACGGTCTCGTAGATGGTCAGTTCGTCATCTTCCCGGTAGTTTTCGTCGATCGCTTCAATAATCTTTTCCAGGGTATCGTCGTCGATCAGGCAAAGAAAGGGAAGGTCCGTCTGGACACCGGGCATCTCGGGGACCCTGGCCAGAACAAAGTGATGTTGTATGTCCTCGTGGTTATGCCAGTAGTTTCTGATGGCATCAAGGGGAACATACTCCGGGAAAATCTGAAGGGTTATGTCGTGCTTTTCCTGTAGTTCTTCATCCAGGAAAATCAGACTATCCAGCACGTGTAACAACGACTGATGATCATACTGTGTCCAGTAATTTACATAGGCACCGAAAAAAGAATCGACGGCCTTCATAATAGATCCTCCGGGAATGGTAATGCTTGATAAGAGTCATCTCATATCAAATTTTGAGGTGATTGTGCAAGATGCTATTGGGGGTTTGGAATAAAATCAGGAGACAGAATATATAGCAGTCAGCTTTCAGCTCTCAGTGTTCATCTGTCAGAGGTGAAAGGCACTAAGCTAAGAGCGGAAGGGCTTGATGTCCAGGATCGGTGTTCCATCGAGCATATCCAGACCTTTGACCGATATGGCGGTGTCTTTGATATCGATGACGGTAAGGATTGACATGCCGATCGGGTTGGGACGGACGGGTGAACAGATATCAAACACGCCCCTTTTTTCTCTCGAAATGTCGCCACGTGGGTACTGGATGAGGTATTCCGGTGTAAATCGTCTGCTCTTATGGAAATAAAAAATAACAACAATTCGATCTCCCGGTGTAATCCCCTTGAGTCCCTCACGGTACTGTTCATCAATGACAAGTGTTCCTTCTATATCGGAATATGACCAGTGTCTCGGTATCATCGTTGCATCGGTTTGAACCATGCCGATCGGAGTCATTTCTATCTGCATTGTCGTGCACCTTTGCAGAGCATCATTAATTAATCTTGCAGTGTACTCACTTTATCATATTTTCGTCGATTTACACGCAATAATTTGAACACCGATTGTTAATCGCTTCAACTGCCGAATGAGAGGCTGAATCGCAGCTGAATCGCATATGAGCTATTTACAATTTTTCATCACACCGCTTGCAACATTTCGGAGGAAATGTTAAAAGTCAATTGTATAACACAAGAGGGTCAGTTCAGAAATCATGGCACCAGAAGAGGTAAAACAGGTTTATCCCGATAAACATGATAATGTAACCCTCGTCTGTCATGAATGCGGCCATGTACATCGCATAGATGCATCACCATATAAAGCACCCGGCAGATCAGGCCGATTAAGTATAACGTGCGTCGGCTGCGGTCATGCACTCGAAGCCTTAATCAGTTTCAGGAAACATTATCGAAAAGAAACGAACCTTTCGGGAACCTGTACAACGCGATCAGCACAGCCAAATAAGACGATTTCCGGAGAATTTTCAGGAATCGTCGTAAAGAACATATCTTTGAGTGGCATCGGGTTTATTGTAAAATCTCCCATTCACGCCAAAGAGGGAGACATCCTCAACGTAACGTTCAAACTGGATGATTCAAAGCGAACAGTGATCAGCAAACAAGTTATTGTCCGTCGAATCATTGATAATCTCTTCGCTGCCGAGTTTACACCTCCCATGGATCCCACGGGGTCATCCCTCGCCTTCTACCTTCGGTTCAGTCAGAATTGATCGGTATCATTCCACCAGTGGAATGCCTCAGTGATTGCTGTGAAGATGAATACATGAATGAGTCAAACCCGGATATGGTCCCTTTGTGGTGGGTTCGCTTTTGTTACTCGTCAAACAGGAATGTGCTCTCCGCATAAAAACGGATGGCGTTTGCCGTCAGGCGTTCATGCCACCACCTGCTCAGCCAGGCTTTTTTGTCAGTCAATGGCTTGTCTTCTGCAAGCACGGCAAGGGGAATGTTAATGCGCAGGGCCCGCTGAGGAATGATATGACGGGTTATCCCGCTGGGCACGACCTCACCGTGACGAACAAAGGCGATTAAATCGGCCGGTCTGAAACTTGGGAAGACCACCAGTGCTGTGATATCGGGATAGCTCGGCGCCTGCTTGCTGAAATCGTCATTACTGGCCCGGTAGATGTCTGCCCTACCCTTATAAATATTAACCAGATCATTGAGCAGCTGTAGATCACTGTCAGAATTCCCTGTTCTGTTTCTCACGATGTAAACAACATTTCTGCAAATAATGTAAGCGATGGCATCTCCTATGGCAAGGGATTGCCGCGCCTCCTGAATGGAACATTGTTCCAGATGCAGGCTGTATAGCTCTGCAAGAGCAGCCCTGAACTGACCTTCCGGCATACCTGCGACAACATGGTTCCATGCATTTAATTCTACGTCGGGGTCATCGTAGGACACAACCTGTACTACAATATGTGGAATCCCGAGCATTTTAAAAGCCGATACCCGGTTGGCACCGTCCAACACCATGTACCGGTCACCATCGGGTAAGGGCGTAACCGCCGGGGGATTCTTTAACCGATTTTCTTCATGAATGCGATTGGCCAGACGAGCTACTCTCCGTTCGTCACTCGTTTCGTGTAAAAGCAATTTTTCGACCTGCATAATTCGTAAATCCGGCAGATGCTTTGAGTATCTCATCGCTTCCCCTTTTTTTTCTACATCTTCGACTTTCGACGAGGTGATTCTGATTGTCTGCTCTTACTGTATCACAGAAGATACGGCCGTGGCTGATCACTATTCGTGCCCGTTCGGGATCGGCCTGATATTTTCGGAAGAAAATCGTGAGGCCATCGTGGCTCATAAAGCTACCCGCGTATTCGGACAACGCAGATATGGTCATTCTTTCTTCCCTGTAACAATCTCTTTTCCGGTGAATTATTTCACCGACACATAAACTCAGTCATTCAGGCCTTTAAAAAAGCACGGGAAGTATCGTGCCCGCCGTTGATTGAATACTTTCATCGTACATGGGCGACAGTTCTGTCGGCACTGGATTGATTTCGATGCAGACTGCACCGGCATCTTTCGCAATTCTCGGGAATCCTGCCGCCGGGTAAACAACGGCTGAGGTGCCGATACTGATGAAGAGATCACAGTCCCGGATGGCAGTTACAGCGTCTTTCATAACGTACTGGTCCAATGCATCGCCAAACCATACGATGTCGGGCCGAAGCCAGCTGCCGCAGTCTTCACAGGTATAGCACCTGTATGTCTTACCGACGTCTTCAACAACACCGTGCCAGGGACACCTGAGCCGCCAGAGGCTCCCGTGCAGTTCTTCCACATTCTGACTCCCTGCCCGCTGGTGCATGCCATCAATGTTCTGCGTAACGACCGTGACGTTGGGATGCCGTTTTTCCATGTCCGAAATAATATAATGTCCGGCGTGGGGTTCACATTCCAGGACTGCCTGTCTTCGCAGTTCATGGAATTTGAGTACTCTTTCCGGATCACGTTCGAAAGCCGTCTGGCAGGCATAGTCTTCCCATCTGTACTCATTCCATACTCCGCCTCTCCCCCGGTAGGTGGGAACACCGCTTTCGGCGGACATCCCCGCCCCGGTAAAGAAAAGAATGTGTTTGTATTCGTCCGGATTGATCTTCTGCATGATTATCTAATTTCCTCCTCATCCTTCGTCTGAAATCAGGCGATTTTCTGTCCGGCACTGTCACCGGGAGATATAGTATAGATATCAGTTATTTTAAGAATCACGGCACCCTTCGATTTCAGATGAACATTAAACTTTTTCCCCAGGTCTTCAATCCATCGCATCGTCTCTTCGAATCTCGGTCCCGATGTTTCGATTGATACCATACCCTTGATCTGGTACCCTTCTGTCTTTTCCCAGACAGTAACCGCCGCCCGGGGATTTTCTTTCATGTTCGCGAGAGTTTTGTCAAAATATTGATCCGATATCAAAATCGTCTCATCATCGATGATCTTTTTTGCTCCGACAACAACAACGTTGGGTATGCCCTCTTTGGAAGCTGTGGCAAGAACGACATCATGCTGTTTCTGAAATATTTCTTTCACACGCTCACTCATCTTTGCCATTACTGATACCTCCCGAATAGTTTTAAACCCAGCATGTGCAATAGCTGCCGGAACATATGTGTCAAAAATCAATAATCAACGATGTCAGAAATATTTTATCGGTTTGTTTGATATCGTTTGACGGCGGTTCATTCTGATAATTAATGATATAGCTGATGCCGAGGGACACCTTTTCTTTAATTTTGACCTCAAGGGCGGTTTCAGAGTTTATGAAATACTTTTGTGTATCTTCAAATGATACAAGATAGTCGGCATACTCCTTAAATTTCAGGTTGTCCCAGATTTGCCATTCGTAACTGATTACTGCTTTCCCGGCTACATAATCATCCGACTTTTCAGGACCTGCCGAGTACCTGTCATAGTAATAAAGAACGCCCGCAGCACCTTTGAGAGTATGGTCTTTCGTCTTAACAATTTCATAACCGACGCCCGGACCGCCACCGACGCGGTATTTATATCCGGAAAATTTATCTTTCAAGTAATTTGCGGTCAGAAAACCATAGAGTCTCTTGCTTAATACTCTTTCCCACCTGCCGTCAAGGAGCCATTTGTTGGCCGTATCATTATTTTTGTCTTCGGCCCGAAAGACGTTTACCTTTCCATAGTATCTGTTTACAGCCTCCTCTCTCTTGGTTTCGAGTTTACCTGACATTGTTTCATTATCCGAGTTGCCCGAGGTTTTCACGTATGAAAACTCGGCCCGCGTTTTCCAGGTAACTTCTTCCGGTTTCTTCTCTTTCTCCTGGGCATAAACGATAGCACCGGACATAATTATACCCAGAACGACACACGCGATTACAAACTTTCTCACCATGGTTCACCTCCTTAATTCTGTTAAAGAATTTGCCGGATTGCATGGATGCGCCAGAAAGTTCCCGGATTGTTCTATATATCGTATTCTATTGAGTCACCGAACCAGATGCTTCTTTCAGTTGATACAAATGAACATCCTGCTGGGGAAATGGAATCGATATACTTTCGGCATCGAAGCGTTCTTTAATCTTTTCCTTCAGGTCGAA
>JAFGQS010000182.1 GCA_016935565.1 Deltaproteobacteria bacterium
ACTAGGCACTCTATTAGAGTCACGGTACAGCCGGCGATTTTCAACTTCGTTTTGGTTTCTCTTCCCAAACCGTTCCCGTGTGTACTGGTTCGGATAAACGACACCGCGGCGATGGACAGGGTCATGGATCCAGATCCTCGTCTTCATGTTTCTTGTTTTGATGTCCGGACGGTTGATATTAATCAGGCGATTCGTGTTGATATAAACATGACGGTGATGCCAGTCCCAATGTCCCCATGCAGATCCCCAGAAGACCCCCACGAAAAATCCCGCGCCAAACCAGATAAAACCAGGGGCTATGACAACGCCGGGACTATAAGGATAAACGACATAGGGTGGATATGCCGGCCACCACCATGGTTTAAAAACCCACCAGGGATCATAAACAGGCACATAGACGACAGAAGGATTGTAAGGCGCAATGCTGATGACATCATTTTCCCTGGTCACCAGCTGTTGTTCGGTATTGGTGAGATTCCCTGCATTATAAGCCCGCTGCCGAAGTTGCTGAACGGTGGTCATGACGTCCTCTTCCTGGACAAGAAAAGCGTCCCCCACCATTTGGGCCCATTCCATTCTTTCACTCATCATGGCCAGAACTGCCGGGAAAGGAACCAGGGCCTTCACACTCACATCCCACAACGCTCTGTCGAGGGCATTGTTGAGCTGGCCCCCCTTGAGATTTTGGTTCTTCCTGACCCAGCGGTCGGCCATTACGACTTCAAGCGGATAAGTTGATGCCATCAGAACCTGTGCGAGAAGAGCATCCGGGTAAAGGGCTATCGGGGCCAGCATCTGCTCCAGTTGTTCCTGGGAAAATTTCTTGGTGTCTGCCTGATTTCCCTGGGCAAACAGTGGTATCGGTACTGATAGTAGCAGAACCAGTGCCCAGATCATTGTTTTTTTAAAGAATTCAACCTTCTTCATGATCTCTCACCTCTTGCTTCATCTAACGTGTTCATGCTCCCATCCCTTACCCCGTCCATTTTTTGATCCCTTGAATCTGGTCTCTCTTGGATAACGCT
Organism: Deltaproteobacteria bacterium; assembly: GCA_016935565.1. Classification (GTDB taxonomy): domain Bacteria; phylum Desulfobacterota; class Syntrophia; order Syntrophales; family UBA6807; genus JAFGQS01. Next base: position 1,026 of record JAFGQS010000182.1, read on the forward strand.
CCCTTATGAGATCTATCCAGACTCCGCCCCGTTATCGTGAGTAGTACCATCGTTTATTGTCGTAATGGCAGTGATAGCTCTCCTGAAAGTAGTACGGGTCTCCCAACTCTACAATAAATGGAAAGGGCGGCACGATACTACTGCCATGAGGTCCCACAACCGCAACGCATGATAAACACGCAAATGCTGCAACACTAAGGGTAAGAAAAATTTTTCATATTATCCTCAATCTCTCAATAGTCATGTAATGCCACTGCCGACTTGCCATTTTTTATTCTTTTATAGTTAGTAAATTCAAATCTTGTACCAACACAACTTTCCATCAAAAACATACGAATATTCCATATAATATGAACTGCCGCTAAGAATATGGTGATCAGAGGATATGGTTATCTGTGTAAAAAATAACCAATAGGCAGTACCCACATGGATAGAAAATATACACTTTGACTGAATTGAATAATTTGCCGATGTCAATGGAGTGTATAACATGCCCCTCTGTGGTATCTTTGATAAGTCAAGTTCAGATAATTGTCTTTTCTGGGGTGCTGTTTTTTGATCAGCTGTGCGATTTATTTTGCAACATAGCTTTCTGTTGATCTACTGGTCTGACCTGAAATATAGTCTACGGTACCCTGTGGTCAAGTTGAATAAGGGTGATGACAGTTGCCACAAAGGAGACTATCTTTAAAACTCAAAATATTGAATGAAGGAAAATAATATCATGAAATTTTCGAGCTTCGTTTTTTCGATGTCCTATCATACTTTCATCAATTGACACAGATTGAATGGTTATCAGTTATTGACAGTTGAAAGGCTAAGCAGTCAATGACTATATGCGATTCTTGTGTTCAAAATTTCAGTATTAAAAAAGCGGAGTCATCGGCTCCGCTTCTTGTCATGTGACTTTTAGTGCCTGTTGAACCCCACTTCCGGCAGCGCAATCCAGACTACATCTTTTCAACTGAAACCCGGTATAGGCACACTTCATAGCTTGTTCCCGACTCGACGACCCAGTAGAAGTGGTGGTACCCTGCCGAGAGGTTGACCAGAGCCGGGTGATCAATGAACCCTCTGTGGCTCCGTAAATCATATGTTTGTACCGTCTCAATCGTTCTATAGCTTGAGCCGGACTGGTGCTTCAGCTTTGCCTTTGCGCCATAAGGATACGTCTCGAAATTGATCATATACCAGCCTGATGCCGGAGCGCGTATTGTTAACTTGGCGTATGGATTTCTGATGTCTGTTCCGAGCGATGGATTCGAGTAATAAGGAAATAGCCTTGCCCGACCTGGATAGCGATTGAAGTTGTTTCCGCGCATCTCTCCAGCGGTGTTAAGAGCTGCATAAAACGGACTGGACTTATGGGGAACATCTGGTGTTAAATACACTAAGTTGCCGTCACTGGCGTGTGCCAGCCCCGCCTGAAACGGATTCAGATATGACAGCGAGGGGAGCGACCATTCTGTCGTGTCCAATCCCGCTCCCAGTTTGAACCCTTTCGGATTGGCCTTCTGGATCTTTTCCTTTCCGTCGGGTTGGTTGAGAATCTGCTGGAGGAGGGTTTTTCTCGACGGCAGTGTCCGAGCCTTGGTCGGTACAGCCTTCGTGTCTTTTAGCTTTTCCATCTCAGGAGATTCCGCGGATGAAGCACGGAGAACTGTTTTACTCTGCTGTTTTGCCTTTGCCTTCTGGACTTTCTCCTGTCCACCGGGCTGCTTGGCCACTTGCTGGAGCAGAGAATCTCTCGTCGGCAGTTTCCGAGCCTTGGTCGGTACAGCCTTCGTTTCTTTCAGCTTCTCCATCCCAGGGGATTCCGCGGCGGATGCCGGCAGCATCTGCAGTCCCTGTTTAACTGTCTGAACCTTCTGTGCAGCTACAGCGGGACTGGACTGCTGAAGCGCTATCCAGCCCAGGAATCCTCCCACGACCAGCGCAATGACCACAAACCTGAATCGCCATTTCCGTAAATCGTTCATGATATTCTCCTTTCTCTTGTTAGAGGCTATCGTTTCCTTGAAATACTTCCGTCAATAACAGGTCCGACAGGATCTTGATCGTTCCCTTACCGATACAATCCCGAACTTTTGATATCAAAGGCTCTCTCATGGAGCATAAGAAGTGAATACGAAGCAGTCTGGGGGATGATGAGACTTATATTATGAAAAGGTGCGTCTGTTTGATGTTCCCGTGCTTGAACAATACATTATTTAAAATACTATAAAAAGTATCACAGCATGTCAAGGCGATTCAAGTGGAGGCAGGAGTCAGGAACGCTCATGTCGGCGCTCACAAAAATAAAAACTGCAAACAACTTGCCACTGTGCGTAACAAAAAGATGATTGACTGGTAATTGATTAATAGTCTCAGAAGCATTGAAATGGTGAAAAAAGCATAATCTGTGGGGTATAGTTAAAAACCTAAAAAGAAAAGGGGTCATGCGTCTTGCATAACCCCTTGACATTACTATTGGTAGCGGGGGCCGGATTCGAACCGACGACCTCTGGGTTATGAGCCCAACGAGCTACCTGACTGCTCCACCCCGCGTCACCTTTAATCGAACAAAAAGAACTTTTAACTTACGATTCTTTAAATGTCAAGGAGTTTATATCAAAAGGTGAGTGCACTATACAAACTGCACGGATTGATATAAGGATTTTTCCCTTCCGTAAGTGAATTGCTCCGCAGAAAGGCAGGGTATTCTGCCGGATTTTCATAAATTTAAAAGGAAGATGGTGATAATCACAATGATGAGAGGATTTCTTGTGCCCGAGTAAGATATCCATCCGCTTCACATTGCTCAAAGACCATTATTGAGTCCTGTACGCACTGGCGAGCTCGGTCGGTTCTTCCTTTCGCCCGATGCAAGATGCCAAGATCAAGCTGGGCTCTCCCTAAAACTGCCTTGGCTCCGATCTCTGCAGCAACATCGATTGCATTGTTAAAATGCACTTCGGCTTTCCTGGCGGCTATGGGAACACTTCGTATGAAAAAACCAATATTTTTCGACAAAAATGATAATTTCCCTCGTCCGTCACCGAGGATGAGCCCTAGATATAGATTCCCCAGAAGGTGTTCTACTGTTGCATAGCGGTATTTGCTTCCATTTTCGAGCCATATTTGTTTAATATTTTCTGTCATTTTTACTCCCTGGCTCAGTTTTCCTCCGGTAATTAAAACGATACCTTGCAGCGCCTCGGCCGACGTTCCTATTGCTTCGAGTCCGAAGTCGTCATTAAATTTTATTACTTTTTCAAACGTTGTTTCAGCTTCCTGCAATCGGTTATTGGAAAGGTGGCTCATTCCGAGTAAAAACATGGACAGGCATGAAATCATCGGATCAAGGGAAATCCTGACAGCTTCGTGGAAACATCCAGTGGCGGATGAAAATTCACCTGCCGTGAGATTCGCCAATCCCAGAATATTGTGCCCCATGGCTGTCGATCGAATGTCCGATTTGTTTTTTCCGTAATTCAGAAGAATTTCCCCGATTTCATCGGCCTTTTTCTTTTCCCCTCTGAAATAGTACGCAAGCCCCAGCCCAAACATGCAAAATTGAAAAAACAGTTGATCCGACTCTAGAAGTTCGGACATTTCCTGAGCTCTTTTCCCATAAACGATAGCTTCCTCCAGAAGTCCCAGATCGGAACATGTTTGAGTCAGCCAGGCACTGGCATAACCAACGACCTTGCGACTATTAATCTCTTCACCAATTGCAAGGGATTTACTCAAATAGTGATATGAATCATGGAGTCTTTCCCTCTGCCGCAAAGCCCAGCCCAGCCAGCCGTAAAATAAACCTGTTTGTTCTTTATCATCAACATTGCCTGCCAAATATTCATAATCCTGCAAGAGATTAATCAACCGGCCGTAATCTCCGCGCTGGTTATAAACCATGGCCCATTTGTTCAGAAGATCAATGATAAGCCTTTCTTTTTTATCTTTCTGTATCGATCCGTTCGAAAGTAGTTCAAAGGCCTCTTTGTAATACTGGTGAGATTCGTCAAGAGAATATCGTCCGAAACTTTTCTCGCCAGATTTTATTAAATAATCCAAGGCCTTGAAGAGTGATTGCCCTTCTGTGAAATGAAATGCGAGCATTTCATAAAATTCCGACAGTCTGTCGGCAAATAGATCCTCTATTACGAGGGCTGTTTTCTCATGTATCGCCCGACGTTTCCTGCGGAGAAGGCTTTTATACATAACCTCCTGTGTTAATGCATGCTTGAAAATGTATTCCTCATCGGGTTTACGTGCCCGTAATCTTATGATTTCAAATTGTTCCAGACGACTGAGACACTCGTCAAGGCGTTTTTCCAATTCAGTGATCCGTTTGAGGATATCGTAAATAAAAGCTCTTCCGATAACCGAAGCTTCCTGGAGTATCCTCTTTGACATGTCGTCGAGACGATCAAGTCGAGCAGAAATAATCCCCTGAAGAGTCGATGGTATATCTACATGAGCAATTGGTCTGGTTAGTGTCCAGAGCCCATCGTCTCGCCTGAGCATTTCCGATTCAATAAGAGAATTCACAACCTCCTCCAGATAAAAGGGATTCCCCTCGACTTTGTCCTGAATGAACTTTTTTAATTCAGTGGGAATCGTCTCGGTCTTTAACAGGGACTTCACCATAGTCTCGGTATCTGATGGTGAAAGATCTTTGAGTTCCAATTCATGGTAGATTTTCCCTTCGTCACCGGGTTCATGTCCGGCAAAAAGAGAAAAGGTAGGTCTGTGGACACAGAGTAAAAGAACGGTTGGTCTGAAATCAGCCACAAGAAAATGAAGCAATTCCACCGATGACGGATCAGCCCAATGAAGGTCTTCAAGGCATATGACGGTTGGCTTTTTCCGTGCCAGGCCTGAAATGACCTCACGTACTGCCTTTTGCAGACAGGATTTCCATAACTCGGGACTTACCTCTTTTATCCCGGGATATTGCACGCTATAAAGACTGCCGATATAGGGAAACACGACCTCTCTGTTTCCCAGAAGATTTCTGATGCCCGATTCGATCTTATCCCCAACTGCATCGGCAGCATTCCCTTCTTCAATATTGAAAACACGATTCAATAAATCAATCAAAGGAAAATAGGGCATATTCTGAGAATACGCATAGGCATGCCCATCCAGCCACTGAATGCCGGAAAGGTTTATTGAATCCTTAAACTCTTCAACGAGCCTGCTTTTCCCCGTACCGGCCTCTCCACGTATGGAAATGATCGATCCTTTTCCTTCTTTGAGTCGTTCAACCGCATCAAAAAGTTGGGCCATCTCCGCTTTCCTGCCGATCAGATCGGCTTTTAGACCCGAAAGACGATGGATTTTGACAGGTCGTTCTTTTACCGACAGTACTTTGTAAACGTCAACCGGTTCAGCTTTTCCTTTAACCTTCGTGGGTGCAAATTTTTCAAAATCAAAATATCCTTCAGCATGAGAACAGGTGGCGGAACCGACCAGGATTTCACCTGCTTTCGCCATGGTAGTGAGACGGGAAGCAAGGTTAATGGTGTCCCCTGTCATGCCGTGTCTTCCCTTTTCGGTATCCATTTCATCAGTAACGACGATACCCGTATTGATACCGGTATGCATCGTTATGGGTTGTCCTATTTTTTCTTTCAGCTGGGGACTCATTGCTTCCACCAGATCGTGTATCTCCCTGGCAGCCATAATGGCTCTGAACGCATCATCTTCATGAACTTTCGGCACACCGAAAAGAACCATAACGGCATCACCGATAAACTTATCGATAAATCCTTCATATTTTGATACCACCCGGGCAACTTCCCCGAAAATTCGGTTTAATATTTCTTTGACCTCTTCGGGATCAAGCTTTTCAGACATGGCCGTATAGCCGGACAGGTCGGAAAACATAACAGTCACATGTTTCCGTTCACTTTCGATTGACCTTACCGTCTGAGTTTTTTCAATGGCAATGTCAGCCAGGGAAAATGCCGGTTTTGGCCAGGTAAGAGATTCGATGCCGGGGGATACTGTCAGATTGTAACCGCAATCACTGCAAATGTTACTGTCCGGAGGATTTGTATTTCCGCATTTCAGGCAGACATTTTCCAGTCTGCTTCCGCACATGTTGCAGAATTTTGCTCCCTCAATATTGTCAAACTGACATTTCAGGCATTTTATCATTATGCACCCCAAGAAAGGTGGCAAACCGCGGCTCACCCTTCGGTCTCATGAGGGCGAAGAGCCCTCGATCGTATGCCTCTACAATAAGCCTGTTGTCAATGTATTCCGTGAGGTGTGGCCGGTGAACGTCAATAGATCCTTTAGCCCTGTACGACAAACCGACTTGCACAACGAGACGCCGTGACGGTTGTCAAAAGAGGGAAAACGGGAAATTCATACGGGCTAAAAGAGAAAAACAGCCGCAGCCATGACCGATGTGTATCCTTTATCTTTCACGATAGCAGATTGAGTTGTTTCAGTGGTCTTAACAATTTTGCCGCTAATCTTGTATGTTTCCTCTTTTTCATTCCAGGCTGCATCAATATCAACGTCGATGCCCAGAGTCGAGGCGAGCATCGCTGCCGCCAGGTCTTCCGCATATTCACCTGCCTGCTTGCTGGTCTGACCAAAACTATGATGTTCACTGATATAACCATACATACTTTTATCAGCCGGAATGGCACATCCGATGGAGGCGGCGATGAGTCGCCGAGGTTCGTTACTGCAGCAACGGCTCATAACGCAGTATGTTATAGCTCCGGGCTTCAATTCTTTCATGCCCTGATTTCGCGAAATTATTTTACACCCTGGCGGAAAGATACTCGAAACCTGAACTAAATTACATTTTTCTATCCCCGCATCTCTCAATGCAAGCTCGAAAGAATGAAGTTCTTCTTTATGGGACCCAACGCCCTTAGTTAAAAACATTTTTTTTGGAACGAAATTTATCAATTTGTATCTCCTTTGTTGTCTTTGTTCTTTGAATCAATATACCCCATAACTCGGTAGGCAAGTTTGGCAGCTGTAAAGTCAGGAGCTACGATCCCCGGTATGGGAGTCAGTTCAACGATGTCGAATCCCCGAATCCTGCAGTTGTTCGAAACCTCCCTGATAAGCCGGGTAATATCCTTCCAATAGAGCCCTCCGGGCTCCGGGGTTCCAACCGCCGGCATAATTGACGGATCAAACACATCGAGGTCTATGGTTATATAGACGTCTTCCGAGAGACACCCGCATATCGTCTTTTCCCATTGTGGATTCTCATAGAGAAAGTCGGGATAATATATCGTGACCGTATTTTCTTCTATAAAAACTGCTTCCTCGGCGCTCATGCTCCTGATTCCAACCTGAACCACGTGACATATCTCGGATATCCTGCGGCTGACACAGGCATGACTGTATGGTGTTCCCTGGTATGAATTTCTCATGTCAGCGTGAGCATCAAGGTGGAGAACCGACAGGGACGGATATGTTTCTTTCATAGCCTGAACAGGACCGAGTGAAATACTGTGTTCCCCGCCGAGAATAACGGGAATCTTGCCTGAAGAGAGGATTTCGGCAACCTCATTCCTGACATAGTCAATCATTTCCTGTGGTCCTCCGGCTCTCACTTCAAGGGGTAAGACAGTATGGATCCCTGCACGAAATGTCTCTCTGCGAAGTTCTTCATCATACAATTCCATTTGACATGAGGCATCAAGAATGGCCGATGGCCCCTTTCTGGAACCTGCCTGATAGGTTGAGGTAAGATCATAGGGAACCGGAACTACGACAAAGGTAGCACGTTCGAAGGATGAATATTCTGGATTAAGACCGCCAAAGTTCATTGCGCCAAACCCCGAAAAAGTTAGGAGGGTTAGCTATCATATCTCATAATATCTGTCCATATTTTTTATATTGTCGAAGCATTAAATGAACAGAGCGTAAATTCCCCACGGTAATAGAAAAGATAGGTATAATAGCTGATCCAATCACCCAGAATTGCAAATGTTTTTTTCCTTCCATTAATCATAGATTGTTCAATGTGAGCCTGATGGCAATGTCCGAGTATAACGGCATCGAATCCCTCATAAAATTTTTCTATCGAAAATGCCTTCATGATGTCAACAAGTCCCTCCGGAGGTCTTGCCAGATGATCTCTGCTCATCTTGGAGCTTATCCCGGAAACCTTCCAGAGAAATGAGGATGGCAGGTATTTCTGACTCATATAAAACAATCTGCTTCGCAACAGTCTTCGCAACAGCAGATAAGGAGTATTTGTTCGATCTATCGTATCGCCATGGGACACAAACAGTTTCTTTCCATCCAGATCAACGGCAGCATCGTCAGGAAACACGTGAATACCCCGGGTGGCAAAGAATTCATCAAGAAAAAAATCGTGGTTTCCTTCAAAGAGGCGAATGTTTGTTCCCCTATCCTTCAATTGCAGAAGTTTATCGATCACGATCTGAAATTCAGGATATATTTTATCGTTCGAGCAAAACCAGAAATCGAAGAAGTCCCCCACAATAAAAAGATCACTTATTTTACCTTTAACGGAATCAAGAAAATGGAGGAGTTTCTGATATTCGTGACTATTCTGCTTTTTCAAATGCGCGTCGGACAAAAATATTGCTTTCATTCCGCAAAACATAATCCTTGCTGTTTATGATGCCGATATATGTAACGCCGGTAGTTTAATCTAAGCTGGAGATCGTGTATTTCGTCCTCAAAGACAAAAAACTCATCGTATATCCCGGGTGCAGTTTGTGTTAAAAAACCGACCCATCGTATGTCCTGAGTACGATTACAGTGCTCGGACACTTACGGTGACGACTTCCTGACCAGAGATTCGGAATTCCGAAACATTTCTTCTATTTCCTCACCGGTCATACCGGCCCCGGCCGCGATTTTTCGTGCCATGTTTTTATCGACAAGATCACCGGGAGCGTGACTGTCCGTATTGAGGACGAGATTCACATTGAATTTCCTGGCATACCGGAGGACATGCCCGTTGGTTAAGCTGTGGCCTTTTCTTGCTGAGATCTCAAAACAGATGGAATTCTCTGAGGCAATTTTTGAAACTTCCTCCGAAACCAATCCCGGATGGGCAAGGATGTCGATAGGAGATTGAACGGCGGCAAGATTTGTTCCCGGGATAACGGGCTCAACGATTGTTTCTCCGTGAACAACAATAAGTGCAGTACCCATTTTTCGTGCTTCCTTCGAGATATCAAAGATGTGATCGGGGTGGACGTGTGTCAGTTCAATGCCGGGAATCGCCTGAATAGAAAAGGCGGATGATATCATTTTACAGACCTTAACAATCCTCGGGATAATAAAATCAACATTCGAATGGTCGGCATGATCCGTTATTGCGATGGCTCGACATCCCAATACCTGAGCCCTTCGCGCCAGCTCCGTTGGTATCAACTCGCCATCACTGAATATAGAATGGGTGTGAAGGTCAATCATACATCGCTTCCTGCAATAACGTGTGGTAACTAGTGACCATTATCAGATTTAACAGTCATGGTCAATCACAAAGAGGATTAACAGCCAGATTTGTACAATCATACATTATCCTTCCGGATATTGCGCCATTGCATTATTTGCACAGGTATTATATGTTGCAAGTGCACTGGGAATCCATAAGCGGGGATAATCAGAAAATGTTTACTATCATAAATAGATACATCTTTAGAGAAATTCTCTTCCCTTTCTTCATGTGCCTTTTTATTTTTACCTTTGTCCTTTTAATGGGAAAGATTCTTCAGTTAATGGATCTTATGATTAATAAGGGCGTCAGCATCATCGATATTACGAAACTCATTCTCTATTTACTCCCCACGTTTTTACTGATCACCATCCCCATATCACTCCTCATATCCATATTGATAGCTCTCGGAAGATTATCAGCGGACAGTGAGATTATTATTATGAAATCATCGGGAATCAGTCTGTATCAAATGCTCCTTCCCATCGGTACAGCATCCCTGTGTGCTCTTATTCTTACTGCCGTTATGGGCGTTATGGGCGCTCCCCATGGAAATTATGCTACAAGGAATCTTGTATTCGACATCGCGAAGAAGAAAGCAAGCGTCGGCATCAAGGAAAAGGTCTTCAATGACGATTTTTACGGACTGGTACTCTATGCAGAAAAGATACCGGTTCACGGTGATTTTATGGAAGGCGTTTTTATATCTGACAACCGCTTAATCAAAGAACCCACAACCATCATTGCTCAAAAGGGCTATCTCGTGTCAAATCCCGAATCAATGACGATTACCCTGAGACTGAAAAACGGGAGTACCCACACCGTGGACTCAAGTTTCAAGTCATATAAGATAATGGACTTCAGCTCATACGATATAAATCTTGACCTGTCAGAACCAATCTCAGGAACAAAGACCGCCGTCGCCATGACAGACAAAAAAAGTAAAGAAATGTCTTTCCTTGAGTTGGCTCAAGGGGCACGAAACCTGCAATCCGGTGACCCGATCCGCAGGCAACTTATCATAGAACTCAACAAAAAAGTGACTATTCCCCTGTCATGCATAATATTCGGCATCCTGGGGATTCCCCTTGGTATCGGACAGGTCAGATCAGGAAAATCGAGAGGATTTACAATCGGTCTTCTTGTAATCACGATTTACTATGTATTGCAATTAAGTGGCGAAGCACTCGGCGAAACAGGTAACGTAGCACCGGCGCTCGGAGCGTGGGCACCCGACGTAATTCTGGGAATGGTCGGAATCTATATGCTTCTCATGGCAGCCAGAGAACGACCCTTGAGAATAGATTTTGTAACTCCGATTATCAATCGAATAGGAATGCTTGCAAACCGGGGGAAAATCGGAACCGGCCAAAAACGCCACAGAAAGTGAATCTCCCCGCCTACAAGGCGGGCATCGTAAGGAATATTTATCAATATGGTTTACCTGCCTTCGGAAGGTAAACAAATCAGCAGGAGAGTTTGTTTGTGAATACCCTTGACCGTTACATATCTCGAGAGTTTGTCAAACTCTTGCTTTTAATCATCGTATCGCTGGTCGGTCTGTACCTTGTCGTCGACTTTTTTGAAAGGATTCGAATGTTCCTCAGCAATCACGCAACATTCGTTCAAATCCTTTCGTATTTTACCTTTGAAATCCCGATGATCGTATCGCTCATGCTGCCCGTTGCAGTCCTGCTGGCATCTCTCTTAACCTTCGGAATTCTCTCAAAAAACAGCGAACTCATTGCCATGAAGGCAAACGGTGTGAGTCTCTACCGTTCATCCTTTCCCATCATCATCATATCGATAATTCTTTGCGTTGTTGCTTTTTTTCTCAATGAGTTTCTCACGCCGTACGCGAACGAGAAAGCAAAACATATTAAACTTGTTGAAGTCCAGAAGAAAGAACGGCTTGGATTTTTTAAACAAAATCAGATCTGGTTCAGGAGTAAGGATGGAATATATAATTTCAATATGTTCGATCCGAAAACCGGCACATTGAAGGGAATAAAAATAAACTACCTGGATCGAGGAATGATTTTGACAAAAAGGATCGATGCAAAAAGGGCTCAGTGGAAGGACGAAACATGGGTTTTTTACGATGTGCTCATCACTCGATTTTCACCGGGCAAACTTCCTACCATCGCAAGAGCAAAATCTCAAATCATTAACCTTCAGGAAAAACCATCAGATTTCATGATAATCCAAAAAGATACGGAAGAAATGGGATATTTCGAGTTAAGAAAATATATAAAGAATATTCAGTCGGAAGGTTATGATGCCGTACAATATATGGCAGACATGCATGGGAAAATCGCCTTTTCTCTGGTCAGTCTTATCCTTGCTGTGATCGGCGTTTCCTTTTCCCTGCGAAAATCGGAACGGAGCGGGGGTGTTTCTCAAGGCATCGCCGTCGGAATCATTATCGGCTTCTCCTACTGGATCGTTTATGCTTTCGGCCTTTCTCTTGGTCGCTCCGGGACGTTGCCGCCCTTGTTGTCTGCATGGACAGCGAATATTCTCTTCGGAGCCGGGGCCATCTACATGTTTTTGAAAGTGAAAACATGACGCGAAGGAACCGAAAGAAAGAAAGTAGCAGTCAGCTTTCAGCAATCAGTCTTGAGAAACCGTAAAACAGGAGTCAGAATACCGGGTTTCCAACCTCAAACCCGAAACTCGAAATGTTTATTGTTACGTCCCGATTTCCCAGGAATTGAGATATTTTTCCTGTTCAGGAGTTAAGGTATCAATGTGGATCCCCATCGATTCCAGTTTTAATCGAGCTATTTCTCTGTCGATATCTTCGGGAACACTGTACACGATATTTTTCAGATCACGACTGTTTTTCACCAGGTACTCGGAAGCGAGAGCCTGATTGGCAAAACTCATATCCATAACACTGGAAGGATGTCCCTCCGCTGCGGCGAGGTTTACCAACCTTCCCTCACCCAGTATATATATGCATCTGCCGTCTTCAAGGGTATATTCATCGATATAATTTCTGATTCTCCCCGTGTATGTTGATATTTCCTTGAGGCCTTCGATTTCCAACTCGACATTGAAATGTCCCGAATTTGCGACAATTGCTCCGTTTTTCATGGTAAGAAAATGCTCTTTACGGATGACGCTGATATCTCCCGTGAGGGTACAGAAAAAATCGCCGATCTTGGCAGCTTCGGCAATGGGCATGACCCGGTAACCATCCATAACTGCTTCCAGGGCACTCATCGGGTTGATTTCCGTGACAACGACGTTTGCGCCCATTCCTGATGCCCTCAAGGCAAGACCTTTCGAGCACCAACCGTAGCCGCACACGACAAATGTCGAACCCGCTATCAGTCGATTGGTAGCGCGGATTATTCCGTCAATGGTACTCTGACCGGTTCCGTACCTGTTGTCGAACATATGTTTCGTGTTTGCATCATTAACTGCAATCAGAGGAAAAGCGAGGACACCTTTTTCGGCCATAGCTTTTAATCGGATTACGCCGGTAGTGGTTTCCTCGGTCCCACCGATAATGCCTTCAATCAGCTCTCTGCGCTGACCATGGATTGTCGATACCAGATCTGCACCGTCATCCATGGTAAGAGCCGGCTTCCCATCCAGGACTGAATTGATATGGCGGTAATACGTCTCCGTATCTTCTCCATTGATGGCAAAGACGGGGATTTCATGATATTTCACCAGATAGGCCGCAACATAATCCTGCGTACTGAGGGGGTTGGAAGCACAGAGGGAAATGTCGGCACCACCGGCTTTCAGGGTTTCCATAAGACTCGCCGTTTCCGTTGTCACATGAAGGCATGCCCCTAATCGCACGCCTTTCAGCGGCTTCTCTTTTTCAAATCGTTTTTTTATGCTGTTCAAAACAGGCATACTTTTATTTGCCCATTCAACACTCACCTTGCCCTCATCGGCAAGGTTGATGTCCTTGATGTCATAATCCATTGTCAACTCCTGGTTGTTCTAAGTTCCACACAATTCTTCACTATGAATACACAGATACAATCCGAAATTCGAAAGATAAAGCTCCATTACAAATTAACCCATCAATCGTTTCTTTGCCGTTTTTTACTATTTCGATTTTCGGATTTCGAATTTCGATTTTTTTTAAACGCCTGCCGCCTTCTTCAGATCTTTGATTTTATCCGTTTTTTCCCAGGGATAATCATCCATAAATAAGGTTGTCGGTATCTTACGATAAATATCTCCACTGAGCAGATCGAACTTTTCAATCATTCCTCTCGGAGTAAAATCGAACACCTCTTCCAGAATCTTACTCAGATCACGATCAGGCAAAATTCCTGTCCCGAAGGTATTGATATAGATAGACATGGGTTTGGCAACTCCGATTGCATAGGCAAGCTGGACTGAACATTTGGTCGCCAGACCGGCGGCGACAATATTTTTAGCTGCATAACGGGAGCCGAACGATGCGGAACAATCGACCTTTTCAGGTGATTTATTGACGACTGCTCCCCCGCCTAACTGGGCCCCTGGATACGCTCCATAAAATTGACAGACAAGCTTTCGGCCGGTGACTCCTGAATCGGCAGCGCTGCACGAATTCACTGCCTGCCATTCACCGGTAGGATTAAACATAAACTCCGTGTTTTCATCCACCCATTCCTCCAGACACCCGAAGGCATTCTCCTTTGCCAATTCTTCAATCTCTTCCCTCCGGTGACCGGCAATATGTCGATAATCAATGGCATTTGACATGAGTACCTTGGCAACTCGCAGGGGTTTGCCATTATCGTCATACTCCACCGTTACCTGTCCCTTGCCGTCTGGTGCGAAGATGGGATTTCTGGAACCTTCGAACACCCTCATCATTCTGTTTACCAACACGAAGGGAAGGGGTAAGAGTTCAGGCGTTTCATCGATGGCGAATCCATACATTATTCCCTGATCTCCCGCACCTATTTCTTTGTGCTTACCAAGGTCGGCCCGCGTTCCGATATTGATATCGGGAGACTGGGGTATAATCGCATTGAAGATCCCCATTGAATTGCCGTTTAATCCGACCGCTGAATCGTTGTAACCGATCGATAAGACGGTTTGACGAACACATTTTTCAATATCCACATAGATTCTCGTTGCAACCTCTCCCCCGACAATGCAAAACCCCTTGCCCAGGAAGACCTCAAGCCCGCAATGGGGCATGGTGTTAATGTCCATACCAATTTTATGTTCCTCGTCCAGAATTTCAGCGATAATATTTGCCGTAATCGCATCTGCAACTATATCGGGATGTCCCACCTTAACTCCTTCCGATGTTATCAACATAGTCCCTCTCCTTAATTTATATATAATA
>JAFGQS010000183.1 GCA_016935565.1 Deltaproteobacteria bacterium
AAATGCGTTGATTCAAAGAAGGAAGGGGCACCTATGACAATGCATAAGAAAGTGATTCGTGAAAGAAGGAAAAAGGAACGGGAACAAAGGATTCAGAGTATTTTGGATGCGGCGAGCGAGGTTTTTTTATCAAAAGGATATCTCAAGACGACCATGGATGAGATAGCTCTCAAAGCCGAAATCAGTAAGCCGACGATTTATCAATATTTTGAGACGAAGGATGTGCTGTTTTTTTCACTGATTATACCGGTTACCGAGATGGTTGGAAAAGAGAGTGATAAGGTTGAGAAAAAGCTTATCGCCGGTGAATATACGTCGGGCGCATCCCTGATTCACGACATCTTACATGCCTTTTACGAGAGCTATAAGATGGATCCTGAGTCGTTCAGGTTAGTGATGCTTTTCCAACAGACCCACATGGCTTGGGAAATGAAGGAGCAATCCCGCCTGAGTATCATGGAGAAAGGGCAGTACAATTATGAAGTCGGGCGGCGGATCCTGAGACTTGGCATGGAACAGGGACTTTTGCGATCCATGGATGTGTATGCCCTTATAGATATTCTGTGGGGGCTTTTTGTGGGGATTGTACAGATAGAAGACATTAAAGCAACGAAGAAGGAACGTAGGGAAAACCTGGAATCGACGTTTAAGCTCGCTGAAACATTAATGATTGATGCCGTTGCAAAGAATTAGCCGATGTTCATTATGACGACGTTCCTGTCAATGGTGAAAAGAGGAATAAATAGACGATGCATACGAGTTCTTCACATAATGGCAGATCGACATCCACGAAGAATAAAATGTGCGTGTGCTTTTGACAATATAAGGCCCATCCGTTTCCTGACCGTCCGGTCGGGAAACAGGCGTTGTTTCTTGCCGGATTAATACTGGGAGAATCGGCGTAATAAGATGGGTATTCCATACAATAAAAACGAGTTAAGAAGAGGTGATGTTATGAGTTGGAAAGACAGTTACAAAAGTAAGTTGATGTCGGCTGATGAAGCAGCGAAAATCGTTAAGTCAGGTGATCGATTCTGGACCCCTCTGTGCCTGAGTCAACCATCCGCGCTGATCATGGATGCCATTGCAGATCGACAAGACGAACTGGAAGATATCGAATACGTCTTTGCATTTATACTCAGACCCTACAAGCTGTTACAACCCGAATATCGTGACACGTTTACCCTTGTTTCAACATTTTATTCACCCATGCCCCACCAGCAGAAGCTCGCAAAAAGCGAATGGGCGAACTACTGGGCGTGCCAGAGTTCTGACGTAGCAATTAAAGTTCCCCACCGCGAGCGTGTGATGCCGAGGAGGATGGGTACAATCCTTCAGGTATCACCGCCGAACGAACATGGGTATGTGAATCTCGGTCTCGACAGTTTTTTTACTGCAGCGCTGATGGAAAATTCCGAATACGTGATCGCGGAGATCAATGAGTACATGCCGAGAACGTGTGGTGAAACCGACTTTCATGTATCGGAGTTTACCGCCTTTGTTGAAAATTCCACACCCCTGCCGACGCTGCCCTCTCCGACGGCCTCCGATCTTGAGATGAAGATGGCGGAAAATGTCGTCGGTCTTATCAGGGATCGTGACTGTCTGCAGGTCGGTATCGGTTCCGTCCCCGCGATGATCAGTAAGCTGCTGCAGGAGTCGGGATTGAAAGATATCGGAATCCATACGGAGTTGGCTCCTACCGGGATTAAAGAACTGGTGGAGAAGGGCGTCGTTACCGGTAAATACAAGAAGGTGAGTCCCGGTAAAATCGTCCTCACCTTTGCCATGGGAGATCAGGAGCTCTACGACTGGCTCGGAAACAATCCCCTGTTAGAATGGCGGCCGACCCTCTATGCGAACAATATCGCAGTAATCGCGCAGGAACATAACATGGTTGCGATCAATGGTACCCTCGCCGTCGACCTGACCGGTCAGATATCTTCCGAATCAATGGGAAATTTCATGCGGAGCGGTCCCGGCGGACAGCTCGATTTTGTTGTCGGTGCCTTTTGGTCACCGGGAGGACGTGCAATAAATCTGGTACCGTCGACAGCCAAAAAGGGAGAAATATCCAGGATAGTACCATACCTTGATCCGGGCACGAGAGTGACAGTGCCGCGCACCTATGCGGGATTTATTGTCACGGAGTATGGAGTTGCCGATCTATATGGTCTGTCTGAGCCGGAGCGGGCAGCGGCATTGATTAAGGTGGCCCATCCGAAATTCAGGGATGATCTCGAGAAGGCTTCCCGTGAGAGAGGCCTCTTTCAAAAAAAGATTTTTGCAACGTCATAGGTCTTCAATGAATTCGTATCATTGGGAAAGAGGAAAAAGGCGAATCGAAGGAGAGCGGCTTTGTTTCATGGCACCAGCGATGACTGAATGGAATTTCGTTGATGCCTTCGATGCTGACTACCCTTCGAAAAAGTTATGTATTTTACGGATTCTCAACAAAGAAAGGAGAAATCCATGGAGTTTAAATTAACAAAAGAACAGGAACTCATTCAGAAAACTGCGAGAGATTTTGCCGATAGATCTATCGAACCGGCCATCGATCACATTATGAAGGAACATGCCATCCCACAGGAAATCCTGGACGGTATGAAGGAACTGGATCTCTTCTGTCTGCCGATTTCAGAGGCGTATGGAGGTGCGGGAGCGGGCTATCAGAGTTATGTGCTCGCCCTCGAACAGATAGCCAGCGTCAGTCCCGGTGTTGCCATTGTGATCTCGGTGAACTGTTTCGGTCTGGCCGCGCTTGAAATGTTCGGATCGGAGGAAGTGAAGAAACGATATATGCCGGGTGCATGCACGGGGAAGAACATTATGTCAATCGCCATGACCGAGCCCGAAGGTGCCGATCCGAGATTGGTAAAAACCACGGCCGTCAGGGAGGGTGATGAGTACGTATTGAACGGAACGAAACGTTTCATCACTGCCTGCGGATACGAAGGTCCACTGGTGATTTTTGCCCGGGAGAGCGATACGGGACAGATCTGTGGTTTCGTCGTGGAAAAATTCTGTGAGGGGTATTCTATATCGGAGCCATGGGACAAGATGGGCCTGCCGGGAACTCCCATGTATGACGTATATCTGAAGGATGTGAGAATTCCCGTGGGCAATATGCTCGGTGAATTAAATCAGGGGTTTCGTATTTTAAAGAACAGCATTGCCCTCGGGAAAATCGGAATTTCGTCAATTTTCCTCGGGACGATCCTCGCTGCTTATGAAGAATGTATGAAGTACGCAGGCGAGAGAATATATCTGGGTAAGCCACTCACGCAGTTCCAGTATGTTCAGGGTGACATCGTGGACATTGCAATGAAGTATGAGGCGGCGCGCTGGCTCGCCTACCGGCTGGGATATCTGGCGGACATGAACGAAGACAAGGGTAACATTATCAAGGATTCAGCCCTGACGAAAATGTTCGTCACGAACACGGCAGTCGAAGTGGCACGAAGTGCGATAAATATCCATGGATCGTACGGTCTGATGGAAAACTATAAGGTTTCCAGAATATGGCGCGACTCGATTTTCGGGCCTCAGACCGAAGGAACAAACGCCCTGCTGAGATCGGTAGTGGCCATGGACATTCTGAAACGATCCAAATAGAAGTGGGTAAATATATCGTTGCACGAAGGGGGCAGCGTCCCTCTTCATGGTGCGAGAAACTCTCGTATTGTTTCAGGAAATTCTTACAAGGAATGAAAAGGAGAAGACCGCTATGGAATTTAAGTTGACGAAAGAACAGCAGTTGATACAGTCGGTGGCCCGTGATTATGCCGAGAAGGCGATTGCGCCCCTTATCGAGGAGATCGTCGAAAAGAACGAAGTTCCCGATGAAATTATTGACGGGCTGAAGGATCTTGATCTCTTTGCCCTTCCCATATCAGATGAATATGGCGGTGCCGGTGCGGGCTACGCGAGCTATGTTCTTGCTGAGGAGCAGTTATCGCGAATCTGTCCGGGTGTTGCGGTCATTGTTTCGGTTAACAATGTGGGAGCGGCGGCCATGTCGATTTTCGGTACGGAGGAACAGAAAAAGAAGTATCTTCCCATGGGGACGACGGGGAGCGGCGTTTTTTCATTTGCATTTACCGAACCCGGCACGGGATCGGACCCGAAGCAGATAACGGCGACGGCCGATCGAGACGGGGATTATTACGTGTTGAACGCCACCAAACGATTTATCACCAACAGCAGCTATGAAGGGCCTATCATTGTCTTCGCCAGAGATACGGAGACAGGACATATCAACGGTTACATCGTCGATAAATTCTGTGAGGGATACTCGATTTCAGAGCCCTGGAAGAAGATGGGTGTTCGAGGTGCGCCTCTGTACGATGTGTACCTCAAAGACGTAAAAATTCCGAAAGACAACATACTCGGAGGACCCGGTCAGGGGTTCTGGATACTGAAGGTTGCCATGGCACTGGGTAAGATCGGTATCAGTTCGATTTTTCTGGGAGCAATGCTGGCGGCATATGAAGAGGGCCTCACGTATGCCACCGCGAAGACCCACCGGGGAGCCCCGATAGCCAAATTCCAGGCGATCCAAATGGCCATAGCCGACATGTTCATGAAATACGAAGCGGCACGGTGGATGGCATATCGCATCGGCTATCTTGCAGATAACGCACAGGATAAGGGAGATATCCTGAAGGATTCGGCAGCCGCCAAGATATTTATTACCGAAACAGCGATTGACGTTGCCCGTATTGCACTGAATATCCATGGGTCCTATGGTTTAATGGAGGATTACAAAATATCGCGGGTTTGGAAAGATGTGATTTTTGGGTCCCAGGTTGAAGGTGTGTCTCACCTCTTAAAAGTGCTCATTGCCGGTGAAATTCTCAAAGGGTGAAGATTCCGGGTTCGGGTGTGAAATGATGGCATCCGTGGTGTATTCATTCAGATAATGGTGTGCTTTACGAAGGAGAATGTGTATGTTCCTTTTGTTACGGCAAGAAACGCACACTCAACGCATCGGCGAGATGCGGCGGCTCATAATTGCCCGTGAACTTATTCAATAGTGATGATGAGCAACAGGAAGCTCCGGGGCGGGTAATAGTTGTTAAAATACACGAGGAGGTATTGCGTTGTGAATATCGTTGTAGCAGTTAAACAGATACCGGATTTACAGCAGATCCGGATTCGGGATCGTCGGCCTGTTTTGGATTATGTCCCCTGTGTCCTGGGGGATATCGATAAGAGCGCCCTGGAGGCAGCCGTCGAGTTAAAGGAATCTGTCCAGGGTCGTGTCATCGTCGTATCGGCGGGGAATGGAGAAATCGAAGACACCGTCAAGGAAGCCCTGGCGGCCGGTGGGGATGAAGCCGTGCTGGTCGAGGATGATACCCTCGCCGATGCTGACAGCTCGGTCGTTGCCAAAGTGCTGGCGGCAGCTATTCGTAAAATCGACGATGTCGGTGTCATCCTGTTTGGGGAAGGAAGTGCTGACAACTACTCGGGGCGGGTAGTCTCGGCCGTGGCGGCAGACCTCGGGTACCCCCAGGTAGGGTACGCGAAGCAGATCGAAGTGGACGGCCCCCTGGCCCGGGTTACCCGTTCGCTGGAGGACTCCGATGAAATCATCGAGGTTCCGCTCCCGGCGGTCATCAGTGTCGTTTCGGAAATAAAGGAGCCGAGGATTCCGTCGGTCACCAGTATCCTGAAAGCACGGAAAAAACCGAAAGCGATTTACCGACTTGATGACCTGGGAATAGAGATTCCTTCTGGGAAAAACATTACTACAATCAGTAATCTTGCACCCGTCAGCGAACGGAAGGGCATTGTCGTTAAATCGGTCGATGAACTGGTAAAGATTCTCAAAAGTGAAAGAAGGCTGGAGAGGTAAGGATGATGGGGAATATTCTTGTGTACAGTGACAATAATAATTATGCCTGCGAACTTTTATCGGCGGCGCACAACATCGCCCCCGATTTGGGTCTCAGCGTAAAGGCTCTGAGTATCAATAACGATGACCAGGCCGAACGTCTGGTCCTGAGGTGCATTGAGGCATATAGAATAAAGGATGAAGCGATACAGATTGCGGATACGGCAGCTGTTGCTTCGGCAATCAGCCAGGCAGTGAAGCAGATTGACGCACCTGTCATTTTACTTTCTTCAAACCGGAGAGGGAAAGAACTTGCCGGTAGACTGGCGTATATAATTGATGGCGGATGTCTTACCGATGTGGGTGGCCTCAGAATCAATGAAGGAAAGCTCTGCTGTCAGCGGAATGCCCTGGGCGGTGCCACCGTGGCGACTCAGGTGATCGAATCGGAAAGTAAGGTAATCGCCATTATTCCGAAGGTCTATGACATGATGGCTGAGGGGGGAAAGGGCACCATCACCGATATCGCCGTGGAAGCAGAGCCCTCAGGGATCACGGTTGTCGAGGTCATGCCGAAGGTTAAAGATTCCGTCGATATCGAAGCCGCCGAAGTCCTGGTGGTGGTTGGCCAGGGACTGGAAAGTCAGGATGATTTGCCAATGGTGGAAAACATGGCAAAAACCCTGAAGGGAGAGATTGCCTGTACGAAACCGGTGGCAACGGACAAGCGATGGTTGTCCGAAGAGCGGATTATCGGACTCTCGGGCAAGAAATGCAATCCTGATCTCGCCATACTCCTGGGTATTTCGGGGCAGGTACAGTTCACCGTCGGCATACGTGATGCAAAAACCATTATCTCGGTAAACACCGACGAGAACGCCAACATCATGACAATGTCCGATTACCGCATGGTGGCCGACATCAAGGACGTGGTGCCGGAACTGGTACAAAAGCTTGGGTAATCATGATGGAGTAATCCCGTATTTGAAAGAACATGTTGTGTAAACCGGAGGGGTCGAGGGCATCCTTGACCCCTTTTTGACAGTTCCACGTTTCGTATCGAATCACGATAACAGATACACAAATGACCCCGCCTTTCATGCAGAAATACCTTGACAAAAATTCTCAGAGGTGTATTTTCTCTGTAAGTTCAATGAGGTAACTCTACTCTTTAAAGAAAACAACATATCGCCCATAGCCGAAAAAGGAGGGAGCCGTGGAGTGATCGACGATAAGACCCCGTTTCTCGAAAAGGAAAGCGGAGTTTTTTGTTTGGGCGATTGGTGAGCTGGATAGATGTCAAAAAGCAGGAGCTTACCCCGAGTTTGCTTTCAATAATGCAAGAAAAAATGTCGGTAATTGTAAGTTAATATCCTGATAGATGGAAAATAATGCCATATATATACATCAATATCACGGAATTTATTTCGGTCTATTGATAATGTTCGGCCACCAATACAATTTACCGATATGAAAATATTGCCCATGGTGATATCATTAAAAAAGATTTGTAAACTTTTATCGGCAAAGCACACAAACCATGTATAAATTTGAAAATACATTGAACATTGACAAATCGCTAATCATTAAAGAAGATGAAGCAACTTATCACTCTCGCTGTTCGGGAGTGTTGATCAATAATCCAAGACGGTACCGTCTCATAGACTTGTTTTCA
>JAFGQS010000032.1 GCA_016935565.1 Deltaproteobacteria bacterium
CAGGATATGTTCACTCATAGAGTCATTTATATCACAAAAACGGCAACCCCGCAGCAAAGCTGCGAGGAATTCTTTTGATTAAAAAGCCCGAAGCTCTCAAAAGTTATGAAGCATTGTAAGGATGCCGTTTGTTTTATAGCAACTATCGGCGATGGTGTTGAAAAAGAGATCGCCCGATTGACCGAGGAAGAACGTCTCTTCGATGCATACATTCTCGAGTCGATGGGATCGATGGCCGTAGAGAATATGGTTGATGCTTTTTTCAAAGATATGGAAACAAAATATAATGCACAGGACAAGGGGATTACTCTCCGCTTCAGTCCTGGATATTGTGATTGGTCCGTTAAGGAACAGAAGAAATTGTTCCGTCTAATCGATGCAACAAGAATAGACGTTACATTGACTGATTCCTGTCTCATGCATCCCCGCAAGTCCATTTCGGGAATATTCGGGATACATCCTTTCGATGGAGACAATCCAGTCTTCCAGTATAATCCTTGTTCCGACTGCATGAAGAAGGATTGTACGGCGAGGAGAGCCTAACCGGCAAATTCATAACTACCAGCACCGCCCACGTGAACAGTAAGGAAAGGTATAATGAAGATTAGAAGCCTCTATTCGACAAACAAACTTATGCTGTCATTTGAAGTCTTCCCGCCGGCAAGGGATGGGAATATCAAGGAGCTTTTGACGGTTGTTCATCAATTGGCACGTCTGAAACCCGATTTTATTTCCGTGACGTATGGTGCGGGTGGGAGCACACAGGACATGTCTCTCGAAATAGCTTCAAAAATTAAGAACAATATCAGCCTTGAGGTATTAGCGCACCTTACCTGTGTTCAGGCAACAAAAGCTGATATTGCCACCATTCTCAATAGCTTTAAAAAGAGGAACATTAATAATGTCCTTGCTCTGCGAGGTGATCCCCCCACGGGAGAACAGGTATTTAAAAAAACCGAAGGGGGATTCGGTTATGCCAATGAACTGGTTGAATTCATCAAAGCAAACTACAATTTTTCGATTGGTGTTGCCGGATATCCCGAAAAACATGTGGAGGCACCAAACCTCACCACCGATATAGAAAATTTAAAACGCAAGGTGGATGCAGGTGCCGATTTTATTATCACCCAGCTCTTTTTCAACAATGATGATTTTTATCGTTTTCGTGATATGGCGCAAAACAAGGGAATCGAGATCCCCATAATACCGGGAATTTTCCCTATCTTTAATTACAAACAAATCGCAAAAATCGCTTCTCTCTGTGGAGCGAACATACCCAATCATTTGAATGACACACTGGCCGGAGTCAGCAAAGATAACGAAGAAGTTGCAAAATACGGAACGGAATATGCAATTCGGCAAAGCCAGGATCTTCTGGACAACGGAATAGCGGGTTTGCATTTCTACAGCATGAATAAAAGCCGTCACGTAGCAAAAATTGTTCGGGAACTTGATCTTAATAGAGAGGAAAAAGATGAAATTAAGAAGAGGATTACCGGGGGGGCAGTATAAACCCCTCACCGATGATAAAATTGCTAAAATACACCAGACGGTTCTCAGAGTATTTGAGGAAGTCGGAATAGAAGTGAGGCTGACTGAAGCACGAGAGCTTTTTCGTCAAGCCGGCGCGACTGTCGATGATACTAAATGCATTGTTAAGATGTCTCCAAGTCTTGTGGAAGAACTGATAGGGCAGGCACCGTCTATTGTTACTCTGTGCGGTCGTGGTGAAAATGATGAACTGGACTGCGAAATCGGGGGGAATAAAGTCTATATGGGCACCGGTGGAACAGCACTGAATGTGCAGGATCCTGGGTCGAATGATTCGCGACGAGCAACTCTCGATGATATCAAGAACATGGCCCGTCTTGTTGATGTTCTCGATAATATTCACTTTTACATGCTTAACGTGTACCCGAATGAACTTCCTGGTGAAAATGTTGATGTCAATCGATTCGGAACGGCCCTGAATTACACACGGAAACATATCATGGGGGGTGTCTACACCATTGAGGGTGTAAGAAACGTCATCAAGATGGCCGAATATATCGCGGGCAGTCCTGAAAAACTCAAAGAACGACCGTTTATTTCCATGGTAACCTGCGTGGTCAGTCCCCTGAGACTTGATGAGCATTATTCGCAACTTACCATCGAGGTAGCTCGCAACGGCGTTCCTGTTGTCGTTCCGGCAGAACCCCTGTGCGGCGCAACGTCACCTATTACACTTGCCGGTAACCTTGTCGTGCTTAACGTTGATACATTGGCCGGGGTCATGCTTGCTCAGCTTGCCAATCCGGGGGCACCGACACTTTATGGATCCGTCGCATCCATCGCAGATCTTCGAACACTAAAATATCTATCCGGCGCGGTTGAAATGGGACTGTTAAATGCGGCGGCTGCTCAAATGGCTCAATTCTATAAGCTTCCTTACTATGCTACGGCGGGCATGTCCGACTCGAAAGTAAATGATGCCCAGGCAGGATATGAATCGGCTATTACAAATCTCCTTGTTGCACTCGCAGGGGGAAACTTTATCCACGATGCTGCCGGATTTCTTGAATTCTGCATGACAGCCTCTTACGACAAACTGGTAATCGATAATGAAATTATCGGTATGGTCATGCGAGCGGTTGAAGGTATCCAGGTTGATGACGAAACCCTGGCTTTTGATCTGATAAAGAAATCGGGACCGGGGGGTCACTATGTATCTTCCCGCCATACGCGCCATTTCATGCGAACGGAACAATATTTCACACAATTGAGTGATAAGGAAGATCGACCCCAGTGGGAAGATGAGGGAGCAAAAGACACACGGGCAAGAGCCGCGGAGAAGGCACGGAATGTTCTCAACAGCCAACCCCGATCTTTTATCCCGGAAGAGATGAAAGAACTCCTGAGAAAAGAGATACCGGAAGTACTATTATCGTAAGAGGAAACAAACACTATGCTGATAATTGGTGAAAAGATTAATGCGTCTATAAAATCCGTCGGACAGGCCATATCTGACAAGAACGAGGAATTTCTGATTAATCTTGCACAAGACCAGGCTGAAGCTGGAGCCGATCTCATCGATGTCAATGCCGGTGTCGGTCAGGATGCGCGGGAAAGTGCAACAACGATCATCGAGTGGTTAATCGATCTCGTGCAGGATGTGGTCGAACAACCCCTGTGTATCGACAGCGATGACCCGGCCGTCTTGAAAGCTGCGCTTGGGAGATACCGCGGTGAAACGGTCATGATAAACTCTGTCGATGCCGAACCTGACAGACTTCAATCTGTTGGTCGCCTGGCAGCGGAACGTCAGGCATCACTGGTTGCGCTCGTGATGAAAGAAGGAGGTATACCCCGAACCGTCGATGAGCGTCTCCAGGCCGCTGAAATCATCGTCGAGCACCTCGCGCGGGTCGGAGTCAGAGAGGATCAAATATATTTTGACCCCCTGGTACTTCCCATTTCAGTGGACACGACACAGGCACTGGTCACGCTCAGGACCATTGAAGAGATTAAAAGCCTTTATCCATCAGCCAAGACGGTGATGGGGCTGAGTAATATTTCCTATGGTCTTCCGAACAGGGGTATTGTTAATCGCTCGTTCATGCTCATGGCTGCTTCGGCAGGCCTTGATGCAGCAATATTAAATCCCCTCGACAAGAAATTGATGAGCCTCGTGAGGGTAGCAGACATGCTCACCAACAAAGACCCCTTATGTAAGGGTTTTATCAGGGCTCACCGAAAAGGCCTGCTGGAAGATTAAAACAATACGAGGGAAACATGTAAAGGAGATTGGCACCGTGCCGCGAGAAGGAATTTTTGTTGAAAACCCCTACGAAAGATTGAATACACAGCAGATAGAGCGTATCCATCAGGCATCGTTAGATATCCTGAGAGATCCCGGTCTGATTTGTTTCAATGAAAAAGCTGCAGATATATTCGCCGGTTCAGGAGCGGATGTATCGACGGTTGCAGCAGGTGATCCCTCGCACTGGCTGATTAAAATCCCGGAAAAGCTCGTTCTCGATGCACTTGAAAACGCACCCACAACGGTTACGCTGGGGGCACGAAACCCTGACAACGCCCTGGTCATGCATGGAGAAGAACCGCGGGTCTATTTTGTATCCGGTTCGGAGACGAATGTCTGGCTGGATGTTGATTTCCAGACATACACCAAGAAGTCCGACTCCACCGTCGAGATTCGTGTACCCGAATTTATTCCCCGTCGCGGAACCGTTGCGGATCTCTGCAAATCGGCACATGCCTGTGAACATCTGGAAACACTGGACGGTTTTATCCGAAACGTCAATATCCAGGACCGGGATATCACGGAAGAGAACAAAGATGTCAATAAATTCTTTGCCTCCTTGAATAATACGACCAAGCATGTTCAGGCGGGCCTCACGAGCCTGAATCAGCTTGACAACGTGGTAAATATGGCAAGGATTATCGCGGGCGGAGAAGAAGAACTGATAAAGAATCCGATCATTTCATTTATTACGTGTCTGGTCAAGAGCCCCCTGCAGTTTGTTGACGACACAACAGACACATTTATCGAGATCTGCCGACAGGGTCTTCCCGTGGTGGTTTCATCTTCCCCCCAGGCGGGAAGTTCCGCACCGATCAAAGAAGCAGGGATCCTGGCACTGATAAATGCCGAAGTCCTTGCAGGAATTACCCTGGGCCAGCTCGTCAATAGAGGAACTCCTGTTATTTACGGGAGTGTTCCTGTGAGAACACGGATGGATACCCTGAGCGATTCATATGGAGCTATAGAAACCAGTCAGTATAACGTTGACTGTGTCCAGCTGGCACGATTCTACAAGATACCGAACTACTCAACATCGGGCGTGTGCGACTCGAAAATGCCGGGACAGCAATCATCGATCGAACGATTGTTTTCCGATATCCTGGTGACGCTGAGCGGTCCCCAGTATCTGCACTGTGCGTATGGTCTTCTCGACTGTAATTCCGTTTTCTGTCTGCTCCAGGCGGTCCTGGATGACGCCCACTTCCAGATGATGAAATTCTTTCTGAAACCGCCACAGATCGATGAGGCCGCGATTAACGACGTGCTGGCCCAGATCAGGAAAGTAGCGCAGTCACCGCAGAAACTCTTCATCAGCTATATCAGAAAAGTGATGCGCACCGGTGAGATTTCACCCCCCTACCCCTTTGAAGGGGATGGGGAGACCGACGATGTATTTGCCCTGGCCTATGAAAGAATGAACGAGCTTCTCGCAAAACCGGTGGACCATATCGATCGCGAAACGACATCCAGAATATTCAATGAAATACCAGGGCTTTTGCCACGCTTGAACATCTATGAAGAAGGGAGACAAGAATGAACGAAGATATTATTGCCGTTTTGAAGGAAAATGTTATCCAGGGGAGAATGACCGAGGATGACGAAGGAATAGACGACAGTCTGACCGGTCCCGGTGTTGTCGAGTTAACTCAGATGGCACTGGACAACAACATCCCGCCGAAGGAAATAATCGCCGGCGGCCTGACAGCCGGGATGGAAATCGTCGGTGAAAAATTCAATGCAAAAGAATACTACGTCCCGGATATGCTGGCTTCGGCCGAAGCGGTCAGCACCGCCATGGATATCCTGAAACCGCTCCTTGAGGCTTCCGATATTAAATCGAAAGGAAAATTTGCGATTGCCACCGTCAAGGGGGACATTCACGACATCGGAAAAAACATTGTCGCAATCCTGCTCAAGGGTGCAGGCTATGACGTGGAAGACCTGGGCATTGATGTGCCGACAGAAAAGATCGTGGACTATGTGCGGGAAAATAAGCCAGAATTTCTTGGTCTCTCAGCATTGTTAACGACAACAATGCTCGTTATGGGTGAAGTCATTGAGGAATTGAAAGCGGCCGGCCTCAGGGATACGGTCAAGGTTTTGATCGGCGGTGCCGCCGTATCGGATGATTTCGCTCGTGAGATCGGGGCTGACACTTATTGCTCCGACGGTTTCCATGCTGTCAGGGTACTTGACTCGTTCCAGACATAATAACCGCATCGACAATCGACACACTATAATGAAAAAACAGGAGATCTAATCATGGCCGGAATTGCCGGAGTTTTAGGTAAAGACAACGGAACCTTACAAACCATGCTCGACAGGATCAAGCATCGAGGTCCTCACGATACATGGACATACCGGACCGGTACCGTCAACATCGGATGCAATGAACTCAATATGGGAGCGGACTGCCGTGACGGCTCACACTCTGCATCCGACGACCGGCGGGCTGTCGTCATCGACGGACGAGTGTATAATTCAGAAAAAGGAAATATGACCGACGCCGAGGCCGTGCTGTCTCTCTATGATAATCACAGCATGAGGTTTGCCGGCACAATAGACGGTGACTTTGCATGCGCCATATGTGATGGTGGAAAGCTGATTCTTGCGCGAGACTGGGCGGGCATCAAACCTCTCTACTACGGACACGACCGTGATGGAAATTTATGTTTCGCCTCGGAGGCCAAGGCCCTTGTTGATATCAGTTATAATGTAAGAGAATTTCCGCCGGGCTATGTTTACTCCCGGGAGCTGGGCTTCCGGAAATATAATAACGAAGCCGTCGAAACGCCGGAATTCGAGAATTATGAGCAGGCTAAGAACGTCGTCAAGGAACTTCTCATGGAAGCGACGGAAAAGCGTATGAAAGACAATGCCGTCACGGGAATTCTCCTGAGCGGAGGTCTTGACAGCAGCCTTATCGCTTGGATGGCCCATGAGATGAAGCCGGACATCGAATGTTTTACCGTGAGCATGAAAGAAGGGCAGGACCTCCCCCTGGCACAAGACGTAACTGCTTATCTGGGGGTCAAACATCACATTCTGATGTTCGGTGAAAGGGAAATCAACGAGATACTGCCCCTGGCCATTCACCACCAGGAAATGTATGAAGAAAGCTGCGTTCATGGGGCAATCGCCAATTTTCTGGCCGGGCGTTTCATTAAAGGTAAAGCGAACTGTGTTCTTACCGGGGAAGGAGCAGATGAATTCTTCGGCGGATACGACGGCCAGTACAAAGAAGCAGGCAATCCAGAGGAACTCGCCAGCATCATTGATAATCTTATCAATGTCGCCCACAACACGGCACTTCAGAGACTGGACAGGCTGAATGCCGCCAATTCTTATGAAAGTCGAACTCCCTTCCTTGATGCCAGCGTAATGGACTTTGCACTGAAGATTCCTCTGGAGCACAAGATCTTTGGGAAAGAACAGACCGGAAAGTGGATTGTCCGCCAGGCATTCGAGGGCTGTCTTCCGGAACACATCATCTACCAGACAAAACGCTTCTTTGCCCAGGGTTCCGGTGTGGCTTACATCATGCGCACGCAGGCAGAGGAGGTAATCTCCGAAGCGGAACTGGCAGCGTTCAACAGGCAGGAGGGGAATCCCTTGCTCGCTTCGGTGGAGGAACTTTATTACTATAAAATGTTTAAAAAGACACTGCCCTATCCTACGTTCGACCGACTGGTCGGCAGGTGGGATCCGATGAGACCTGCGTTCTTTCCCGATTGGGAGAAACCAGCATTGTAAGCCCGTTGTCAATAATTGGGGACGGGGTCACCTTTTCACAGAGGAGTCCCTCAATAATCGATACTGATTCCTCCCGCAATTTGTATAGTCTGGCATAAACTTCAGGTTCTCACGTACTGTCCCCCGGGGTTATGGACCGGGAGAATTACGAACAGGACCCATACTTTGGAAATAGTGTTGTTCCTCGTACTTTAAAACACGCATCAACGGCTTTATCATACTTCTTTGTAAAGATGGTCTTTCCACCAATGGCTTTGGCTTGCACCTCCACATTGGTTGCATCGCAGGGTATGCTGACTTCCTTTGTTTTGCCCACCGGAAATGATCCGCTTTCCTTGGTCTGCCTTTCTCCACCATAGGTATACTTTACAGTGAACTTAGCGGCATAGGCTCCTTTATTCTGTACTTTTATTCTTCGTTTACATTCGGTGGGATCGTCGCAAGACTGATACCTCGGTGATAACGTGGTCCCGTATACTTCATAGCACTTGTCAGCAGCTTTTGGGTACGTTTTAGAGAATATTGTCTTTCCGGCTACGGCCTTGGCAGTCACTCTTATATTGGTGGCATCGCAGGGAATCGGCATTCTTTTTGTTTTCCCCACTGCAAAACTGCCGCTATTCATGGTGGGCTGGTTTTTGCCTCCTAAGTAGTAAGAAACACTTGCTTTTGCTACATACCCGCCTCCCACCTTATTTTTTATTGTAATGTGCTTATAACAACCACTTGTTTCAGTACATTTTGCCCATTTCGGGCTTAATGTGGTTCCCCAGACAACAAAACATACATTCTCTGGTTTACTATAGGATTTTGTGAATATGGTTTTCCCCAGAACAGCTTGTGCTTTCACCCTCATGTTAGTGGCATCACTGGGTATTTCTACCTTTCTGGATTGTCCGACGGGAAAACTCTTTTCAACTTTGTAATCCTCACCTTTCCACTTGAAGGTAACGGTAAGTTTTGTAACATATGTCCCTTTACCGATGTCATTACTGACCTCAACGATTTTGGTTTCGCTGGGTTTTTCATAACATGCGGAATACTTGGGACTCAAGGTTACACCCCATACCTGAAAACATAAATCCTGCGGTTTGGCGTACGTTTTCGAAAAGATGGTTTTGCCGCCCACTGCTTTTGCAGTCACCTTGATGTTGGCTGCATGGCAGGGTATTGTCCTGGTGCGTGTCTGCCCGACGGGAAAATTATTTTTATCAACCCGTCGAAAGCCGCTTACATCATAGGACACGGTAAGGTCCGTATTAAAACTGCCTTTGCCAATGAGATTCTTGACGGTGACGGTTTTGTAGCACAGAGGCTTGGCATCAATCCAACAGGAGTCATAGCCTATTTGGTAACCACCGTAACCGACCCACCGATACCCGCCCATTCCCCATCCATTGCCCCAGGAATTCCTTATGAGCCAGGCATTTTTACTATCGTCCCAGCCTACAATCGTAACGATATGATTGGTTGGCAGGAGTGGTTTCTCCGTTTGTACACTGTTACGCTCCGCTGTAGTTCCCCTCCCACTGTTACGAAATTTATCGGTTGTCTTCATACAAGCGATTACTGAACCATGCTGACAAATGGCATTTTTAATTTCCTGTTTGGACGGATACAATGGATTCCATTTATCAACATAACCCCAATCGTCTGTATTATAGGTGGTGGCAGCATCCTGATATGGACAGGAAAAATCTTTTGCCTGGTACTTCATTGCGGATTCTTTCTCAATTCGATGCTTTTTCATCCATCTCAAAGGAATATCAGGAAGCGTTCCGGCACAAGAACCGACACTGCAGCTCATAATATGCTGTTCCGAAATATCAATATCCGCAGGTTCCACATTCGGATTAAGAATTAAATAACTGATTTCATACGCAGCAGCAGCAGCGAAAGCCCAACAACTGCCACAACCTTCCTGTGTTCTTGCGGCGGGAACAACGCCACAATCTCGCGCATCAAACTTGCTCAGGCTTGCCGTACACTTACAGCCGGAGCGCTTCAACGTGGTTAACGGTTTGACCATCTTTACCTTACTTTGTGCTATTCTAATTGTTTTTCCATTTTCGGCCGCGAAAGTGAACGATCCATTAAATAACTGTATCGAGGAGAACAGGAGAATGAAGATCCCGATGGTCACTGCCATTGCCATTGAAAATTTTCTTTGTCTCTTCATTCTAAAACCTCCATTTTCTGCTAAATTATCTTTAGCCGTTAACGGTTAACGAAGAGTAATCAGGAACTATATATCTCAGATCTGTCTGGAACTCTTTTTGAATTTAAGAAAGAAAGGGAACTACTTAGAAACTGCTTGATATGAAATTTATCATAGAATAGAAGAAATAGCGAGCAAATACTGATATTTAACACTTACAGGAGGCAACTCCGTAAGTTATGGTAATCATTTACTCGCTCTTTGAAAATCGTCATTTCTTTGCCGGGCTTAACCTCGATGTTTCGATATCACTGCGTTCTGCTGTGAAGGGGAACGATTAGAAGTCGTTAAGAATTGAGAAATAGCAAAGATCGCCATCGCGGCATGGACAAAATCATTGTCGGTCCCGTCCTTAATGCCATTGGCAAGTTGTTTCAATTCATGTTTTTATGGAATTGTTGAAGCCAGTAAATGCATATCTGAAAATTATTGATACCGATTTTTTACCATACAATGCTGACTTTATGTTTGACTAAGTAAATCTATGATGTTACAAATTACAATATAACATATCAAAAGCATTTTTACTTTGGTGCTTTGATTTGCATGTGACAAGCGTTTAAGTGGAAAAGATTTGGTGAGTTATTCGCATGCCCACCTTTTAACTAATATCACCTAAAAATTAATTTAAACCTTATTCTGTAACCATTACGTTTTATATTATCAACAAGGTCATTTGAAGACAACGGAGGGACCAGATGCACATCAAATTATTCCCGTAATGCTCCTGGCAGGACTTCCAATATTCTGTTGGGAGCTTGGATGACTCCATAACTACCGATTGATCAATTTGCTCTCCTGCTTTCCTGTATATAAATAATTATTCCTCTTCATGCTATTTTTTACCCACATTACTTACAACTGAAGTGAAAACTCCGTTTGTGTATGAACTCTTCCATGGATTGCTGTATCAGGGGAGCATACAAAAAAATAAAAGAGGGGGAAAGGGATATGGGAAAGAGTTTAATAGCAACATCTGACGAAGCAAAGGCCCTGGGAGACAAAGCCGTTGCACTGATCCAGGAAAGCGGTCAAGAAAAAGCATTCGCGGCATTTAATGATACCGCGGGAGACTTTGTAATGAAAGACCTCTACATCTTTGTAGTTGACATGAGTGGGGCGATCCTTGCGCATGGTGCTACGGCCAGTCTGATCGGGAAAGACATGATGGGATTCCAAGACTCGACTGGAAAATACCCCATTAAAGATATGATGGAGATGGCAAAAACGCAGTCGGAAGGATGGGTAGACTACAAATGGCCAAATCCCATAACGAAGAGTATCGGTAATAAGTCAACCTATTTCCGTAAAGTGGGGGATATACTTGTCTGTTGCGGGGTTTACAAGTAATTTCCTCAAAGATGATTTTGCTGGTGAGGTAGGGCCGATAGCCCTGCCTCTTTTTTTGATGTTTTAATGCAGCAATCTTCAATGTATGAATCGCATATTATCACTACGTCATTAATTTTCAAACTGTCGACAACTGCTATCTGTATGCAATCGATAGATCATTCTTGACATTTTGACCGTTTAGAATTATCCGTGTAATCAGTATCACTATGAAACAGTTCAAAAGTCAAACCTCGAAGTCTGGAATATATTTTCAAATCATTAACCGGAAGAAAACATGAATCAAGTTGTGCAATAATTTATTACTTTCAACAGTTTTAAGCCTTCATTAAAATCTTATGAAATTTCTATGGGTAGTAATTTATCTGTCTGTTTTGATCTGGTCCGGAGTGGATCCGAAAGATTATTTTACCTGGATCATGGAAGTATTACCCGCCGTGATCGGCGGTGCTGTGCTTGCCGCCACATACAACCGATTTAAGCTTACAACTCTAACATATACATTGATTCTCATTCATTGCGTTATTTTGATGGTTGGCGGTCACTATACCTATGCGGAGGTTCCCCTGTTCGACTGGATCAAAGACGTCTTCGATTTGCAGAGAAACAACTGCGACAAACTCGGTCACCTAGCCCAGGGCTTTATCCCCGCTATCGTTGCGAGAGAAATCATGATCAGGAATGACGTTATAAAAAGTAAAGCATGGTTAAACTTTTTCATTATCTGCTTTTGCCTGGCTGTCAGTGCATTGTATGAGATAATTGAGTGGCAGGCTGCTGTCTGGGTCGGTGATTCTACAGAGGCCTTCCTGGGAACCCAAGGCTATGTCTGGGATACACAATCCGATATGTGGCTTGCACTCGTCGGTTCAATCGCGGCACTGCTGTCGTTAAGCAGGTTCCATGACAAGCAATTGAAAGTTTTTTTACAGAGTCCTGATGAACCTCAACCCGGGGTGGATTGATTTCGTACGGGGCTGAAGAACTGGTTAATAATAATAAGCCAGCCAGAGAAACGCACTATCGGAGGGCACAGTAAAAAAATTGGTACCCGTTATCTTGTACCCGCCGTATTCCGTATCCCTTCCACCGTAATACATAGTGCCTCCCATCGTGATTTGTACATTCTGAGTGATATCCCACGTAGCCCGGGATTGAAATGCTCCTGAAGGGTCTTCCACATTATTTATTACCGTGAGATACACATTGAACAGGGGATGAAGTTCCACCCTGACATGGCCGCTCAGGTAGTTTCGACCCAGCGTATACAGTTCTCCCCGTTCAACGCGATCGGAAATATTCCGATCGGCATATGACTCGGTGTACCTGTTATGACACAGGCCGTTAAAATAATACTCAACATATCCGTAAAAATTCTTGCCCCACCACACCCATGAATAGTCAATGTTGGCTACTAAAGAGAGGTAATCGTCCGAATCGCCCTTGTTGTCGAGAAATGTCCACACACCGTCAAGACGCCAGGCCGTATCTCCGAGATACCCGGTACTGCCGATACCGACAACGGTATCCTTATAATGCTTCGCTGCCATGATATCAAACTCTGTGGTACTTTGGGCGACATGAAGTTTGCCGGCCAGAGAGGACTGATCCCACTCGACATCTCCGCTCACCGTTTCCCGCCGCGGCACAAAGAGCACCTGTAAGTTGCCGAGAGAATCCATAGAAACCTGGGTGAAAACCATATCATCACCGATCTTGTACTCTCGTTCAATATCTGACGGCGAAAAAGGATTGAAAAGGTCCATAGGATTAAACAACAGGCCGTTTCCCCAGGTGACGGCCTGACGACCGACGCGAACGACACCCCACTCCGGCATGACGGTCATGTACAGCCGGTCCAGGCGATGATAAAAAATATAGGTATCGTCTTCATCGATTGTATCCGTTAAATCCATGAGGCGACGGCTGCCATCAGGCGGACCCCCGGCCCGCAACGCGCCTTCGAAAAGACCAGGATATAACTGTTCGAGGGATTTTTCCCTGCGCCATGTATCTCCGCCTGAAAAGACCGCTTCATAATGCGTTACAAAATCGCCCCATGAACCTAAAAACAGCTTGTTCTTGATTCGGAGCTCGGTCGAACCATCATAACATGGATCGGTACCAACGTATTTGAAATACGATTCATCATCAGGCCATGAAACGGACCCACGAATCTTGACATGACCGCCCCACTCGTCATCAATGTTTTTATACCAGGGACCAGGTTGTTCCGACGCTTCATCGGACGGAGCAGTGACTTGCTTCTTGTCGGACTTGGATGAGGCCCACGTTTGCGCCGGGATTACGGAATTTATCATAATCCCGAAGACAAAAAGGATGACGAATATAACTATTTTTTTTAAAACATCTCGTATCATACCCTCGAAGCCAAAAGTCAGGATTCTGACTCCTGATTTCTGTCTCCTGACCCCTGTTTTAGGTTTCCCTAATCTCATCGTCGGCAACCAGGCCGTCCCTGATGAGGATCAGACGGCGGGCATAGTCCATTACCATACGATCATGAGTCGAAAAGATGAAGGTAACCTTTTTCTCCTCGTTCATTTTCCTCATCATTTCCAGAAGACCTTTTCCCGTCTTCGAATCCAGGTTGGCCGTCGGTTCGTCTGCCAGAACGATAGACGGATTGGATACAATGGCACGGGCGACTGCCACCCGCTGCTGCTGTCCCCCGGATAATTCCGCCGGTCGTCGATTATACGCCCCTTCCAGACCCACATCGTCCAATATGGACATCGCGCGATCTCGTCGCTCAACCGAAGGAATGCCTTGAAGAAGCATGACAAATTCCACGTTTTCCAGGGCTGAAAGAACGGGAATCAGATTATACGCCTGAAATATAAATCCGATATTGTGCAACCGTAAGCTGGCCAGCTCCGTTTGAGTCAGTTTCTCCAGCTCGTTGCCGTTTACAACAATGTGACCTGAATCGGGGGAATCCAAACCACCGATCATGTTCAGCATCGTGGTTTTACCGGACCCCGACGGACCGGCCAGGGCAATAAAGCTTCCTTTTTGTATTGACAGACTCACACCGCCTAGGGCCGTTACTTCCACGTTTCCCTGTTGATACGTTTTCCTGACGTCAACGGTTTCAACAATATTCATCGTATAACTCCCGCATAAGGTTATATATGATCAATCACGTATCAGCAGTACGTGACTGCTTCAAATACTGAACGCTGAACACTGAAAGTCCGTCCGTTTATGTTTGCGTCAATGCTTCAATCGGTGTAAAACGAGCTGCCTTCACCGCCGGATAAACGCTTACTAAAAGACCGAGGACAAACACTACCAGATTTGCCATGATCACATCGTACAGGTGAACAGCAGGATAAATCACCCGGGATATACCAAAATACTCGGAACCCGCGGCAAGGGCTGAAAGATCTATGCCGACCTCGGACAGGGCAAAAACACTCAAAAGGCTCAAGGTATTACCAATAAACATACCAATGACCAGGAGAAAAAATGATTCGGTGAGGACCTCTTTGATGATCCACCACGGTTTCATCCCCAATGCCTTTAAGAGGCCAAACTCCCGTATTCGCTCAAACACCGCCATCAATGTGGTATTGACGATACCGAATCCCATGGCAATGAATACAACAATAAACCATATAAAAATAAATCCGTCATAAACATTTAGATAAGCGGTGACAAAGGGCAAGAGTTCCCGCCACGTCTGAACTTCATAATCGACAGCAGGCAGAACGGCACGAAGGGAAGCAGCCATTGCGTCAACATCTTTGGGATCGGGCAGGACCAAGGATATTTCGGAAATTCTATTTTTCATCTTGAGCATACGCTGCGCGGCCTGCATGGTAACGAAAACGAACTGTTTTTCCGTCGCTTCCATCTCAGCCCTGAATATCCCGACAATCCGGAAGGCTCGTGATGCGATTTCCTTGTCCGTATCCTGGGACATAACCAGCATTTTACGCCCTAACTTCGTCCCAAATTTATCCATCAGGGCCTTACCCACAATGATTCCGTATGTATCATTATCCTTCAGGTACCGTCCTTCCGTGACGGCTGTTCCGATGAATGATATTTTTGCTTCCTGTGACGGGTTAATTCCTACAAACGTTATCCCCGCCGTGTGCCGGGCATTGCTGACAATGGCGTTGACCCGTACTCGTGAGGACCACCAAACATCCGACGGCAGCTTTTTTTTGATGGCTGACTCGACCACTCGTGGATCAGGCATACTGTTTTCAATGACCGGATCGTTCCGGTAACCCTTGTGATGCACCTGAATGTGTCCGGTCAGGGTTGAAATACCGTTTCTGACCATTTGATCGGTCATACCCCTCATAAGAGCACCCAGGAAGATCATACTCCAGACCCCGATAACAATCGCTGTCATGATGACGGCGGTCCGCCTCGGATTTCGCCAGATATTACGCCATCCTAAGTGGAAGAACATGGATTAAAACCTTTCATATAAGCTTTCAGCATTCAGCTATCGGCTCTCAGTTTCTTGATAAAAGATGATAGCATACGCTTTACCTCTGTTGTTATATTACCAAGATATTCATGTTCGGTATCCTTTAAAAATCCGAGATCGTGAGCTCAGAGTAAATGATATTCAAGTTCGCTTGCTGAACCCATTGCAATCTGGAGAAAATGCGCCAGCTCAGCATTACTTCTCCGGCCACATCCTTCAGCAATATTAGCAGGAATTGAAGTACAGGAACGTTTGATTTGACTTGTCGGTCCGTAGTGCTCATCCCGAGGAAAAGCTGAAGTTGCTTTGTAAATATCGAGAGTTAATCTATGCGCCTTCTCCCATACTTTCAGGTCTCTGAAATCTTTCATTTCCACAACTTCTTTCTTTTTACACTGAGAGCTGACTACTGATTGCTATAAATTCTGACTCCTGTCTTCTGTCTCCTTTTTTTCTGACCGCTGAGAGCTGATAGCTGATAGCTCACACCGCTTTCATCGCTTCCACGGGGTGGAAACGTCGAACTTTCAGGGCTGGATACAGGGCGGTCATGAACGTTATGATCAAGACAACACCCGGTCCGATCACGATGGAGCGCAGTGAAAGCTGGGGATACATCCTTTCAGGTATGCCGAACTGGCTCATTATATCGGATGTACCTGAAATAACGATGCCGTGAACCTGAAAATACCACGTAATCAAACTGCCGGCAATAATACCGATTATAATTCCCACCAGTGTCATCACCGTCGATTCCAGCAGAAGCAGTTTCATCAAACGTCCCGGCGTTGTCCCGATGGCCAGCATAACGCCGAATTCTCTCGTTCGCTCGAAGATGGACATGAGAAACGTATTCAGAATACTGAATGCAACAACAACGACCAGAATCAAGTAGAAGATAAGCCCGCTGTACAGATCCATTTGAATACCTTCAACAAGGCCGGGCAAGAGTTCCATCCAGTCCAGGACAGCAAGGTGATCGTTGTTATCAATTTTCTCGATCTCAGCAGCAACCGTCTCCTTTATTTTCTGCACAGCATCCAACGATTTGCCGAGTATTACCACTTCATGTACGGCCCCACGCATGGCATATACATCTTGAAAGTTCTTAAGGGTAATTTGTATGGAGGAACGATCGAATTCGTCCTGTCCCGAACTGAATATTCCCTTAACCGTTATGACTGTTGCTGCGACCGAGCCATCACGTCCCTGACCAAGTACAACCAACTCATCGCCCGGGATTACCTTCAGATTTTTTGCAAGAAGTCCCCCGACCAGGGCCTCGTTGGCATCATCATCGGAAAGGTAGCTCCCCTGACGAGTCAAGTGCTTAATTGTCGATACCGTTGCCTCCTTGCCGGGGTCGATACCGGTCACCAGTATGCCATACGTTCTGTCTTTGGATGAAACAAGTGAGAAGGCATTGGCACGAAAGGTATATGCATCCACATCAGGTATGTTCTTCAGAATATCCGCTACACGCGCCGGGTCAGGAACAACCATTCGGATATTTCTTTTGTCCTGATATCCTTCTGCCTGTATTTGCAGATGGCCCGTGTGAATCTTTACCGCGGAATTTATCATGGTGTCATAAGAGCCAAATTGCCATGACAGCATAAAGACAAGGAGCAAACAGGCAAAAGCAATGGCGGCCATGGTTAAAATCGATCGCCTGGAATTACGCCAGATATTGCGCCATGCCATTTTTATATCCATGGACATGATTTCCTACCTTCTAGGAGTATTTAAGGAAGATACTGAAAAAAGGTTGTGCGGCAGGTCTATATTAAATGAAAGTTCCGTATATTTCAGAATGGTGTATTCATCGTCAACACCTATCTTCTGCATCTTCCATACCCGGGGAAACAGTTTCTCGCCCATCATTCCAATCTCTTCCGTCGTCAGAATTTTGACGGGCTGAAGGTCTTCATCATAGAATTCCTGTTCGAGGAATATATGGTCCTCACGAATTTTGAGCATCTGCATTCCCCATACGACGGGAGCTTCCGGTTTGGGCATGGATTTGATCACGTATATTTTTTTACCTTCATGTGTTTCGGTACCGATAATGGTATGGACGTAATCGGTAAGCAGACTGTCCGTCTTGGAGAGGTCATCGGTGGAAAAATCCGATCCCATCCAGGCCTGGGACATCATAGAAGGTGGAAGCTTGATGACACGATTGACCTTGGGGTTATATATCCACATTTCACGTTTTTTCTTCAGTGTACCATTGCCCTTGTCTTTGGGAGGAGAGATGATCCAGAATATACTCTGGTCCTGTCCTTTCGTCCATGCTTTGATCGTCATAGCCCTCTTCCAGTCGGGTCGATAAATAATCATTTCTACCGTAGAAACAGATGTTTTTCCCCGCATATAATTGAAGCTCGCCTCAACGATGGTCTGTCCATCCTGAGTCTGTGCACATTCGCCTGAACCAGTACAAAGGAACAACGATAGTACAAAAACCATCATAATTTTTCGCATACTGTACCTCTTTATAATAAAGCGTACCGCCGTTACATGTGATGTATCATATGATGCAATATTATACAGCAGATAATGGTGCAACCTGAAGCAGGCAGGTTGATTGGATGGTATGTGCTATGTTTCAAAACGACATAGACCAACCGGCTGATTTCCCCAAAAACCGTCTTCTTTTATACAGGATCGGCAGCAGAGGAATCAAGGACAAAGTGATGCGGAGAAGAAAACTGGACATTCTCTCCACTCCCGGGAAAGATTTCCTCCCGTGGAGGCATTACGAAATCCCTCGATGACAGGAATTTTGCGATATCTTCCAAAAAGGGATCGATATGCTGTTCATTTACAGCATGTCTTTTTTTTGATTTTCTACAAATTGTGCCTCTGTTATTCATCATAACTTACTGTTTGCTCATTTTTTTTTGTGCATCAACAAAAAATGACTTACGGCGAAGTGCCCTGATATTACTTTCCAGAACATACACTTTTCTCTGTAAATCGATTCTCATCCCCCGGTTCGGACACGCATTTTTAAGTACTTTTTTTAAATCATCCAGTCTTTTTTGCTGGTCGTGAATGACATCTTCAGTCTCGTGTTTCGTTTGAATGGCTGCTACTATACCCGATAGTTGACTTGAACTCATCTCCATGACAGTTGCTCCCTCAGTATTTTCATTCTTGTCTTATTGCTGCCACACAGTTCTCCTTTTACGCCGTATCAAACATGTATTCGGCAATTGATTCAAAATTCTTTAGATTTTAAAACTTCCTGAGACTTCTCTGAAGTACTCAAAGTAGAGATTTACTACAAGAAATATGCCAGATAGAACATTATTCTTCCTAACTCATGTTTCTTTTACTGAAATGTCCTGTGAAATGAATTCATAGATGTGGTATATACTTAAAACATATACACGGAACGGGATGTACTGTATACGAATTGCCGGAATAACAGCCATCGGGCATTGATGAATATTCCATCCAAAGGATTCTCTATGAACCGCCGGGATTTTATAAAGACCACCCTTATAGCAGGGTTGAGTGTATCAATTCCCATCAACCTCGATTCTCTTATCGGAAATCTTGCCGCTTCCGAAACCGTTGATATCGCCGTCGTCCAGGGAATATCACCCGCAATGATTACCACCGCTGCAGTTAATGCAATCGGCGGGATAAGCCGTTTTATCTCCAGAGGGGATATCGTTGTTGTCAAGCCAAACATAGGCTGGGATAGAACACCGGAGCAGGCTGCCAACACAAATCCGGAGGTTGTCTCCACTATTGTAAAAATGTGTTATGAGGCAGGAGCCAGGACAGTAAAGGTCTTCGACAGGACGTGCAATGATCCGAGAAGATGTTACAAACAGAGCGGTATTGCCGATGCAGCGAGGAATGCTGGTGCGGACGTCAAGTACGTGGATGAACGGAAATTCAAGAATGTGAGGCTTGACGGCCTCGCACTGAAAGAATGGCCATTATACACTGAAATTCTTGAAGCCGACAAGGTCATCAACGTGCCGATAGCAAAGACTCACGGCCTTGCAACGCTCACACTGGGAATGAAAAACTGGATGGGTGTTATGGGGGGATGGAGAGGCAGAATTCACCAGCGGCTGGATAAAAGCCTCGTCGATATTGCAAAGGCTATCAAACCGACACTTACTATCCTGGATGCCGTTCGCATATTAACCGCTAACGGTCCACAGGGGGGAAGCGTGAACGACGTAAGACTTTTGAACACGGTGATCTCAGGTACCGATCAGGTGGCAATTGATTCGTTTGGAGCAACTCTTTTCGGTTTAACGGGAGATGACCTGGGATATGTTCGAATCGGTGATCAGGCAGGACTCGGCGTGATGGATCTTTCACGTCTCAAAATTAAGAAAATCATAATGTAATATTATAGGATAGTGACGGCCAATCCTCTTTAACTACTTTATCCGCACTTTAAAAAGAGAACATCACACCAGATCATTATGCGAAACCTTCGACGAATTACCCAAAGCATATTTTTTCTCATCTTTCTTTTCCTCTTCTTCCAAACTGAATCGAAAGGCGGAGATGAACTCGGCTATCCCGTTAAGATCTGGCTTGATTTTGATCCTCTCATCTTCATATCAACACTGTTATCTTCACATTCCGTGACCAAAAGCCTCTTTGTAGCACTCATTGTGATAGTTGTGACTATTTTCATGGGGAGGATCTTTTGCGGTTGGATTTGCCCCCTGGGAACGCTGCATACAATGATCGGTTCTTTCAGAAAGAAACCTCCTGCAACCGTTCGTCAAAACTGGTATAGAATTAAATATTATATTCTTCTGTTCATCCTTGCGTCCTCACTTTTCACTGCACAGCTTGCAGGAATCATGGACCCCATCTCACTCCTGATTCGTTCCCTATCTCTCAGTATTTATCCACTGGTCAACTATATGACAAGAGCTTTCTTCGATACGGCCTATCACCTGCATTTACCTGTTATCGTTGATGTATCGGAATTTTTTTACACCATTTTCAAAAAGACTTTTCTCTCGTTTCACCAGCCCTATTTCTTCCAGGGCATATTCATAGGCCTTCTATTCTTGATGCTGCTGGGTCTGAATCTTATAGAACGAAGATTCTGGTGCAAATACCTCTGTCCCCTTGGTGCGTTGCTGGGCATTCTTTCCCGGTATTCGTTATTAAAAAGATCGATAAGTGAGGGATGCACATCATGTGGTGTTTGTGAAACCATGTGTTCGGGAGGTGCCGTTGTTGATAAGGATGGAACCTGGAGAGGTGCGGAATGCCTTTACTGCATGGATTGCGATGATCTCTGTCCTTACAATGCAGTTAATTTCGGATTCACTGCCAGGAAAGATGCCGCATCCCTGAATCTGGGAAGGAGAAATGTCATTATTTCTCTTCTTGCAGGTATTTTTATTGTACCGTTCTTACGAACCAGGCCCCTTTCCGGATCCGGATATTTTAACCGGAAACTGATCAGGCCACCCGGTTCACTGGATGAAAGAGAATTTTTAAAAAAATGTGTTCGGTGCGGCGAATGTATGAAAGTATGTATTACAAACGGTCTCCAGCCGACTCTTTTCGATGCCGGAATGGAAGGCATATGGACACCGAAGCTTGTACCCAGGGTCGGATATTGTGAATATCGCTGCACCCTCTGTGGACAGGTATGTCCCACCGGTGCAATCAGGCGGCTTACATTGAAAGAAAAAGAAAAAACAAAGATCGGTGTTGCCATGATTGACAAGGGAAGATGTCTCCCCTATGCTTTTAGTACACCGTGTGTCGTTTGTGAAGAAGTGTGCCCGACACCAAAGAAGTCTATATGGCTGGAACAGGTCCTGGTCCGGGACCGCGATGGAAAAGATATGATTATAAAACAGCCGAGGGTTGATATCGACCTCTGTGTGGGATGCGGCACCTGTGAAATGTTCTGCCCTGTCAAGGGTGAGCCCGCAATCTATGTAATCAGTACAAACGAATCACGGTCAACGGACAATAAGCTGCT
This sequence comes from Deltaproteobacteria bacterium, assembly GCA_016935565.1. Taxonomy (GTDB): domain Bacteria; phylum Desulfobacterota; class Syntrophia; order Syntrophales; family UBA6807; genus JAFGQS01. Next base: position 21,590 of record JAFGQS010000032.1, read on the forward strand.
TCTCGACTGATCACCCGTTATGCCTGCCATATGGTGAAATCCCCTGAATTGACTCAAGTGTGAAAGACACATTGGTCTCCACCAGCTTTGGATTCGGGATTTAAAAGGTGCGTCATGCTCTTCCTATAAAAAATACCCCGCCTCGAAAGGCGGGGTACCATGAAACGCACTGTTATATCCTTTCGACAATCATGGCAGAAATATTCCTTCCGGATCTACTTTCTTGTACAAAAGATCCAGCTGATTATAGGTCGGTGGTGATGTTGCACCATTCACCCGTGAAACATTCAGATCAAAGCCGACATTCTCTTTCACATCTTCCACGGTATATCCGGGATGAACCGAATCAAGATACATTAACCCATCTTCATCGAAGCGGAAAACGGCCATATTGGTAATAACGGCGGTCGGCCCTCCGAAAAAGTAATTCCCATAAACCTCTTTCTTGTGAACCCACTCCCCACTGGGCCATCTGTGGATTCTCCAACCCGGTGATGTGATGTAATCGACGTTTTCCTTAAACCGGCGCTTTTCCTGAAGCATAATGAACACGGTTCGCTTTGCCAGTGAATTGATGTCCGGATTTCCACCGCTCCCGGTAAACCTTTTTTTCGGCGCTGCGTAATCGCCAACTACAGTCGTGTTAACATTTCCGTACATGTCAATCTCTGCACCACCCAGGAATGCCAGATCCACGTAACCGCAATGTAACTGTCCATAAAAAGTTTCTGCCAGTCCCGCGGCGATAGAAGCCTGGTAAGCACAACGGGAATCTCCCACAGATGTAGGAAGATCGATGGGCCGTCCATCGACACTTCCCGCTTCGTAAATGCACACGGCATTGGGAGCCTGTTCCAGTTGGGCCAGAGCGATGGCCAGCATGGGCAGGCCTGTTCCGGCAAAGACAACGTCACCGTCATTGACTTCTTTGGCAGCAGCACACGCCAGCATGTCAATCGGTTTATATTCTCCGTTCTTGGCATAGTCATTATTGGTCGTCATTTATCTCGTCCCCCTCTTTACTGTTGTTGAATAACCTAAAACCGAATTCGCACGCAGATTCTGCAATCTATTTATTCCCAGTTTATCGAGATATTCTTCATGTCCGGACACACCAAATATCCACTCGTCCGCCCACTCGTCAAATGCCTTCTTACTCTTGGAAACCTGATAGAATTGTCTGATAAAGTCTGCATCGACATCATAAAAGAATTGTGATCCCGTAGGATGAGCACCCCACGGACATTCGACCACATAATCTATTGCATAGCCGGCCGCCAGATTTTTTTCCGGTTCCTGTCTGAGATAGTTATCCGGTACCATTTCTTCAGCGATCACGATAACCTTATCCGCCGCTTTGACGACCTCCGCATCAACGTAAGTCTGAGAAAAGACCCGGACTGTTCCTTCATCACCAACCTGAGAAGCATATATAAGCGCCCAGTCAGGATTCACGGCAGGCATCATGAGGATTTCCCCATTGCCGAAAAAGGGTTCTTTAATAACATCGTATTTTTTAACCGGGATCTTGGGATTTGATCCATCCCGCAGACCCGCCTTGCTCAACATATCATACTTTGGATTTAATATATCCGTCCCCATAGACAATGCCGTCGGAAAAAACGGAAGGCCGTATGCCCCTGCTAATTGACGGGCAACCACCTGTGCATGACTGTAATCCTCAACAATTATGCTACCCTCTACCTGCCCGCGTGCTATACCTTCACCGAGCTTCCCATACAATTCGTGTCCGACCCAACATGATTCCCATATTTTTATGGCACCTGCTCCTGCCAGAACTTCAGTATGCGTTCCTCCATTCACCTCGAAAAGATGCAAATCCTTTTTTTGTTGCCGAACCAGCTCATATATGAGGGCCATCGGGCGCCTCCAGATCGTAAAACCGCTGAAAGATAAGAAATCCCCATCGTTAATCAAGCCAGCCGCCTCTTGGAGTGTAATTTTTTCAAATCTTGCCATCCAACTCTCTCCTCCTTCATCTCTTTTTATTAATGAACCGTCCCGTATGAAACGGGTCGTTATAACCTGTGTTGACAAATTATAAATTATTTTTATGGAATTTCTTTGTGTGAAACGGTTCTAATCGATGCAGTTTTTGATCGTTAATTCATAAGAACCTTGCACAAAAAAAAGTCTGAGTCATCCGACTCATACTCCCCTTTATATACGAAAGGAATACTCTCTCGATTATGGGCGCGCCTTTATACTACAAAGCAATCCTTTCTACCATCGGCACTTGTCCTAATAACAGATAGGACAATCACCTATGTCACGCTCAGTATTTGTCCGATACATTCGATGAAACATGATTGAAATGATCACTAACCTTTTTTCAGCAGATTGTGACTGGAATGTTCCGAATATTGATTTACTTTTTTTTGTAAATTACTTGAGGGGTGGTCATAATTAGATATTGACATCGTCCTCTAATATAATTATAATGTAGATTATCAACTATGATTGGAGGATATCATGGTCAATAATAACAGCCCCCTCGTACAAATATTACGCCTTGTTGACGATG